>JAZSEJ010000098.1:0-33458 GCA_045531615.1 Ruminococcus sp.
GGGGGGAGTCTTTGTGATGAATGAGAATGAACGGTCAGCGTAAACTGTGATAACAACAGGGATAATCATACCGATGTCGTTCTTTGTTCTCTCATTGAATTCCTTTGTGAATGCCATGATATTAACGCCGTGCTGACCGAGAGCCGGACCAACAGGCGGTGCAGGAGTAGCCTTTCCTGCTGCGATCTGAAGCTTAATGTACCCAACTACTTTCTGTGCCATGTATTCGCACCTCCATAAATGTGGTAAATGGCGAGACTAATATCGGAAAACCGATTATTCTCTCCCACTGAAGCCCGTGGGGCTTCTTTTTAAATAAATGTTTAATCCACCGCAACGACCTGGCTTATAGGCAGGGTAGTGGGTGTTTCACGGCCGAACATTGATACAAGAAGATCAACTGTACGGTCTTCAAAGTTAATGCTCTGAACAACGCCGATGAAGCCGTCCATAGCTGTACCGGATATCTGAACACTGTCGCCCTCTTTGAAGTTAACTTCAACAACGGGAGTTGAAACATCAACGCCGAAGGTTTTCATAACTTCTTCTTCAGAAAGGGGAGTAGGAACGGAAGCAGGACCAACGAAGCCTGTGCAGCCTCTGGTATTTCTTACGATATACCAAGTATCGTCGGTAACAACCATTTTTATAAGAACGTAACCGGGGAAGGTTTTGCGTTCAAATTCTTTTTCCTTGCCATTGACAGTTTCGATTACCCTTTCGGTAGGAACTCTGACCTCTTGGATAAGCTCGTGAAGCTTACGGTTTTCAACAACCTTTTCAATATTCTGGGCAACTTTATTTTCGTAGCCTGAATATGTGTGTACTACGTACCACTTAGCTGCTTCTGACATAAACTAATCCTCCTCAGATTTCCATTGGTCAACCCTGACCGTAGATAAGACGCATAAGTCCAAGGAATCCTGTGTCAAGCAGACCAACGAGAATAGCTGATGCAGCAACAACAGCAAGAACAATACCTGTGTTGTTGATAACAGTTTTCTTTGAAGGCCAAACGACTTTCTTGAATTCGATTTTCAGCTCCTTGAACCATTTTGCAACCTTGTTAGGCTGCTTTTTTTCGGATTTCTTTTCCTTTTTATCCTTTTTCTCGGATAAATCGGCATCCTTCTTCACGTATAAATCGGAAGATGTATTTTCCTTGTTCTTAGCCATAAAAATACTCCCCTCCGATTACTTTGTTTCCTTGTGAAGAGTGTGCTTGCGGCAGAATTTGCAATGCTTCTTCATTTCGATTCTGTCGGGATCGTTCTTCTTGTTCTTCTTGGAAACGTAATTACGCTGCTTGCACTCTGTGCATGCCAATGTAATTTTGACTCTCATATCGGCACCTCCTGAATAGATTACTTCCTCCGCATTAAGCGAAGATAGGTTGTTTGCCTCCCTCGGTGGGGCAGGTATGTCCGAAATTCAGACATAAAAAATAACCCCAAATGAGGTAAATACATTATATCACATATTTTTCCCTTTGTCAAGGGTTTTTTTGAAATTTTATCTCGCATTACTTGTTAGAATTGCCGATACATCCGACTTTTGCTCCGAAATCAAGCAGAGTCTTATTGTTAAAATAAAAAAATATATCCGAAATAGCAAAAAACGTGTCCTTTTTTTTCGACTTTACTCGAATGTATTATATAGAGGGATAAATAATCTGTCCGCTTATGAAATAGGGGACAGCCGTGAAGCCGTCCCCGAAATAATTATGCTATAGGAAGTGATGAAATGAGTTTTGCTGTATATTTCTGGATTGTGATAGCGTCAGAGGCTGTTATGCCCTTCTTGCCGTCAACGTCCGCATTAGCGCTGCCCTGCTCGGAAAGTGCGTACTTATCAGCGTTTCCGATGCTCTGGAAGATTGCAGCTGCGTCAGCCATTGTTACAGCGTCGTCACAGTTTGCGTCACCTGCAAGAGTTACGCTTGTTCCACCTGCATTTCCGCCTGATGTGGGCTTTTCTGTAGGCTCAACTGTAGGAGCCTCTGTGGGATTATCTGCAGGAGGATCTGTAGGCTCGGGAACTACAGGAACTGAACCGTCAGGCTCAACACCGCCGACGTGAACATCGCCGTCATAAATACAGATACCCTCTGCCTTTACTTCGTTTCCAGTGCCGAAGAATGCATCATCCTCTGTGAAAATCTTAAGACCGTCATAGCTTGTATCATTTGTAGGATCCCAAGTATCACCGTAGTACATACCTACTGTGAACTGATACTTCTTAGCGGAGTTTGCAATCTTGTAATCGTCAAACTTGATTTCTACATAATATGTATCATCGAGCTTGTCATACTTATGAATACCTGTGATAACGCCGTCAGCAGGAGCAGCTTCAACTGCTGCCTGATCGTAAAGCTCAGAAGCCTTAACGCTGTCAATATTTGCAATTTCGGAAGCGTTGAAATAATATCTTACGGAAATATCCTTTGAACCCTTTATGGAGTCTGTCATTACCATAAATGATACCTTTGTAACTCCGCAGCCGTCAGCGTTGAGGTCGTCAATACCGCAAGCGTTAATCCAGTAGTTGTTTCCACCGCCTTCACCAGCGATAAACTTAGGATCGGGTGGGAAATTCTTTGTAGGAGCCATATCCTCTGTGCCGAAGAATTCGTAAAGACCTGCGCAAGCGCCTACGAATGCAGCGTTATAGTCGATTGTAACTTCGTTGTCAATCCAGTCTGATGTCATATCGTTATGCTCGTCAGAGGAGCCGGGGCCGCCTGCGAGAGCGCCGTAGAGAACGTATCTATGCTCATCGGGATCTTCACACTTTGTAAGACCTGAAGCAGCTCTGTGGTGTGGAAATCTTGCGGAATTTTCGTTATAACCAACGATAAGGCTTCTGCTGCCGTGTGTAGGGCCGCCTGTTGTAGCAGCTTCTTCAAATGTAAGGTCGTTTTCGCCCATGAGGTAGTGCATCTGCTTCTGTGCCCACTTGGAGAATTCGCCTGGCTGACCATTATTTGTGTACTTATCGTAAACAAGACCGATAAGCTGCATAGCTGTATTGTAACGAGCTGAACCCCACTGATTGAGGAATGCGTAACCCTGGGGAGTTTCAAGTCCCTGCCATGTGGGGAGACACTTCTGAACCTGTTCCCAGATATTTTCAAATACATATTCGTTCTTACCCTGTGCTTTTCTCAGCATATTGATAAGGTCAACTTCGGGGTATTCCTGATTGATACGAGCCCATACGCAAGCTGCGCCACTCCATACGTCATTCCAGCAGAAGCACCAGCCGCTTGGAGCGTAGTAGTCATAGTAGGGAGCGCCTGCTTCGAGGTAGGATACATCCTCTGTACAAAGGAAGAGCCAACCTGCTGCCCAGCAGAAGTCGTCAACCCACTTTTCGGAGCGGTAGTAACCCTTAGGGCCGTCTGCGTTATCACTGAGAACAGCTTCTGCACCGTGCTTTTCAAGAGCAGTTACACTGAAATCCCAGAGAGCCTTTGCATAATCAAGGGATTTCTCGGCATATTCGGGATCTGTATCCTTGAAGTTGAGGTAGTTGAGTGCGAGGGAAGCGGCAGCGGATGTTGTATAGTCAATCTGTGGCTTGTCTGCTGTAAGGAAGAAAGCAGGTCTGCCCATTTCATCAATTTCGGGTGAATTCCAGTAAGCGTGGTCAATATCACCGTCACCTACCTGATAGCAGTGAGCAATAACCTCACCGCTGTCGTCGCGGAATGTACACTTCATAAGGTAGTCGTTGAAGTAGCGGAGAATTGTTTCAATATGGTCGTCCTGACCTGTTTTCACATATGAGTCACGGAATTCATAGTATCCCCAACCGAGAGCAGCAGCTGAATAGTTTTCGGGCATACCGAACTCAACGTGGTCACCTGCGTCGTGGAAACCGCCTGCAACGTCAACACAGCCGTCGCCATCGGGATCGAGAACGTCCTTGTACTTATCAATGAATGACTGTGAAAGGTTAGTACCAACGAAATCTTCTGAAATACCTGCTACAAGCTCAACCTGTGCGTCATAAGTGTGGCAGTCGCCTCTCCACTTATAGCGGTTGTTCTCGTTTACTTCTGTTCCGCACATATTAGCGTCATAGAAATAAATGGAATACTGCAAAGCACGGGCATAGTCAATGTCAAGGCCAGAGTCGTTAGCAAGAGAGTCTGCAAGCTCTTCTGCAGCGTTTACGGCAGGAGTAAAGGCTGTAAGCTGAGAAACAGCAACAGCGGCACACATAGCTGCCGAAACGATTTTTTTAAATGTTTTCATTCTTAAAACCTCCGTAAATTTTCTTTTTTTAATCTCGTTTAATACATAATTTAGCTTATCCCTCGATAAATAAACGAGACAATTCAACATCGGGTATACTTATCATAACATATTATTCATAAAAATGCAATAGTTTTTTTGCGGTTTTTTTGAAAAATCGTCATTTCTTGCGAATTGCCTATTCAATTATTGCTGATTTTTATCTTTTTCTTCTTAATAAATATTTAATCGGAATAAATAAAATTAATATGCCGCAAGCTATCAGAAATACAGAGGGAATTGCAATACGCTGGCCGTTAATACGCTGAACAGCAAAGGCGTGAACGGAATCCTCGGCATTGCGGAAAGAAAGTGCATTTTCATCGGCATAATCGGCGGCAGCAGACTTTTTCTGCCCTAATATAGTAAATCCTTCTATCTGTGATGCCCCGGAATTTGTGGGGGTATATCCCACGGAGCAAACGCCCAGCTGTTCAACTGAGGAGGGGATATATACAGAATCCAGACCGCACATATAAAATGAACAGTCGCCGATTGATTTAAGGGAATCGCTTATTGATACGCTGTCAAGGGAGGTACATCCGCTGAAACAGAAATCGCCTATTTCCGTGATATTTTCGCTGAAATCAAAAGCGGTGAGGCTTGTGCAGCTTCGGAAGCAGGAATCTGGGAGACGGGTCAGCTTTTCTGACAGAGAGACCGCAGAAAGGCTTTCACAGCCGCAGAAGCAGCCCATTCCGATTTCTTTCACGGAATCGGGGATTATAACGCTTTCCAGCGCAGAACAGGCATAAAATGCGTGGTGGCCGATTTTTTCAATGGTATCGGGGAGTGTGATATGCTTTAAGCTGCCACACTCATAAAAAGCGTTGTCGCGTATTTCAGTGACGCGGCAGCCCTCTATCGTCTGGGGAATTTCTATGTATACAGGCTCGCCCTCAAAGCCTGTCACGGTGGCTTCGTTGTTGATTATTGTGTAAACATATCCCGGTTCTTTTTCAACGGCACAGGCTGAAACAGTCGGGATTGCAGAAATGGCGGTAATTGCTGACATTGCAGCTGATATAATTATCTTTTTCATATGTTTTTCTCCTTGGAATTTCTTTTGTTTGATTTGTCTGTTTATATTATTATAATGTGTAAAATATGTTCCGTAAAGTCAAAGATTTCACGTAAAAAACGTGATATTCTTCTCTATTCGCCTTGATTTTATCGGAAATACACTTCTGCGGCATAATATTTTGTCGCAAATGGGGGTAAACAGGCGAAAAAATCTTGAATATACCGTGGTATAAAGCCAATATTTACTGCGAGGTGATTTTTGTGAAAAAACATATGAACATAATTCTATTGGGCGGTTTTATTTTTACTTTACTTATATCAAACGGCGTTGGATTTATCCGCGACGGCAGGCGGCTTGACAGTCTGAGAAACAGCGTTCTGCGGCTTCATATCCTTGCGGATTCTGATACTGAATACGCTCAGTCTCTGAAGCTTAAAGTCCGCGATGGGCTTCTTGAAGCGGATATTTTCAGAAATGCCGATACTCTTGCTGAGGCGGAATTGACAGCTGCGGAAAATCTTGATATAATAGAGGAAAAAGCTGAGGAAATCCTCCGCGAAAACGGCTGTTATCTCCCTGTTTCTGCGGAGCTTGCAGATGTTGTTTTTGATGAACGGGTTTATGAGGATATAACAATGCCGGCAGGGGAGTACCGCGCTCTCCGCGTTAAAATCGGCTCTGCACAGGGGGGGAATTGGTGGTGTGTGATGTATCCGCCACTCTGTCTCCCTGCTGCCTGTGAGGAAAAGGAGACCGAAAAAGTGGAGAAATCCGATGAGGCGGAGGAGTTTTTCACCGATGAGGAAAAGGATATTCTCCATTATCCCGAAAAATATGAGGTGCGTTTTGCTGTATGGGATAAAATAAAAGAGTTGATTGATAAATATACTGTGCAAAATGACGAAAAAGAAATAAACCCTTGACAATTTCTGAGAAATGGTGTATACTATTTGAGTAAGAAAGCAGAACAAGTCCGTTCTCACCGTCAGGCTAAGCTTAAACGGTCAATATGTTATAATCTTTTTAATAGGATAATTGCGTATTGTGTGAGTGTGGATATTTCTGCACTCACTTATTTTATGTCCGGAGGTGCTTGAACATTAGCAAACAGGAACTGCAGATCAACGAAGAGATTCGAGATAAAGAAATTCTCGTTATCGACGATGAAGGAAAAAAGCTTGGCACTATGTCTGCCAAGGATGCCCAGAAATTAGCCTACGACAAGGATTTAGACCTTGTTAAAATCGCTCCACAGGCAACACCGCCCGTATGTCGTATTATGGACTACGGAAAGTACTGCTTTGAGCAGGCTAAACGTGAAAAAGAAGCGAAGAAGAACCAGAAAACAGTCGCTATCAAGGAGATTCGTATGTTCTCCACTATTGATACCCACGATTTTGAAACAAAGGTCAACCAGGCTGTCAAGTTCCTTCAGGGAGGCGACAAGCTTAAGGTGTCCGTGAGATTCCGTAAGAGAGCAATTGCTCACCCTGAACTCGGTGCAGAGCTGCTTGATCGCTTCAAGGAGGCTGTTTCCGCAGCAGGTTCTGTTGACAAGCCGGCTAAAATGGAGGGACGCAGCATGGTTATGTTTGTAAGTCCCAAAAAGAACTGATAAGTTCTAATTAAGGAGGAATATTCAATGGCAAAGGTGAAGGTTAAAACTCATTCCGGTGCAAAGAAGCGTATTAAGATTACAGGAAACGGCAAGGTAAAGTACCAGCACACAAACAAGAGACACAGACTTACACAGAAGGATACAAAGCGTAAGAGAATTGCTCGTAACGCAGGTGTTGCAGGCAGCGCTAACGCTCCTACAATCAAGCAGCTCGTTCCTTATATGTAATCTGACGGGAGATTGTCCCGAACAACGTTTATTACTAATTATTCCGGAGGTATAAGATTATGGCACGTATTAAAGGTGCAATGATGACTCGTAAGAGAAGAAATAAGACATTAAAGCTCGCTAAGGGCTACTGGGGCGCAAAGAGCAAGCACTTCAAGATGGCTAAACAGGCTGTAATGAAGTCAGGCAACTACGCTTACGTTGGTAGAAAGCTCAAGAAGAGAACTTTCAGACAGCTCTGGATTGCAAGAATCTCAGCTGCTGCTAAGATGAATGGTATGAACTATTCTACATTTATGAACGGCTGCAAGAAGGCTGGCATCACTCTCAACAGAAAGATGCTCTCCGAAATCGCTATCAACGACGCTGCAGGCTTTGCTGCAATCGTTGAGAAGGCTAAGGCTGCTCTTTAATCACAACTGTACGACAACACGCTCCTATATATAAAGAGCGTGTTTTGTTGTACTTGGAATAGGAGAGGGTTGAATATTGGAAAACATTATTACATCTAAAGATAATCCCGTTATCAAGCTGTATCAGAAGCTTTCTTCTTCAAAAAAAGAAAGGCTCCAGTACGGCTTATTCGTGTTGGAGGGGCTTCGTATAACCGAGGATGCTCTCCGTGAGGAAAGCGGTATAACTCATCTTATAATGACCAAAAATGCTTATGAAAAGTACGGAGAGGCTCTATTACAGGCTGATTTGAGAAATACAAAAACGCTTGTCGTTTCAAATGAACTTGGCAATAGAATTGCTTCAACGGATACAACTCAGGGTGTATTTGCCATATGTGCGATACCTGCGGCGAAAAAGCCTGTATTTACGGACAATTGCCGATATGCCGTCCTTTACGGCTTACAGGACCCTGGCAATGTTGGTATGATTATACGTACTGCCGACGCTCTTGGCATTGACGGTATTATACTTTCTGGCAGCTGCGACCTTTATAGCCCTAAGGTTATCCGTGCAACTATGGGTTCCGTTTTTCGTATGAATATATGTATCGAAAACGATACGGATGCTCTTTTTGATATGCTGAAAAAGGGCGGTATATGTACATCTGCTGCTGTTATTGATACCGATGCTCAGAAGATTACGGATATCTCCTTTGATGGCAGGCAGGCTGTATTCATCGGCAACGAGGGCAGCGGACTTCCCCGTGATATCGCTCTCAGATGCAGCAGACGTGTAACAATCCCTATGAATGGTACTATAAACTCACTTAATGCGGCTATGGCTGCAGGAATTCTTATGTGGGAGCTGAAAAAATGAACAGTAAAAAGTATTGGGTTTGGCTCAGTATGGTTTTTGGCGGCGGAACCTACAGATTATGGCAGTTTATGAGCGTTTTTGAAACAGTTGAGGAGGTTTGCTGCGAACTTATCTCAACAGGCAGTGCTGTCGGACTTACAGAAAATGAAATTCATAATATCAAATCATATAATCTTAAGGATGCAGAGGCGCTTATTGCTGAATGTGATAAAAGGGGAATTTCCATAATTACTTATGCTGATTCCGATTATCCCAGCCATCTCAGATTTATTCCCGATCCGCCTCCTGCGCTGTTTTGCAAGGGCAATACAGCTTGTCTTTCGGGTACAAAGACTATTACAAGCGTTGGTACAAGAAAGGCTGGAAATTACAGTATATCCGCCTGTAACAAAATATGTTCGGAGCTTGCTAAAAAGGGGTATGTTATTACAAGCGGCTTTGCTGTGGGTATTGATATAACGTCACATCTTGCGGCGGCTGAGGCTGGATATCCCACAATATGCGTTCTTGGCTGCGGTGTTGATGTGGACTATCCTAAGGAAAATGTTCAGTTCCGTGAAAAAATAATTGAATCAGGAGGTGTATTCATATCCGAATATCCTCCCGGAACAAAGCCTATGCGTGGTAATTTTCCTAAAAGAAACAGAATATTATCAGCTATAGGCAGGGCAACTGTTGTCTTTGAGGCTTCCGCAACATCAGGTTCGCTTATTACGGCAAGACTTGCCGCTGAACAGGGTCGTGAGGTTTTTGTTCTTCCTCCTGCGGATATTTTCAGCAGCACATACGGCGGAAATATCATTCTTATGAAGGAAGGGGCGCTGCCTGTTACAAGTGAGGAGGATATAACCGATTTTTTCCGTGTGGGTTCTCCTGCTGATTCGGAAGTGAAATCCGACGCATATGCTTGTATCACAGGAGAACGCTTACAGATTAAGCCTGAAAATAAGCCGCATTTCTTCTCAGTTGCGCATTCTATGCTGTCAGAAATGGCTGAAAATTCCCGTTCTGATGACAGTGAAAGCGATAACAGCAAGGAAGAAGATGTGGTATATAGTGCTGAGGATGATTTCTCTGAGCTTGAAGACGTGCAGAAGGCAATTGCGGGTATTCTCCGCAGAGAAGGCAGACTTCACGCTGATGTTATATGTGCAGAGCTTGATATGGACTCCGCAGAGCTTATGATGGAGCTTACGGAGCTGGAAATTCGGGGGATTGTAAAATCCTGCCCTGGAAGAATATATGAGTTATTGTGATAATTCGGCACATTGTTGTGCTGTGACATATATTAAGAGGTTAGATATAAATGGCAAATTTAGTTATAGTAGAGTCGCCTGCAAAGGCTAAAACAATTCAGAAATATCTTGGAAAGGGTTATGAAGTTATAGCCTCAATGGGACACGTCAGAGATTTACCGAAATCAAAGCTGGGTGTTGATGTTGAGGATGATTTCAAGCCTCAGTACATTGATATGAAGGGAAAAGGCGAAGTTATCAAGGATTTAAAGAAACGCGCTAAGAAAAGCGAAAAAATATTCCTCGCAACCGACCCTGACCGTGAGGGAGAGGCTATTTCGTGGCATATTGCACAGATGCTCAAGCTCGACCTTGAGGATGATATCCGTGTAGCGTTCAATGAAATTACAAAATCGGGCGTTACAAACGGTATGAGTAATCCCCATAAGATTGATATAGACCTTGTTAACGCACAGCAGGCAAGACGTATTCTTGACCGCCTTGTGGGATATAAACTAAGTCCTTTTCTCTGGAAAAAGGTTAAGAGAGGTCTTTCCGCAGGACGTGTTCAGACTGTTGCTGTAAGTCTTGTGGTTGACAGGGAAAACGAAATACGCGCATTTGTACCTAAGGAATACTGGTCAATTGATGCTAAGTTTACAGCTCCGGGGTCAAGAAAGGTTTTTGACGCGTCACTTCTTACCATTGACGGTGAAAAGTTTGAGCTTGCAAATCAAGAGCAGGCTGATGAGCTTCTGAAACGTTTAGAGGGTGCTGAATACGAGGTAACTGCCGTTAAAAAGCGCGTTACAAGAAAACAGCCTGCACCTCCCTTTATTACATCCACTATGCAGCAGGAGGCTTCAAAAAAGCTTGGTTTTACCTCAAAGCGTACAATGAAAGCCGCGCAGGAGCTTTACGAAGGTGTTGATATCGAAGGTATTGGTGCCGTTGGTCTTATCACTTATATGAGAACAGACAGCCTGCGTATCTCCGACGAGGCAAAGGCTGCTGCGGCTGAATATATCGAAAATGTTTACGGCAAAGATTATCTTCCCGATAAGCCGAGAGTATTCAAATCCAAGAATAACGCACAGGACGCTCATGAGGCGATACGTCCTTCACTTCCCGAGCTTACTCCTGCCCGTGTAAAGTCAAGCCTTACAAGCGACCAGTATAAGCTGTACGACCTTATATGGTCAAGATTTATTGCAAGTCAGATGGCTAATGCACTTCTTGACACGGTTTCAGCTGATATATCAGCAAATGGGTGCGTATTCCGTGCATCGGGATATTCTGTGAAATTCAACGGATTTACCGTTCTTTATGAGGAGGCAACAGAGGGTAAAGAGGCTGCTAAAAAGGAGCTTCCGCCCCTTGCTGTGGGAGATAAGCCCAAGCTTAAATCAATCGGCGGGAATCAGCATTTCACACAGCCTCCACCGCGATATACAGAAGCCTCACTTATCAAGGCACTTGAAGAAAACGGCATAGGCAGACCTTCAACATATGCCCCAACTATATCTACAATTACTGCAAGACAGTACGTAGAACACGAGGGAAAACAGCTTAAACCCACATCCTTGGGCGAAGTAATAACAGAGCTTATGAAAGAGCATTTCAAGGGCATTGTTGATGCAAAATTCACTGCTGATATGGAAAGTAATCTTGACGAAGTTGAAAAGGGCGCAAAGGACTGGGTTGCTACACTTCACGAGTTCTACAAGGATTTTGCTTCTGATCTTGAAAAAGCAGAAACTGCTATGGAAGGCAAGCGTGTAAAGGTTCCCGATGAGGAAACGGACGTTATCTGCGAAAACTGCGGTAAAAATATGGTTATCAAATACGGCAGATACGGTAAATTCCTTGCCTGTCCGGGATTCCCCGAATGTAAGAACGCAAAGCAGCTTGTTACCGAATCTGACGGATGCTGTCCAAGATGTGGCAAGAAGATGCTGCTGAAAAAATCCAAGAGGGGCAGAAGCTTCTATGGATGTGAGGGATATCCCGACTGTGAGTTTATGACCTGGAATGTGCCTACTGCGGAGAAGTGTCCCGAATGTGGAAAATCCCTTTTCAACAAGGGCGGAAAGTCGGGTAAGCTTATCTGCGAAAATGAAGGCTGTACCTATGAAAGGGAACTGAAAAAATGAGTGTGACGGTTAATGTTATCGGAGCAGGACTTGCAGGCTGTGAGGCTGCATGGGCGCTGGCGCGGTATGGTATAAATGTTAGACTTTACGAGATGAAACCCCAGAAATTCAGCCCTGCTCACAAATACAAGGGGTTTGCGGAGCTTGTATGTTCAAACTCCCTTAAAGCTGCAAGACTTGAATCTGCGGCAGGTCTGCTTAAAGCAGAAATGGAAATGCTTGGTTCACTTACAGTACCCTGTGCAAAGGAAAATTCCGTTGAAGCAGGGGGGGCTCTTGCTGTTGACAGAGAAAAATTTTCTGATGCCGTTACTGAAAAAATCCGCACAAATCCCCTTATAGAGGTAATCGAAGGGGAGGTTACGGAGCTTCCCGAGGGTATAAATATTATCGCTACAGGCCCTCTTACAAATGGCGCTATGGCGGATATTATAAAGGGGCTTTGCGGTGAAGGACTTAGCTTTTATGATGCGGCTGCTCCCATTGTGACCTATGAAAGTCTTGACAAGGAAAAGGTATTCTTTGCTTCACGCTATGACAGGGGCGATGCTGATTATATCAACTGTCCTATGAATAAAGAGGAATATCTGGGATTTTACAATGCTCTCATATCTGCGGAGCGTGTACAGTTAAAGGATTTTGAAACTCATCCGTTCAGCGTATACGAGGGCTGTATGCCTATCGAGGTGCTTGCTACAAGGGGAGTTGATACAATGCGTTTCGGCCCTATGAAGCCTGTGGGTATCACTGATGTTCGTACGGGAAAGCGTCCCTATGCGGTGGTACAGCTTCGCCGTGAGAACAAAGAGGCTACCCTGTTCAATCTTGTGGGATTTCAGACAAATCTGAAATTTGGCGAGCAGAAGCGTGTTTTCTCGATGATTCCCGGGCTTGAAAATGCAGAATTTATGCGCTACGGCGTTATGCACAGAAACACTTTTATCAACAGTCCTGAACTTCTCAACTGCGATTTTTCAATGAGAAACAATGATAATATCTACTTTGCAGGACAGATAACAGGTGTTGAGGGATATATGGAATCGGCGGCAAGCGGACTTATTGCAGGTACAGCAGCCGCAAGAAAAATTCTCGGACTTGAACCCATAAATCTTCCCCGTGAAACAATGCTTGGAGCGTTGACCGCTTATATAAGCGATACTTTCAACAGCGGAAAATTCCAGCCTATGGGTGCAAATATGGGTATACTTCCCGATATCGGTGAAAGAATACGTGACAAAAAGGAAAAATACGGCGTATATGCTAATAGGGCAGTTGCGGCTTTGAGAGAGGAGCTGGATAGAATTGGCAAAGATAATAGTTGACGCTTTCGGAGGCGATAATGCGCCTCTTGAAGTCATAAAGGGCTGTGAACAGGCTGTAAAGGAGCTTGGAGTACAGATAATCCTTACAGGCAGTCAGGATAAGATAAAAAAATGTGCTGCTGATAACGGCGTAAGTCTTGATGGTATGGAGATTGTCCACACGGACGATATTTTTGACATACACGAAGAACCAAATCAGATTATAAAATCAGGTAAGAATACCTCTATGGCGCTTGGTATGCAGCTTCTTGCAGAGGATAAGGGCGACGCTTTTGTTTCCGCAGGCAGCACAGGCGCACTTGTAATGGGTGCTACCTTTATTGTAAAGCGTATCAAGGGCATAAAGCGAGTTGCTCCATCGCCTGTACTTCCTGCTGATAAGGGCAGTTTTATCCTTCTTGACGCAGGTGCAAATACGGAGTGCCGCCCTGATATGCTGGTGCAGTTTGCCGTTATGGGAAGTGCCTATGCAGAAAAGGTTATGGGCGTTAAAAATCCTAAAGTGGGACTTCTCAACATCGGTGCCGAGGATACAAAGGGCAGAGAGCTTGAAATTGAAACATACAAGCTTCTTGAAAAATCAGGACTTAATTTTAAGGGAAATGTTGAAGCACGTGACCTGCCTAAGGGCGAGTTTGATGTAGTTGTAACAGACGGCTTTACTGGAAATATCGTGCTTAAGCTCTATGAGGGAATGGGTTCATTTTTTGCGAAGAAGATGAAGTGGATTTTCTCGGGAGCAGGTGTTCTTGGTGCATTGTTCTCTATGGGCAAAATTAAAAGCTTCAAAAAGCAGATGGATTACCGCGAAACAGGCGGCTCTGCTCTTATGGGCGTTAAAAAGCCTGTTATAAAAGCTCACGGCAGTTCCGATGCTACAGCATTCTACAACGCTGTAAGACAGGCAAAGCAGTGTGTTGACGGAAATGTTATAGGTGCAATTGAAAATTACGTTGCGGCAAATTCACAGAGGGACAATAAAGATGAATGATATTGAAAACATTTTAAACTTTGAAAAAGAAATACGCTATAAATTCAGGAATAAAAATCTGCTGATTAATGCTTTGTCACATTCCTCCTATGCAAATGAGAGGAAAAATCCCAGAGGCAGCAATGAGCGTCTTGAATTCCTTGGTGACAGCGTTCTTTCCGTGGTTGTATCGGATTTTCTGTATAAACAGCTTGATTCTGTAGCTGAAGGTGATCTGACAAAGCTTCGCGCGTCTCTTGTGTGCGAAAAGAGCCTCCACGTATTTGCACAGCAGATTAACCTGGGTAAATATATACTTCTCGGTAAGGGTGAGGAAAATACAGGTGGCAGAGAGCGTCCCTCCATTCTTGCGGATGCATTTGAGGCTGTTATCGCCGCAATTTATCTGGACGGTGGTATGGAGGCGGTAAGGAAGCATATTCTCCGCTTTATCCCCGAAAATCCTGTAAATGGAACCAAAATGGCTTTCGGCGATTTCAAGACAGTTTTACAGGAAATCGTTCAGAAAAATCCTGAGGAAAAGGTTGAATATGTCCTTATCGGTGAGGAAGGCCCCGACCACAACAAGCGATTTGTGGTAGAGGTTATGCTTAATTCGCAGGTAATCGGCAAGGGAAAAGGCAGAAGTAAAAAGGATGCGGAGCAGCTTGCCGCTAAGGAAGCCTTAGAGCTTATGGGCTATAATACGAGCATATGAAACACGCAAATATATCAATATTTATACCCCATATCGGCTGTCCCCACAGGTGCAGCTTCTGTGACCAGCGGACAATAAGCGGCGCACAACGTATACCTCGCGGGGAGGACGTAAGGGAGATATGTGAAAAGGCGCTTGCAGAGGTGAAATCGCCTGAAAATACGGAGATAGCCTTTTTCGGCGGCAGTTTTACGGCAATACCGCAGGCATATATGCTTGAACTTCTTGAAGCGGCATACCCATTTGTTGGGAATGGCAAATTCAAAGGTATACGTATATCAACCCGTCCCGACTGCATAGACAGGAATATTCTGACACTGCTGAAAAAATACGGTGTAACGGCAATTGAGCTTGGTGCGCAGTCAATGTCTGATAAAGTTCTTGAAGCCAACGAGCGTGGACATTCTTCGGCAGATGTGGAAAATGCGGTGGCGCTTATCCGTGAGTATGGCTTTGAGCTGGGCTTGCAGATGATGGTTGGACTTTACAAAAGCGAAATGGCTGATGAGTATGAAACCCTTGAAAGGATAATGGCAATTCATCCGGATACAGTGCGGATATACCCTGTTGTTATATTGAAAGGCACACGACTGGGCGAGCTTTATCAATCGGGAGAATACGGCACATTTTCTTTTGAAGAAGTAACGGAATTTGTCGCTGACGCAATGATGAGATTTGAAAATAAGGGCATAAGGGTCATAAAATGTGGACTTCATGCCTCTGAATTTGTAGAGCAGGATATGGTGGGTGGATTTTACCACCCTGCATTCCGTGAAATATGTGAAAGTCTTATATATAGGCGGAAAATTGCGGAAATAGTCAAATGCGAGGGCGGCAATGACTTCATTATTGCTGTTAAATCAACTTGCATAAGCAAGGCAATGGGACATAAAAAATCAAACTGCGAATACTTTAAAAAGCAGGGTATTAGTATAAAAATAATCGGAAATGTTGATGTTCCGAAATACGAGATAAAAATTTCAGAAGTGCGGAGGTGAGTAAGTGTATCTTAAATCACTGGAAATACAGGGATTCAAATCCTTTCCCGATAAAATCAGCCTTACCTTTGACAAAGGTCTTACAGCGGTTGTAGGTCCCAACGGCAGCGGAAAAAGTAATATCGGCGACTCTGTTCGCTGGGTTCTCGGTGAGCAGTCCACAAAAACTCTCCGAGGAAACAAAATGGAGGACGTTATTTTTTCCGGTACTGTTGCAAGAAAACCTATGGGCTTTGCCGCTGTTACCCTTAATATAGACAATTCTGACGGTGTGCTTTCTGATATGGGTGACGAGGTTGCAGTTACCCGTAAACTTTACCGCAGCGGTGAAAGTGAATATATGATAAATGGCAGGTCGTGCCGTCTTAAGGATATAAATGAGCTTTTTATGGATACGGGACTTGGACGTGACGGTTATTCTATTATCGGACAGGGACGTATTGCTGAAATTGTGGGCGCAAAGAGCAATGAGCGCCGTGATATATTTGAAGAAGCGGCAGGTATCTCCAAATTCCGCTACAAAAAGCTTGAAGCGGAGCGTAAGCTGACAGCAGCGCAGGAGAACATTCTTCGTCTTTCGGATATACTCTCAGAGCTTGAAAGTCGTGTAGGACCGCTGAAAATACAGTCGGAAAAGGCGCAGAAATTCATTAAGCTTGCTGACGAAAGAAAACGTCTGGAGCTGTCAGTGTGGGTTAACCGCCTTGATGAATTGAAGGTTAAGCTTGACAAGTTAGAGGAAAATATACTTCTCAGCCGTGCAGAGTATGAAAATACGGAAAATGACATTGCCCGCGAGGAAGAAAAGCTGCAGAACAGCTACCGACGTATGCAGGAATGTACGATGAAATCCGATGAACTGCGGCGTAAAATGATTGAGGAGGAGCAGTCCTCATCACAGAAAAAGTCTGATATTGCGGTATTTGAGAATGATATAAGCCACTGCGGAGAGGCAATACAAAAGGCTAAAAAGGCTATGGCGGAGTCGGAGGAAACAAAGCGTGACCTTGAACTGCGCCGTAAAGAGGCGGAGAAAAAAATAGCCGACCTTGAATCCGAAAAAGCTTTACTTTCAGAAGAAATCGGCAGTATTCTTGCTGAAACTCAGGCTGCTGAGGGTAAAAATTCTGAAATCGGCGATTCTGTTGAAAAGGCTAATAATGAGATAAATAATCTCCATATCAGGCAGACAGAGCTGAATTTTGCTGCAGAATCGGCAAAACAGCAGGCATACGACGAGGAAAAACGTCTTAATGAGCTGCTTGAAAGCGTGGGAGATACAGAAAATGCTGTAGAAGGTTATAAGAAGAAAATCGCTGATAATAAGGCGGAATTACAGAAAATCGACCAGAAGAAATCAGAGCTTGCTAATAAATTAAACGGAATAGAGAGGCTTTACAGTTCCCGTAAGGAAGGCTTTGAAAATGCAAAATCGGAGCTTGAAAAATCTCTGTATGAGCTGAAAAACCGCGAACAGAGGAAGAAAATCCTCATTGACCTTGAAAATAGTATGGAGGGCTTTGCAGGTAGTGTAAAGCAGATACTGAAAGCCGCAAAACAAGGCAGATTAAGCGGAATTTACGGCACAGTGGCGCAGAATATCAGCGTTGACGGGCAGTATGCCCTTGCTGTAGAAACGGCTTTGGGCGGCGCAATGCAGAATCTTATCGTGGAAAATGAGGACGCAGCAAAGCGTGGTATCAGATTCCTTAAAGAAAATCACGGCGGACGTGCAACTTTTCTCCCTATAACCTCGGTAAAGGGCTACGAATTCAGGGAAAAGGGATTGGAAGATTGCGATGGTTTTGTTGCTATGGCTGATAAAATCGTAGTCTATGACAGCAAATTCAGCGGTATTATCGCCTCACTCCTTGGACGTATTGCCATTGCAGAGGATATCGACTCTGCAACAATTATTGCAAAAAAATACGGCTATAAATTTCGTATCGTAACCCTTGACGGTCAGGTTATCAATGCCGGCGGTTCATTTACGGGAGGTTCGGCGCAGAAATCCGCAGGAATTTTCACTCGTAAGAATGAAATTGAAAAGCTTGATGATGAAATAAATCAGCTTACCGTACAGCGTGGAGAACTTGACAGGAAAATGGAAAAGCTCCGTGCTGAGGCTGAAAAATTGCGATATGACCGTGAATCTGCAAAGACTGAAATGTCAGAGTGCAGTTCTGCGGAAATCCGCATCAATGCAGAGTTTTCAAGCCTTGAAGTCCTTATAGGACAGCTCAGGGCGGCGGCAGAAAACTCCGAAAGACAGCAGGATGAGTTCAGAAACCGCATATCAGCGGCAAAGCAGGCGGAGATTGATGCTCGTAAAGCGGCAGAAGCACTTGACGCTGAAATCAGAGAGGCTGAGGAAAAGCTTGCTGTAGAGCAGTCAAGCCGTGAAAAACTTCGTATGGAGCGTGCTGCACTGTCAGAAAAGCTCTCGGCTATGAAAATACGCGAAATGGAGCTTTCAAAGGATATACAGGCTGTATGCGACGGTATAAAGCGTATAGAATCAGAGCTTGAAAATCTCAGCGGCGATAACAGGCATTTTGAAAACGAAATAGAGCTTAATCAGCGTATTATAGCAGAAAAACAGCGTGATATTTCAAGGCTTGAAAAAGAGCTTGAAAACGTAGGCAGAAATGCCGATGAGTATACAGCTGAGATACAGCGATACCAGAACATCCACACGGAGCAGAACCGCCTTGTAAGTGAAATACAAAAGGGTATGAAGCAGCTTAATGAGGCAAAGGAAAAGCTTTCGGGAGAGGTTACACGACTTGAAGAACGCCGCGATGCTGCAAACCGTGATACGGCCAATATAAAGCGTCAGCTTATGGATGTTTACGAAATGACTTATTCCGAGGCGGTACAGACTGCTGAAAAAATAGAAGATATTGTAGCGGCACAGGCTGAACTTAATTCTGTCAAGAATAAAATCAAGGCTCTTGGCAGCGTTAACGTTGACGCTGTTGAGGAATACCGTGAGGTATCGGAGAGATATGAGTTTATGTCGGCACAGATGGCTGACGTTCAGAATTCCAAAAGGGAGCTTGAAAGAATAATTACCGAACTTACGGAGGATATGTGCCGTATTTTCGGTGAAAGCTTCAAAATTATCAATTCCAACTTCAAGGAAATATTTGTGGAGCTTTTCGGCGGCGGTAAGGCTGAGCTGATACTCACCGACCCTGAAAACGTCCTTGAATCGGGAATTGAGATAAGCGTTGCCCCTCCCGGAAAGGTAATCAAGAACCTTATTTCCCTTTCGGGCGGCGAGCAGTCCTTTGTGGCGATTGCCATATATTTCGCCATTCTGCGGCTTCGTCCGGCGCCATTCTGTATACTTGATGAGATTGACGCGGCTCTTGATGAAGTAAACGTAAGAAAATATGCCCAGTATCTGAAAAATTTCACTGATACAACTCAGTTTGTCCTTGTTACCCACAGACGAAGTGCTATGGAGGAGGCAAATGTGCTGTACGGTGTTACAATGCAGGAGGACGGCATATCAAAGCTGCTGAAAATGGAACAGGTAGATTTCCAGGAGGATGCAGCTGATATCCAATAACTTTCACTTATAAATCATAAAAACCCCTTTAAATCATCATAAACGGAGGATATTATGGGATTATTCACTAAAATCGCTGAAGGTCTGAAAAAAACAAAGGACAGCTTTCTCGGCGGACTTCAGCGTATATTCAATTCATTTACAAAAATAGACGAGGAGCTTTTTGAAGAACTCGAAGAACAGATGATTATGAGCGATATCGGCGTTGATACATCTGTTGAAATATGCGACAGAGTGCGTAAGCTTGTCAAGGAAAGAGGTATTACTGACCCAAATGACATAATGGAGCTTATCCATGAGGTTATTTCCGATATTATGGGCGATGATACGGGACTTGACTTGTCCGTATCACCTGCTGTAATTATGGTTATCGGTGTAAACGGCGCAGGCAAGACTACAACTATTGGTAAGCTTTGCCACCAGTTTAAGCAGGAAGGCAAAAAAGTCGTTGTTGCGGCAGCTGATACTTTCCGTGCAGCAGCTATTGACCAGCTGCAGGTATGGACTGACCGTGCAGGCGTTGAGATAGTTAAGCACGCTGAGGGCAGCGATCCTGGAGCTGTTGTATATGATTCACTTGACGCTGCAAAGGCTCGTAACTGCGATGTTGTGGTAATTGATACCGCAGGCAGACTTCATAACAAGAAAAATCTTATGGAGGAGCTTAAAAAAATCAATCGTATCATCGACAGCAAGGCAGGGGACTGCTCTCGTGAAATACTCCTTGTTTTGGATGCTACAACAGGTCAGAATGCAGTAAGCCAGGCTAAGCTTTTCAGCGAAACTGCGCCTATTACGGGTATTGTACTTACAAAGCTTGACGGTACTGCCAAGGGTGGTATTGTTATTTCGATCAAGAATGAGCTGGGTATTCCCGTTAAGCTTATTGGTGTAGGTGAAAAAATCGACGATTTACAGCCATTTGACAGCCGTATGTTCGTTGATGCTCTCTTTGATATTGACGAGGCTAAGCGTAATGCTGCCGAGAGAGCAGAGGAAAATGAGAAGATAGAGAATATTCCTGAAATTGAGGAATTACCTGAGATTGAGGAAGTTCCTGAAATCGAGGAAATAGAAGATGTCGAGGATATTGCCGAGGTTGAGGAAACTCCCGAGGTTGAAAATATTCCCGAAGTTGAGGAAACTGAGGAAGTGGAAAAAAACGAGGAAATTGTAGATATTCCCGAGGTCCAGCTTGCTCCCGAAGTAGAACTTGTGCCAGAGGTTGAACTTATTCCAGAAGTCGAACTTGCTCCCGAGGTGGAAGATATTGAGAAAGTCGAGGAATCACCCGAGATTGAGGATGTACCTGAAATAGAGGAAGTACCTGAAATTGAAGATGTTCCCGAGGTTGAGGAGGAATCCAAGCCTGAGGAAACAGAGGAAGAACAGCCCGAAAAGAAGAAAAAGAAGGGCTTCTTCAGCAGACTTTTTGGCAGAAAGGGCGGAGACGATGAATAAAATAGTTTTTGCTACCAATAACGCAAATAAGCTCCGTGAAGCGGCGGAAATACTGGCTCCTCTTGGAATTGAGGTTATATCCCAGCGTGAGGCAGGCGCAGACTGCGACCCAGAAGAAAACGGCGCAACATTTGCGGAAAATGCAATGATAAAGGCAAATGCGGTATATGATATTGTGAAAATGCCTGTTTTTGCAGATGACAGTGGACTTTGTGTCAATGCCCTTGACGGCAGACCGGGAGTTTACTCCGCTAGATACGCACCAAAGGGACAGGAGTGTGCAAAACTCCTTGAGGAAATGAAAGATATTCCCGATGACAAAAGAACAGCGTCATTCCAGTGTGTTATCGCTTATATAGACGATAAGTGCAGTTTTACCGTAAACGGCGGCTGTATAGGAAAAATCGGCTATGAGGAAAAGGGGACAAACGGTTTCGGCTATGACCCTGTATTTGTGGTTGGAGATAAGACAATGGCTGAAATGACAGCCGAGGAAAAAAATGCTCTCAGTCACCGCGGCGCGGCTTTAAGAGCATTATATGAAATGTTAGCGAAAGGATAATAATTATGCTTACAAGTAAACAGAGAGCGTATCTCCGCGGAATTGCTGCGGAATACGAAACAATATTCCAGATTGGCAAGGGCGGCGTTACTGAGATGATGTGCAAGGAAATCGGCGAGGCGCTCCGCAAAAGGGAGCTTATAAAGCTGAAAGTTCTTGAAAATTCTGGTTGGACTGCAAGAGAGGCAGCTGACGCTGTAGCTGAGCAGACAGGTGCAGATGTTGTACAGGTAATAGGCAACAAATTTGTGCTTTTCAAGCGTAATCCGAAAGAGCCTGTTATCGAGAATATCCCAAAGGCAAAATGAGAATAGGCATATACGGCGGCAGTTTCAACCCCGTTCACAACGGGCATATTCATCTTGCCGAAAGTGCGGCAGATATACTTCATCTTGACAGGGTATATCTGGTGCCGTCAAGAATAAGTCCACACCGTTCCAGCGACGAATACGCTTCGGGAGAGGACAGAATGGAAATGCTCCGACTTGCCTGTGATGGCAGCGACAGGCTTTTTCCCTGCGATTATGAGTTGGTAAACGACAGAAAAAGCTATACTATATATACAATTGAGGAATTCCGCAGACGTTTTCCCGATGCTGAGCTTTTTCTTCTTGTGGGCAGCGATATGCTCCTTTGCTTTGACAGCTGGAACAGATTTGAAGATATCCTGAAAGAGGTTACACTTGCCGTTGTTTCAAGAAATGACGGAGATTTTGAAATTCTTGAAGAAAAGGCAGAAAAACTGCGTGAATTCGGGGAAATCGTTGTGTGTCCAGTAGAGCCGTTGGAGATGTCCTCATCTGAAATCAGAAAAAAAATTGCAGAAAATGAAAAAATCTCTTGCTATCTTCACGAAAATGTAGTACAATATATTACATTGAGAAAACTTTATCGAGGTGATAACTTTGTTCTATAAACCCGATGAAAAAAAGAAATATCTTAAAGATAATCTTTCCTCAAAGAGATATCAGCATTCTTTGAATGTTGCGGTGGAGTGCAGAAAGCTTGCGGAAAAATACGGCGAAGACCCAGAAAAGGCTTACTTTGCAGGACTTCTCCACGATGTCTGCAAGGAGCTTGCTCCCGAGGAACAGTACAGGCTTATTGAAGAAAGCGGATTTGCCATATGCCGTGAGGAACGCGAAACACGCTCACTATGGCACGCTGTAGCAGGGGCGTATTTCATAAAAAGCGTATGGGGCATAGAGGATATTGATATTATAAATTCTATTCGTTTCCATACAGTAGGCAGGGCAGGTATGTCAAGACTTGAAGAAATTGTATATCTTGGTGACCTTGTTTCAGCAGACAGAAGCTATAAAGATGTTGATAAAATGCGCAAACTGGTATATACTGACCTTGACGCGGCTATGCTTGAGGGATTTGTTTTTTCTATAAAATCGGTTGTAAAAAAAGGCGGAGTTGTGCCTCCCTGCACCGTAGAGGGGTACAATTTCTACACACGTCTTATAAAGTCGGATAAAAAGTAAACGGCACATGCCGATAAATCAGCGAATTCACTGACAGAACGAAAAGAGGATGAAAATGGAGAATAAAGACTTTCATTCAAATGACATCAAACAGAATAAACCTCTCGGAAAGCTTGTAAGAGTTGATCGAAGCAGGGAAAATGAGAAAATCGGGGCAGAGACTTCGGAATACCGCGGAAGGTATGAAGCTCCACCTACGGAAAATCGTGGACGATACGAGGCAGGAAATGCAGATGTACCGAAAAAGCTTGTAAGAGTACGTCAGGGCGAGAATGTTCCGCCACGACAGAATACCGAGATAAAAAGAAAAAAATCCACAAAGAAGTCAAAGAAAGCTAAGAAATATGAAAAGCTGATAAATGTATCGGTTAAGATTATTTCTGTCGTATCAGCTTTGGTTGTGGCGTTTGTTCTTGTACTGAATATGCCCATACTTGTGGATAAGGAAAATGGCGGAAATATTTCTGTATACAATTATATAAAAAATCTGAAGCCTGCTGCTATGGAGGGCGAGCTTAACAAGGAAAATGTAAAGCTTGACCTTAAACCACAGGAAGAAATAGCACAAGAACTTCCTGAACTGAATGACGGACTTGACCTTCCTCAGCTCGTTGAGGGACAGTACAGCGTTCTTTTCCTTGGATTTGACGAGGAGGAGTTCAATACTGACGTTGTATGGGTTGTACAGTTTGATATCGGTCACGCAAGTATACGTATACTGCAAATCCCCCGTGATGTCTGCTTTCCTGACTACACAAGTAGCGTAACACGAAAATTTAACAGTATATACTCAATGGGGGATCCGAGCATTCAGCCGCCTATTCAGCGTACTGTAAATGCTGTTCAGGAGAATTTCGGTATTCCCATTGATGCATATATTACAACAGCCTGTTTTGATATTGTGGAAATTGTTGACCTCATTGGTGGTATACCGATAACAATAGAAAATGAAATTATTTATGAACACGATAAGATAATCCCTGAGGGCGATATTACCCTTACAGGACAGCAGGCGGAGTGGTTTATTCGTTTCCGCCGTGAGTGGATGCAGGGCGATATAGGCCGTATGCAGAATCAGCGTAGATTTATGGCAGCGGCTATGCAGAAGCTTTTCTCCATTGTAAAGGACGAGGGTAGATTGAAGCTATACAGCTATATCAAGGAGATATACGAAAAGGAGCTGCTTTATACCGACCTTTCAATAGGTGATTTAAGCAAGGTTGCAGATTTCGCCTCAACGGTGGATATGGAAAATGTCCGTGTTGATATAGTACCTGGTGAGGACGCTATATTCTATGCCGCAGACGGCAACGGTTACTCCGTATATTCCGTTCATAAGCAGGAAACCATTGACCTGCTGAACAACTATTACCGTCCATATCAGACGCGTATGACCCAGAATGATACTTCAATGGTTGAGCTTGTACTCAATCATCAGTATGATTTATATGATGATACAGGGGCATCTCTTGAGGAAATCGAGGACTCAACAGAGCCAATGAGAAATCCTGATATGAAACCCTGGTGGAAGGAAGATTAATTATGACAGATAAAGAAAAACTTGAACTTATTATAAAATCCCTTGATGCAAAAAGAGGTGAGGATATACAGGCTATAAAAATAGGCGACCTTACTATTCTTGCAGACTATTTTGTAATTGTCAACGGTACAAGTAATACTCATACACGTACTCTTGCAGACGAGGTTGAATTCCAGCTTTCACAGAAGGGGATAGAGCCTATCAGACGTGAGGCAGATACGGGAAATACCTGGATTATCCTTGATTACGGCGATATTATTATACACGTATTCTATAAGGAAACACGTCACTTCTACAAGCTTGAGGGCTTGTGGGCTGACGGCGAAAGACTTGAAATTGACGATCTTCTCACCAAGGAGGAGAACTGATGAAAACCAATAACGAAACAGGCAGAAATTATGTTGTAATCGTGGGAATATATCTGCTTGTTAAAACCGTTATAAATATGTTTATAGGCGGCGGCTTTGATTTCGGCGGCATAATATTTGCAGTTGTGGCAGCGGCGGCTATGTTCAGTGGTTTACAGTATCTTAACATTGCAGTTGCGGCACTTATTGCCTTTACAGTTGTAAGGAATATGCCTTACAATATGACCCATCTTCCATCTACAGCTATTTACCTTGTAGAGGCTGTCATAGATGCAGGCGCTGTTGTTCTGCTTCTTGTTCAGAAGGATGTAAAAGAGCATTTCACAAATAAATGGAATGAGTTATCAGAGCTTTTCAAAAAATAATATATGTAAGGATTGATTAAAATGGCAAAGTATGATTTTAAATCGGTTGAGAAAAAGTGGCAGGAGTACTGGGAGAAAAATGAAACCTTCAAGACAGATGTATGGGATTTCAGCAAGCCTAAGTTCTATGCCCTTGATATGTTTCCCTATCCGTCAGGAGTAGGCCTTCACGCAGGTCATCCAGAGGGCTATACAGCAACTGATATCGTTTCACGTATGAAGCGTATGCAGGGATATAACGTGCTTCACCCAATGGGATATGACTCTTTCGGACTTCCTGCTGAGCAATATGCTGTAACAACAGGAAATCACCCAAATGGCTTTACACAGGAGAATATTAAGACTTTTTCAGCACAGCTCAAGGAGCTTGGTTTTGATTATGACTGGTCAAAGGTGATAGCTACATCTGACCCCAGCTTCTACAAGTGGACACAGTGGATATTCAAGCAGCTTTACGAGGACGGATATGCAAAGTATATCGATATGCCTGTAAACTGGTGCGAGGAACTGGGAACGGTTCTTTCAAACGATGAGGTTATCGACGGAAAATCTGAAAGAGGTGGCTACCCTGTTGTACGTAAGAATATGAAGCAGTGGGTAATCGACCAGCCTGCATTTGCTGAGAAGCTTCTTGAAGGACTTGATGAAATCGATTGGCCTGAATCAACAAAGGCAATTCAGCGCAACTGGATTGGTAAATCCACAGGTGTTGAGGTTGAGTTTGACATAGTAGGCGGCGGAAAATTCTCCATATTTACTACTTGTATTGAAACAATCTACGGTATAACCTTTATGGTTCTTGCTCCCGACGGTGCTGTTACTGAAAGCCTTCTTGACAGAGTTGAAAATATCGACGAAGTAAAGGCTTATATCGAGGAAACAAGAAAGAAAAACGATATGGACCGTACTGAGCTTAACAAGACAAAGTCGGGCTGTGAGCTTAAGGGCGTTACCTGTATAAACCCTGTTAATGGTAAGGAAGTAAGAATGTTTATCGGCGATTTCGTACTTGCAAGCTACGGTACAGGTGCTGTTATGGCGGTACCAAGCCACGATCAG
Source organism: Ruminococcus sp. (assembly GCA_045531615.1). GTDB lineage: Bacteria > Bacillota > Clostridia > Oscillospirales > Ruminococcaceae > Ruminococcus. The sequence continues at coordinate 26,259 of JAZSEJ010000098.1, forward strand.
CGAGATTTTGAGTATGCAATTGCACATAATATTGACATGATACAGGTAATTGACGGCGATGAAAAGCTTGGTCATGTTGATGTATCAGAGGCAGCCTTTGAAAAACAGGGCTATCTTGGAAAGGGCTATAAGCTCATTAACTCTGAGGAGTTCACAGGTCTTACTGTTGAGGAAGCAAAGGAAGCTATTACAAAGAAGCTTGAAGAAATGGGCAGAGCTAAGCGTACTGTCAATTATCATTTCCGCGAATGGATATTTGCACGTCAGCGTTACTGGGGCGAGCCTGTTCCTGTAGTTCACACAGAAAATGGTGAAATTCATTCTCTTGATGACAGCGAGCTTCCGCTTATTCTCCCTGAGCTTGACGACTACAAGGGTAAAAACGGAAAGGCTCCCCTTGAAAATGCTGTTGAGTGGAAGCAGTACGACAAGAATGGTATCAAGGGCATCCGTGAGACATCAACAATGCCGGGTAGTGCTGGTTCGAGCTGGTACTTCTTCAGATACATTGACCCCGATAACGACAAGGAATTCGCAAATCAGGAGCTTCTGAAACACTGGATGCCTGTAGATCTCTACATAGGCGGACCTGAGCACGCTGTAGGACACCTTATGTATTCACGTATCTGGAATAGATATCTTTATGATAAGGGCCTTGCACCTACAAAGGAGCCTTTCAAGAAACTTGTGCATCAGGGTATGATTCTTGGTGAGAACGGTATCAAAATGGGTAAGAGATTCCCTGAATTCGTTGTAAATCCCTCCGATATAGTAAGAGATTTCGGTGCTGATACACTTCGCCTTTATGAAATGTTTATGGGACCTCTCGAAGTAAGCAAGCCCTGGAATCCAAAGGGTGTAGAGGGTGCAAGAAAGTTCATTAACAGAGTATGGAATTTCTTTACTGAGTCTGAAAATCTTACTGATGATAATGACGGAAGCCTGACAAAGGTATACCACAAGACTGTAAAGAAGGTTACAGATGACTACGAAAAGCTTGCATTCAATACAGCTATCAGTCAGATGATGATATTTGTAAACGAGGTTTACAAGGTTGGTAAATGTCCTAAGGAGTACGCTGAGGGTATTATAAAGATGCTTTCATGCATTACACCTCATATTGGTGAGGAAATCTGGAGCATTCTCGGTCATAATGATACTATTGCATTTGAAAGCTGGCCTGTTTACGATGAGGCACTCTGCAAGGATGATACAATTGAGATCGTTGTACAGATTAACGGAAAGCTTAAGGCAAAGCTCAACATTGAAGTTGACGCAGAGCAGGAGTCTGTAATGGCAATGGCTATGGAAGAAGAAGCTGTAAAGGCGGCTTTGGAAGGTAAAAATATCGTAAAACAGATATATGTACCAAATAAGCTTGTTAATATTGTAGCAAAATAACGAAATTTACAAATCCCTGAAAAATGCTTGACATAAAGGGGAAAATGTGGTAAAATAATGTTATATTCGTATGAATGAGGTATTGTTGACTGACATCCGCAAGGGTGATTAGCATATAGCTCCGGGGTTTCCTGTGGGCAACCTCTGAACAAGGGAGGGAAAAGGTAAATGGCAGAAGTTCGCGTTGGTAAGAACGAGTCACTTGACACAGCTCTTAAGAGATTCAAGAGATCATGTGCTAAGGACGGCGTTATTGCTGAAGTACGTAAGAGAGAGCATTATGAGAAGCCTTCTGTAAAGCGTAAGAAGAAGTCTGAGGCAGCTCGTAAGCGTAAGTATTAATCTTACACATATGAAAATTAAGCGGGCGTTTTTACGTCCGCTTTTTCATTTAAGGAGAAAGATATGATTAAGAAAATTTTAGTTATACACGGTCCAAACCTGAATCTCCTCGGCGAGCGTGAACCTGGAGTTTATGGCAGTGCAGGCATTGATGTGCTGAACAGTAATATTGTTGATCGCGCAAAGGAACAGGGACTTGAGTGCGAGATATTCCAGTCAAATCACGAGGGGGCTATTATTGATAAGCTCCACGCTGCGCGTACAGCCTTTGACGGAGTTATTATAAACGCGGGTGCATATACCCACTACAGCTATGCTATCCGCGATGCAATCTCAGCTATAAAAATTCCTGTAATTGAGGTTCATATAAGCAATATTGATGCAAGAGAGGAATTTCGTGCCAATTCAGTTATTGCGCCTGTATGTAAGGGTAGTATATGCGGATTTGGCTTCATGAGTTATTATCTTGCGGTTCAGGCAATGGCGGAGCTTTGATATGGGTCGTTTTGAGAAATTGTTTGAAATGCTCCCTGACAATGTGGAAAGCGTTCTCATTACATCTGATGTAAACAGGCGGTATTTCACGGGAATGAAATCCTCCGCTGGTACTGTTCTTGCGTTCAGAAACAAAGCCTATCTGCTTATTGATTTCCGCTACATTGAAAAGGCAAGAGAAACGGTAAAAACTGCCGAGGTTCTTGAAACAAAGGAGCTTTATAAGGAGATTTCTGCACTGCTTCGTCAGGAGGGCGTAAAAAATCTTGCCATTGAGGCTATGGACGTGACAGTAAGCCGCCTCAATCTGATGAAAAAGCATCTCAAATGCGTTGAGATTATCGAAACTGATACATTAAGCAACGCTATAAACAAGCTTCGTTCTGTAAAGGATGATGAGGAGATTGGATATATCCGTAAAGCACAGGAAATTGCTGAATCCGCCTTTGATAATATTCTGAGTTTTATAAAAGAGGGTGTTACGGAGCGTGAAATCGCCCTTGAACTCGACAGGCTTATGCTTGAAAAGGGCGCGGAGGGTATATCATTTGACACGATTGCTCTGGCAGGGGAGAACACTTCGATGCCACACGGTGTTCCCTCGGATAAAAGAGTTAAAAACGGCGAGTTTGTCCTTATGGACTTTGGTGCAGTATATAACGGTTATCACAGCGATATGACGCGTACTGTATGTGTCGGCGAGCCTGATGCAGAGATGATAGAGATATACAATATAGTTCTAACTGCGCAGGAAAAAGCTATTGCTGCAGCAAAGGCAGGTATTACAGGTGCGGAGCTTGATGCTGTGGCAAGGCGTCATATATGTGATGCAGGCTATGGGGAATATTTCGGACATTCTCTCGGCCACGGTGTAGGTCTGGAGATACACGAGCAGCCAAACGCAGCTCCCCGATATGATAAAAATCTGGAGAAAGGTGCGGTAGTTACCATAGAACCAGGGATATATATCGCAGGAAAATTTGGCGTCAGAATAGAAGATTTTGTCATTTTAACCGAAAATGGGTGTATAAATCTGACAAAAAGTGCAAAAAATATAATATCTTTATAATAATTTGCGTAAGGTATTGCAAATTGTGTGGAAATATGGTATAATAATACATATTAATGATTTGCGGTTGACAGCTTATTTTGTCGATTATATACCGACAAATTTCATTCATTATCAATTAAAATTCGGAGGTAATTTTTTATGATTTCAGCAGGCGATTTCAGAAACGGCGTAACTTTTGAGCTTGACGGACAGGTTGTTCAGGTTGTTGAGTTCCAGCATGTAAAGCCAGGTAAGGGTGCCGCTTTCGTACGTACAAAGTATAAGAACGTTATCACAGGTTCTGTTGTTGAAACTTCTTTCAACCCTACAGCTAAGTTCCCTACAGCTTTCGTTGAGAGAAAGGATATGCAGTACAGCTATAGCGATGGCGATCTCTACTACTTTATGGATATGGAGACATATGAGCAGCTTCCTATCAGCGCAAATGTACTTGGCGACAACTTCAAGTTCGTTAAGGAAGAAATGATTTGTAAGATTCTTTCATACAAGGGCAACGTTTTCGGTGTTGAGCCACCTAACTTCGTTGAGCTTGTTGTAACACAGACAGATCCCGGCTTTAAGGGCGATACAGCTACAAACGCTACAAAGCCTGCTACACTTGAAACAGGTGCTGAGATCAAGGTTCCTCTCTTTATCGACGAGGGCGAGAAGATCCAGGTTGATACTCGTACAGGCGAGTATATGTCAAGAGCATAATTGACGTTCTGCACGGGGAGTATATTATGCGCCCTTTGTGCCGATAATAATTACGATTTAACGAAAGGGGGAGCTTGTTATGAAGCTTACTGAGAAAATGTCTTATTTACAGGGACTGCTTGACGGTCTTGACATCGACAATTCCACTAAGGAGGGTAAAGCTCTTATTCAGATGGCAGACGTTATGAATGAGCTTGTTGCTTATGTGGAGGATCTCCAGTCACAGGTAGACGAGCTTACTGAGCTTTGCGATATTCTTGACCAGGACCTCGGTCAGGTTGAGGATGATATCTATGATGAGGATGATGAGGATTTCGATTTCGACGATTGCGAAGACTGCTTTGACGACGAAGAAGACGACGATGATTTCGATTTCGATGAGGATGACGAGCTTTATGAAATCACTTGTCCCTCTTGCGGAGATACAATTCTCATCGACGAGGGTATGATTGAGGAAGGTTCTATCAATTGCCCTAACTGCGATGAGCTTCTCGAATTTGATTGTGATGACCTTACAATTGAGGATTTCGAGGAAACTGCTGAGGCAGCTGAAGAAGAAAAGAAAGACTGATAATATCAGCTAACAGGCGGCATATAGCCGCCTGTTTCATTTGCGAGATTAAGTAAAAAATATAAATATATACACGACTATTGACAAATCAGAAAAAATATGATATAATATTAAAGCAATATGCGGATATGGCGGAATAGGTAGCTTTACGACTGAGCGTTGCCTGTGGCAGATAAAGCGATGTGAGTAAAGGCGCAGTGGTCGAAATTTTGTGAGCAAATGCGAGCAGAAAATTTCGGGTACCACAAGAGTCAAGCTGGCTATAATAGATTTCGTCATCATTTCAGCAGTTGAGTGGAATAATTTCTTATGTAATCCACCTCGGTGAAAGAGTCCGACCGAGTAAAAATTACGGATTCAAAAATAAGCGGATATGGCGGAATAGGCAGACGCGATGGCTTCGGGTAGCGTCACGCTATTGAATTCATTCATTTCGTCATCATCTCAGCAGTTGAGTGGAGCAATTTTTTATGAAATCCACCTCGGTGAAAGAGTCCAACCGAGTAAAAATACGGATTCAAAAAATAAGCGGATATGGCGGAATAGGCAGACGCGCTGGCTTCAGGTGCCAGTCGGGGCAACTCGGTGCAGGTTCAACTCCTGTTATCCGCACCATAAAAATCAAGGCTTCTCGAATAAAATCGGGAAGCCTTTTTCATATCTATCATCACGAGCAAGCTATTTCTTCACTTTCAGGCTCAACATAAACTGCCACACCACCACTCCAGTTTCCATTCATTCTGAATTTAATATCGAGGGATTTATCGTTGTTCTGATGAACCTGAACTTGGTTTACAAGCATTCGGAGATGTGTGTCGCTTATTATTCCCTCATCAATTATCCCTTGAATAACTTGTGAGGCTTCTTTGTAATCCTTGTGCTTCTGCTTGCTGACCTTGTCATATTCTCGACATTCATTGATTTTGTTTCGGTGTTCTTCGATTTGGGATTCTCGTTCAGCTATCATCCTGTTGTATATCTCAGCGTGTTCTCGATCTCCTATTCGTTCAATGATAAGTTCTTCGATTTGCTTATTCAATCCGCTTATTGAGTTCTCATGGTTTTCAATTTGCTTATCATATAGCGGTTTCTTCTGATTCCAATCACGAACTATATTATTGTATTTCTCACTCTCCGATAATATATATTCATGAAGCTGTCGTATCTCATCCACTACAAGTTCATCAAGTTGGCTCTCCCTGATTGTGTGCGGAGTACAATATTGCTTTCCGTATCTGTGACAGCTGTTGCAGGTGTATTCGGTATATTCATTACCTCTCCATTTTCGTTTGCGTGCAATCATACTTGAACCACAGTCAGCACACTTAATTATCCCTGTGTATCTGTGAAGCTTGTTTCCATTCTTGGAGCGTGGCTTTATTACAGCTCTCTGCGATAACAGAAACTGTGTCTGATTCCATACGCTTTCTTCTATAATCGGTTCGCAGAAATTCTCATGTCGATATTGTTCATCTTTCGGAACTTGTGTTTTGGTTTTTCTGATTTTATTGGTTACTGTCTTGTGATTTACCATAACTCCGATATACAGTTCATTAGTCAGTATTCGCTTTACAGATGTCTGTACCCATAAATATTTCTTTGATATTTCAGGTTTCCAATCTGCAAGCCTGCGTCGCTGATAGTATTCGGGAGATTTAATTCCCTTTGCATTCATCATCTTGGCTATGGTGGTAAGTCCATAACCCTGTACATACAGATTGAATACTTCACGAACTATCTCAGCTCCCACTTCATCAATCATAACCTTATTCAGATTCTTATCCTTGTAATATCCGAGTGGTAGCGTTTCTACAAGGCCTTTGCTCTTTTGCTTCTGCCGAACACCTGCACGGACTTTTTTGCTTATGTCTTTAGCATAAAGGTCGTTTACAATCTGTTTGAATCCAATGATAAGATCATCGTTTTCATCAGCAGAGTTTATTCCCTCTGTAACAGATATTACGTTTACATTATTTTCACCGAGGTAGTCAATGAATAATGCCGTCTGTGTTCTGTGTCTGCCAAGTCGTGAAAGATCTTTTACAAGTATGGTATCAACCAAACCGCTTTCAACAGCATCTTCAATTTTACCTATACCCTCACGAGCAAATGTCATTCCTGTGACGTTATCATCGAAGCTCTCACCAACGATTTCATATCCATGCTGCTCTGCATAGTCAACCAGAATCTGACGTTGATTATGCAGACTATTCATTTCCTGATCTTCGTCACGGGAAAGTCTGTAGTATAACCAAGCTCTCATATTTTTATCAGCCTCCTTAAAGTTGACAGGTACGTTATGGTGTGCCTGCGCTACAACAGACACTACCACATAACGCCCTGCAAGTCCAGCGTTTAAGTTGAACTTTCAGAATTTTCTACGTTATCAATAAAATCATTCTGTTCAGCTTTGGCAATACTACATGAATTGAGAAACTCATTAATCATGGATTCCATAAAGAAATCAAAAGCTTTTTCATTGCCATTGTACTGAACGATAACCTGATTGATTTTAGGGACTTCAATTTTCTTTGCCAATATATCACTCTCCTGTTTACGTCATAAGTTGATTTGCGTTTGAACATTTTAGATCACTCCTTTTTTCTTTCCGTTCACTACTATT
>JAZSEJ010000119.1:0-29239 GCA_045531615.1 Ruminococcus sp.
AACAAGAAAACGGCTTGCAGATGCAGGCCGTTTTTATTTGGGAGGTGATTGATTGGCAGGAAACTTTGAAGGCATTAAGACGAGAAACTTCGGTATCGAAATTGAAATGACAGGTCTCACACGCTGTCAGGCGGCAAGAGCGATTGCAAAGGTGCTTGGCGGTACAGCGTTTCACGAGGGCGGCAGCTACGACAAATACACCGTCGATGATGAGCAAGGCAGAACATGGTCAATCGTATACGATGGCAGTGTTAAGTGTGTGGATGCAAATGGCAACAGTGCGTCGAAATCATACAGCGTAGAGCTGAACAGCCCAGTGCTTGGATATGAGGATATTCCTCTTTTGCAGGAGGTCATCCGAGCCTTACGTCACGCAAAAGGAAGATGCGGCCCGGAATACTGCTGTGGTACACACATCCATATCTCTGCGGATGACTATACACCACAGCAGATCAGAAACCTTGTGAACATCTTTGCAAGCAAGGAAGATTTCCTGTGGGATGCCTTGCAGGTATCATCTGCAAGAAGTGGTTATTGTGCGAAATCCGATCCGAGATTTGTTGAGGAACTGAATCGGAAAAAGCCTAAAACCATTGAGGAAATCAAGGAACTCTGGTATAAGGGTAACATGAGCGAACAGTACAGGCATTACTCAAACACAAGATATCATGCACTCAACTTGCACAGCTACTTTCAGCACGGACATTATGAAATTCGATGCTGTAATGCTTCTCTACACGCAGGCGAGGTCAGGGCACAGATTGTACTTGCCCTTGCCATCAGCAATGCTGCAATGACCAAGAAGTACTGTTCACCGAGCGTGTCACACAGTGACAATATGCGATATAGCTTCAGAGTTTGGCTCTTAAACCTTGGGCTCATCGGCGATGAATGCAAGAACTGCAGAACGCACTTGCTGAAGCATCTGACGGGAGATATAGCATGGAGGCATCCCGAAGATGGTGTTGCACAGCGTGAAAGGCTCAGGCAGGAACGAATTGCCGCCCGTGAACAGGAACAGCAGAATGAACCGCCCTGTGACGAGCGTGTCGAGCCTGTAAGCGAGGTTCGGGAAGAAGTCGGGGAAACACCCGATGAAAATTTGGAAGCCGCTGTGAGCGATTGTGACGATTTTGAAGAAACCGAAGAAATGTCTATGACAATGTAAGAAAGGAAAACCACTATGAAATACAAACGCTTATATATTGCCTATGGCAGTAACATCAATCTGGAGCAGATGGCATATCGCTGTCCAAACTCCAAGGTTGTGGGAACAAGAATGATTCCGGATTACGAACTGGAATTCAGAGGTGTGGCAACCATCGTCCCGAAGGAAGGTGCAGAGGTTCCTGTTCTGCTCTGGGAAATTGATCAGAGAGATGAACTCTCCTTGGACAGATATGAGGGCTTCCCAAGAATGTACCGCAAGGAACTTTTTGAGGTAGAGGTTGACGGCAAAATCCGTGAAGGCATGGCATATCTCATGAATTGCGGTGAGATCGCTCCTCCGAGTCCGACATACTACAACGGCATCAAAAATGGCTATGAGGCCAACGGTATGGATACCTCGTATCTGAGAGCTGCTCTTGAACGTGCGGTGTACCATGTACAGCATCAGGAACAGGAGGAAGATGAGAAATTTGAAGAAGATATGGAAGAAACCGATGACTTTCAGATGACTTTTGAATAGGGGTGATAATTACGAAGTACAAGGGCTTTGAAGTGAAGATCACACCGAGCAGACCGTACCGAGTAAATCGGGACGGTCAATCTGTTCAGTGCGATGGCTTCATGATTGAGATTTATGACAGCAAGGAAAAGAAAAACGCTGTCGACATCATCTATGCAGCAGTCGGCTATGAGCTTCTGGAAAATGATATCCATGAAGCTCAGCAGCTTGCAAAGGATTATATCGACAGCGAAAAACTCGAACTGAGGGAAATGATGGAGGAATATCATGGCGATGAATAAGAAACCGAAGTGTCCGCTGATTGGTGCGGACGGCAACATTTTCAATCTGCTTGGTATGGCAAGCAGGACACTTCGTGAAAACGGAATGAAAGAACAGGCGCAGGAAATGCAAAGCAGAGTTACGGCCTCCGGAAGTTATTCGGAGGCTTTGAACATTCTTGGCGAGTATGTGGAAATCTGCTCCGCCGAGGAAATGGACGAAGAACCCGATGAGGGTATGAGCATGATGTAAACCGAAACATGGAGGGAAAGAATATGATGATTTCAAAGACAACATTCGTAAAACTGATTACAATGATTATGAACACGATTGATGACAAGAGAGAATTCATTGAGGACAACGATTATATCCCTGATGAGTGTAAGGACTGCATCATGGAAGAATGTGACTTCCTGAAGGATCTGATTACAATGCTCACTGTGGTAACCTTCGATCGCTTCGGAGTGATCCGTGATTACCTCTACGACAGAGATGAAAATGGCGAATATTTCTTTGGCATCCCCAAGGGCAACAAGATTGAGGTCTATCTCCTGACTTCGGCAGAGGATTTGTACAAATACCTTGCTGAGGAAAGTGAGGGGTTCAGCTTTATTGCGATGAAACAGAAATAAAAATTGAATGAATTTTCTGGTAGTTACCACAACAATGCCATGAACTCTTGAAGTTTCAACGATAATGTGTTATAATATATGTATAAGAGAAACTGTGTGGAAATAGATTAGAAATTCACAAAAGCAGATCGAAATACGAGTTTTGCCTGATTCCGCAAAATTCGCAACTCCCCAAACACTAATAATCAACATGATTACAGAATTTTTGCCCCTATTTATAATGCTCTACAACTCCATCCCCTGGGTGAAATGAAATATGACTGATAAATGAGATTCTTATCGTGTATAGCCTGTTTTTTCATCTTAGCGATTTGAGTTTTGCGGGATCAGGTTTTGTTAAGAAAACATCTATACGTTCAAGTGAAGTAGAATGATGAATTATAAAATTGAAAATCATTGGATGGAGTAAGTTAGATGGGTGAAATGCAAACAACTGGCAGATTTACGTTTACTTCAAGAAGTGTACCAGAATGTGAAAGCTTCTTAAACATAAGGATTAGGGATGAAGCCTTTTTTACTATTAACGAGTTTATATCTCGACATAAAGATATTTCAGATGAAATCCTAGAGAATTCTGTTATCTGGTATCGAGGAAATGAACAGATTTACAAGGATTATATCGCTGAATATATTGTATTTTCAGAGGATTTAGAGATAGTTCAATTCAATGGGTGGAAGATAATAATTAACCCTTCTATTCGAGCAGCACTGTTTTTTGTGGAGAAAGCAACTGATTGTCTTCAAAACGCAAGATATTTTGCTATGAAAAGTAATTTAATATTAGATTGTAACAGAAATATTCCTTGGTCGCATGGTTATATTGCGCAGTTCTCATTACGTTGCACTTATTTTGGGACAGCAGCTACATGGTATTCAAATACCTTTGATCAAGTATTACAAGCGGTTTATTGGGCATATGAACTATACACTTCTGCAATAGATAAAAAGAAAAGGAAATACGCTGATACATGGGATGTAAAAAAGACGATGAAGTTCTGTACTTATGATTTTGTCATTGCAGAATTGAAAAAACGTGGAAATATCAAAGTGCGAGGGTATCTGACCTCATGTTTTGGAAAAATTGAGGAAGTTCGTTCTTGGGCTAATTATATAAAACATAAAGGTGGAATTGAATATAGTTATTTGGAAGCAGAACCACCGTTTCAGATATATGTATTTCCTGCCGATGGCACATCACCAATGAATAAACCACCTGATGATAGGTTTGCAATTAAGAATTTCAAGTCTCCAGTTGAAGTTGATATTGATAGTAAAATGGGCGTTATAGTTGATGCGCATAAAGCTTTGGTTAAGTGTATAAAAAATATCATAGACGAAATAAATTTTGATAAACATCAACTTCGATTAGGTGGAGAATGAGTTTCACCAAAAAGTGGATGCGAGTTACTTGATAGGGTAAATCAAAATATAGAATATGGAGGGACTATATGTCAGTTGAACAGTATCAAAGAACAATCAATACTCTTGACAAAGAAATTGCCAATTTAGAAAAGAAAAAATCTGCTACTGATAAAAAAGCTGTAGAGTCACAACGAAAGGCAGCTAATGTTTCTATTAGCAAAAATGCTTCTTCTGCTACTATCAGGAGTAAAATGAAACAGATTGAAGGATATCGTGCAGATGCAGTCAAGGCATCCGCAGAGAGCGCTGAGCTTGCAAAAAAGATTGCTGATAAGAGAGAAAAACGTAATGTTGCAGTTATGCATTTACAAAAAGAAGAACAAAAAGATCAAAAAAAGCGAGATAAAGCAATGAAAGAAATGCAGCAGTCATACGAAAGACGAGTTAAAGAGTTACAGGTACATGCTGTTTCAAATATATCGTTACCGAATGGAATAGATGAAAACTCTTTACCTGAATATGATGTTTTTGTTTCTCACGCATGGGAAGATAAAGAAGATTTTGTTGATGAATTTGTAGAAGCACTCACTGCTTTGGGAGTTAGAGTCTGGTATGATAAAAACCAGATTAAATGGGGTGATTCTATGAGGGAACGTATTGATGATGGTTTGAAGAAATCTAGATTTGGAGTAGTAGTCCTTTCACCTAACTACATTGCGGAAAATAAGTATTGGACAAAAGCCGAACTGGATGGGTTGTTTCAACTTGAAAGCGTTAATGGAAAGACACTTCTTCCAATATGGCATAACTTGACAAAACAGCAAGTCATGAACTATAGTCCTATTATTGCTAATAAATTAGCAATGACCACTGCATCCATGACAGCACAGGAGATTGCTGCAGAGATATTAAAATTAACACCTAAAGAGTGATTGGCAATGTTGTATTGTTCGGAAGAGAATTAGATTTCAGAAAATGATGTGCAATTATCTTAAACAGAAACATGAAATCTATATTTTGATTTTATTAACCCGAGTCAAATATTGGAAAATAGTACACAAACCATTGTTTTTAAATGTCATCTGAAAACACCATTGAAATCTGAACCCTTCAGTTCAGGAAACAATGGTGTTTTCTTTTTATAACGACGTATTTATGCGGCTTTCCGGAATCGCATTTTCTTTTTATGCGTTCGACTAAAAAGCAGAAAACAACGAAAATAAGGAGAAATAAATTGAATACACCCTTTTCGAACCTCTTAGTCTAATTGTCTGAGTTTCAAAAACTTATTGAAGTTATGACTGATTTATGTTATAATATAAATGATCGCTTATAAACAGTTTGAAAGGGAGATGATTAAGTATGCTTGAAGTTTTCTGGAAATTAGGAGAAAGAATTTTTAAGAGAGATAAATCCAAGAAGAGTTTATATCGTGATCTTGCTCCAGACGATGATTTGAAGAATAATGAAGAATATTTTTCTGCACTTAAATGGGCATTGAGAAATCCTAAAGTTAAGAATATTGCTATTTCTGGTCCGTATGGAGCGGGTAAAAGCAGTATCATCCAATCGTTTGTTAAGAAATATCCCAAATACAAGTATATCAATATATCCTTAGCTAATTTTGCCAAGAATGATCAAGGTGAATTAGTTGAGCTTGAGGAAACAGATGTTGAAAAGGGAATATTGAAACAGTTTTTTTATAAGGTAAAACAAGACAAAATTCCACAAAGCAGATATCGGAAATTAAAAGTCATTAATCATTGGAGAATCGCTGGTGGTACTTTGTTAGCTGCACTATTAACGGCACTGGGATTTACTTTTTTGATTCCATCATTAAAAGAACATGTTGGTGCATTTCTTCAAAATGCAGTGGATAACCTGGGAATATCAAATCAAGAAGCAATGGTATTGGGAATTGTCATTGTTCTTGCAGCCCTGCTTTTTATTGCCCATATCATCTGGCGTGTTGCCTCTACCTTTCGGATAAAAGAAATCAATTTTTCGGAGAAAGCAGGAGCGAATGCAGCAACTACAGCATCAGATGAAGAGGCGATCTTTAATAGAGAAATGGACGAGATCGTTTACTTTTTTAAAGCAACGGGCTATAATGTAGTTTTTATCGAAGATTTGGATCGGTTTAATAATATTGAAATCTTTGTGAAACTTCGTGAACTGAATACAATATTGAATTCCTATGATGCACTCAAAAAGAAAATCGTTTTTGTTTATGCGGTAAGAGATGATATGTTTACAAGCCTTGAAAGAACGAAGTTCTTTGAGTATATTCTGCCGGTCATTCCAATCATCAATTCCACTAATTCAGGTGAGAAGCTTCTTGAAAGGGTAAGTAAAGACCGCAAATCGGGATTCAATATCGAATTGTCAGATGAATATATCACACTGATATCTCCGTACATCAGCGATATGCGAGTGCTTAATAATACCTACAATGAATTAATTACATACAAGAAGGTGTTAATAACTGAGCAAGGGCTTAAGCTTTCTGATGAAATTATGTTTTCGATTATGGTGTTCAAAAATGCGTATCCCAAGGAATTCGCTGAATTGCAGGATGAACGTGGAATCGTGAAAGAGGCATTTGAGTCAAAACGGACAAAGATCAGTGAATTAAAAGCAGAAATTGAGGAAAAGAGAGATGCTCTGATTACAAAATTGCAGAACATAGATGCTGAAGTTCTTGATGAACAAAAGGATGTCAAAGCAGCAATGCTTGCGTTTATGACGGGGTACAAAGGATATTTTTTATATTTTTCTTCTGGTGGCAGCTATGATTACTATAATGATATAATGAGTGAAGATTATGATTTGGAAAGACTTAGGAAAAGAGGAACAGTATATTATAACGATGATTATAATCGAAATCCAAATCTAAGTTTTGATGGAATGGCTTCATTTGTCGGTTCGAAGGACTACATCAGAAAATATAATGAGATATCTGCCAAAGCACCTGAGAAGCGTGCAGAATATCAACAGCAAATTGATGAACTTGATGCGGAGCTTTTAAAACTTTCTTCTGTTTCCATGAAGGTGCTTTTGTCTATGTATGAAGCAAGTAAACTGTTTTCAGAGAGCATCCAAGAAAACAAATTGCTGGTATTCTTACTGCGGCAAGGTTATATCAATGAAGAATATCAGACATATGTTAACTACTTTCATGCTAATAGCATTACAACGGATGATAAAAATTTCATTCTCAGCGTTCGTAACCATGAAGCATTGGAGTATTCATATTCATTGACTAAGGTTAAGCAAGTAATGCAAGGGCTCTTGCCGGATGAGTTCCAACAGAAGGAAATCTATAATTTTGATCTGTTGGATTATTTGATTTCGGATGAGGGGGATAAGGAAAAATTAAATATTCTGATTACCCAGCTGTCTGATGAAAATGAAATAAGCACAAGATTCATTCATGAATATTTTGATGCAACTCAAAATCAGCAGCAGTTTATTGTGCTGCTTTGCAAGGAATGGTCCGGATTCTGGGATCATATAGAGAAGAATGTAGCACTGACAGCAGGACGAAAAGATCGATACTTGGCCGCGATGATAGAAAATACCCCGTCAATTGATCTTGAATGTCAGAATGCGAAGGGAAACATCAAAAAGTACTTCGAGGAGAACCCCGATATTTTACGACGGTTGAGTGATATATCTTTAGAAAAAATGAAATCAGCAATTGATGTGTGTGATATTATGTTTGCTCAGCTTGAAATTGATGGAGTATCTTTGGAGCTTCTCGATTGGATTTTTGATCATGGGTATTATCAGATTACTTTTGAAATGCTGCATAGCATTTTTATGCACAAGTCCCCCAATAATGTTTCAAAACTCGCTACCCAGAACTATACTATGATTCGAGAATTGGGTGATTCTTCTCTTTTAGAGTATATTGATGAGGATTTTGAGAAATATGTTACAAGTATTGTTCTTGGGATAGATAGTAATACAGAAGAATCCTTGAATACAGTTTTGTATATTATTGAAAAGTTACATATTCATGTAACACTAGCCGATGAGGTGATCATAAAAGAAAATGTGATGTTGGACAGCTTATCGAGATGCAGTTTTGAGGATTTTTCGAAGGATGAGCAAAAGCACTTATGGAATGGATGGATCTCGGCCAATAAATTAAATCCAACATGGGAAAATGTAATGCTGTATTGGGAGAATTATGGAATCACAGATAAATTGCTTGAATTGATTTCGAAGGTTGAAGAAGATTGTCCTCAAGATATGGATGGCGAATTGGTGATGGAAATTATTTGTTCTGACTTGGAAAAATCGTGTTTTGAGAGATTAATTGATAAGATGCCAAGAATCGATTTGGAACTCGATTACTCTAATATCAATTCCGAACACATGAAAGTGCTGCTTCGACACAGATACTTTGATTTTACAGCTGAAGTTGCTTCGGCAATAAAACAGAATCATCCTCAGCTTAATGTAATGGCAATTGCTATTTATAAAGAAGAGGTAAAATTGGATATCCCATCATTTGCTTTCGATTTGGAGGAGATCGAGCGTATAATTGCTTCCATAGAATTTGCTGAAAATGAGAAAGTACGCTTTATTGAGGAAAGTTCCCTGGCAGCGTTTTCAGAGAAAATTGCACAGTTTTTGAGCAGAACAACGTTTGTTGTGAAAAAGGATACTTTTGATAAAGCATGGGTTCATCTTAATCAGGTTCAAAAGAGAGAACTGTTCTTTCATCAGCTTGAAGGACTTGATAATGATGTGCTAGAAAGATGCTTTGTTGATTTGGGTGAGGAGTATCAGGACTTTGCTGATCGCAGCAGACGTCATGATGTTAAGCTCATCAAGTCTCCTAAAAATCAGAAACTGGCAGATTATCTGAAACGAAAAGCATATATAACTAGTTTTTCAGAGGAGCATGGAAAGATAAAGTGTACAGTGAAAAAAGAAGTTTCCGTATAACAAAACGTTCTATTAATTGGAATTGAGCACTCATTATGAGATTAAGCTGATTTAAATTGCGTTTACTAATGCGTTATTTCGATGATGCAAGAAAAGAATCCCTGACCAACTGAGGTCTGGGCGAAAGTCATTACCGTAAAATAAAAAAGCTTTCCAAGCAATGGATTGATTGAAAACCTCGTAAAACTGGCATTTTTCAATGTCATCTATTTTGTACAAGACAGACAAATCATTAAAGCCTGTATTTCGAGAAAACACCGAAATACAGGCTTTTTTCTTACCTATTTAAAACAGTTTCAACTGCAATTTTGCAGTTTGAAATACAGGAATAACAGTCAAAAATCACACGAAATCACACGAAAATCACACGAAATATTTTAGTGGTACAATGCTTTGAAGAGTTACGGCACCTTATACGGTGCCGTTCTTGCTGTTTATGCAAGCTAATACATATAATCTATTTCCAAAAATCACAAATATCTTGATTTCGGGAAATAGAAATGATATAATAAATGTAATACAAAGCATTTCCGGATGACTTTGAATAAATGAAAACGAGGAATAAAAAATGAATATTGATAACACACTTTACAGCGGACGCCCAACTGACAATCGCTCTGAGGTTGAAATGGCTATATATGATAAGCTTGGCTCTCTTGGCATAGATTACAAGCGTGCTGACCACGAACATGCTGATACTATGGAGGACTGCCTTGCTATTGAGAAAGTTCTCGGTGCGAAGATATGTAAAAACCTGTTTCTCTGCAACCGCCAAAAGACAATCTTCTATATGCTGCTTATGCCGGGAGATAAGCCTTTCAAAACGAAGTTCCTGACATCGCAGCTGAATTGTGCAAGACTTTCTTTTGCAGAAGCTGATAAAATGCAGGAGTATCTGCACACTATCCCCGGTTCTGTATCGGCACTAGAACTCATATTCGATACAGATAATAATATACAGCTTGTTATTGACAACGACCTTATGAAAGATGAATACATCTGCGGACATCCAGGTATCAACACATCTACTGTACGTCTGCTCCGTGACGATATGTTGAGATATGTTCGTGAAGCAAAACACGAGCCTACATTTATAGATTTGCCAACAGAATGATACCTTAAGCCTCCGTTGGAGGCTTCTGTATTCTCTTTTATTCGATAGAATTCTATAATTATGAAAATTGAAGGACTTAATTCGACAAGTTTTTGAAATTATAAGAATTTTATTAGAATTTCTCTTGACTTTTTCTTATAAATTTCTCATAATTTGAATAAGGAGGCTTCAATCATTTATAATACAAGAGCTGAATTATTCGTATCTCCTAGCACATAATAATATTTAGGAGAATTTACGCCTAACCGCTTGACTTTTCTCCTAAAACATATTATAATTAGGAGAAAGGAGCGTGAATTTATGAGAAACTTTGATTACAGCGAACTTGTAAAAAGTTTATGGGACAGCGAAATCATAGGTCTGGTAGCCCAGATTCACGAATATAAAGGCAGACAGGAGCTTTATCTGAAACAGAAGCCTGCCGAACTTGACCGTCTTATTGATATTGCAAAGGTACAGAGTACAGAAGCTTCAAATGATATTGAAGGCATACGAACTACAAACACCCGTCTGTTGCAGCTTGTAAAAGATAAGACCACTCCTCGTAACCGTGATGAGGAAGAGATTATGGGATACCGTGATGTACTGAATACGATTCATGAAAATTATGAGTATATACCTATCACATCGAATTATATTCTTCAGCTTCACCGTGATCTGTATAAGTATTCTCATAAAAGTATTGGTGGTACATTCAAGAACTCCCAGAATTATATAAGTGCGACAGATGCAAATGGACGTGAATTCGTATTGTTCACTCCTCTGCCGCCCTACGAAACGCCAGCCGCTATCAAAGCGATATGTGACAGTTATAATCGTATTATCGCAGCGCAGGATATCGATGCTCTACTTCTGATACCTGTATTCATTCACGATTTTCTCTGCATTCATCCTTTCAACGATGGTAACGGCAGAATGAGTCGCTTGCTCACAACTCTATTGCTATACCGTTCAGGCTATGTAATTGGCAGATATATCTCCCTTGAAAGCAAGATAGCCAAGAACAAGAACCTGTACTATGACGTCTTAGAACAGTGTCAGAAAGGCTGGCACGAAAACGAAGAAGATCCTGCTCCGTTCATAAAGTACTTGTTGCAGACTATTCTTGCTGCATACCGTGATTTTGAAGAGCGTATGGCATTAGTCGATGAAAAGCTGCCTGCAATTGAAATGGTACGGCGTGCTGTTTATAATAAGATTGGTAAGTTCACCAAGAGCGAGGTCATGGAGCTTTGTCCTACACTCAGCAAAGCTTCAGTAGAAAACTCTATCAAGCAGCTTGTTGAACAGGGACTTCTTTTAAAGCATGGCAGCGGTAGAAGTACGTTCTATACCAGGAGCGATATATGATACGAGGTAAACCTCAATCTGAAAGACAACTAACCGACGGAAGAAATCGCACAATTGTTTTTCGTCAATCTTCAAACGAAGAAGCATAATAAATGCTCCAATAGCCCGTAGTCTATCGAAACACAGTAAAACTGTTTCACATAAGCGGTATTTCCGCTTTTGCAATATTGCAATAATAACGGATACCCTATTGAAAAAATTATGCCGATACAGTGATTTTTCTGTATCGGCATGCTAACGCTGCAAAGTCTGCTCACGTTCAAGTTCAGATAAAGCGTCACATATGAGAAGAACAAATCTGCCTTGACACACTACAAGATTTGATGTATAATTTTAGCATAATACATTTTTTGCTATATTATGCTCGTCATGTTAAAGGAGAAATATTATGGATAACTATCAAAACGAAATTACATCCGATTCAATCAGCAGTAAGAAACAGATGACTTCATACGAAATTAATCAATTCTTAATACGTATTGGTTTGCTCATTATCATGATTATTGCACATTTTTTACTACCGGTAACAACACTAAAAGTCGAAACTATCTCTGCGGAATCGAACTTTGGAGGTATTTCCAGTTCAGTTAGAGTGTCACCTGCTGATGACGGAATAATGTTATTTTCATTGTCACAGCTGGCTTTTGATGTCAGAGTTGATGAAGAGAATAAAGATACAAATGATGCAATTTCCAGAAACATTAAAGAAAATCATAAATCTGCTATAAATACAGTTATGACAATATCCAGTATATGTTCTGCAATTTGTGTTGTATTCGTTATGAAAACCATCCTTCATATAGGAGATAATAATTCTTTTAAGGCGAGCAAATCGCTTTATATGGCTTTCATCCCGATGTTACTGGCAAATATTTCACTAATTGTACTGACCATAGCAACTATGAATTATGCCAAACCAGACGCTACTCTTGATTTTGACATTATCGGTAAAGCATATCCTTCAATATTTTTCTTTATTTTACTTGCTGCTACAATCGCAATTCATGTTAACATCCTTTCTTTTAAACACTTATATTATATTAAGCAACTCTCATGTAGAGCGTCCGAGTCTGATGATACTTTCAATATATAAGGTATCGCCCTCTCGGACATAATCAAGCATAGATTTCAGCTCCACAGTGTGAGTAAATTAATTTTTCTTCCATTTTGATTTCCTCCAAATAACATAAATTAGCCACTCCCGAAAGAGTGGCTAAGATTTTAATATTCTTCTGCAAGCAGCATTGTTGAGTGGTCGCCGTCATCGATTATGTAAATCTTCTCGGCTATAGGTTTTTTCGACGGAATAAGATATTCCATTTTGTGTTCGGGATTTTCTGTTGACTTCTTATTGCGAATTTGCTATAATACAGTCATAGAAGGTTGTCAGGATAATTGTTATCCTGTTATAATAAAATCCGGTAATTTCAATAAAAAGGAGCTTTTTACAATATGAAAGAAAATAGTCGCTTTAGCATTCTTTTTCCTTATTATGAAGATACAAAATACAAACAGCTTTCCGATTCAGCCTGCCATGATCTCGGACTTGATACTATTTGCCGTGAGCTTACTTCTGACAGTAAAGAGCAAAATCTCATAATGAGCATTATATCAAATATGACTTCTGATCCTAGAGTTGCCATTTACAGACAAAGGGTGTTTGTGGATATATTGTTTCTTCCAGATCTCAGAAAGCAGATGTCAGAGCTTTTTGAAAAAATAGAGTTTATAAGAAATTTTACCGGTTCGCATATCGAAACAGACGAAAAACTTGGTTTCTGGCATCTTATGCACAGACTTGATGAACTTAATGATTATATAAAGTGCGTTGAAGCTATGAGAGAATGTCTTTTAAATGCAAAAATAGAATCGGAAGGTCTTCTGAACTTTAAAAAGTATATTGATGAACTTTATGAGGAATCCTGCTTTGCAGAAATAAAAAAGGACATTGCAGAGCTAAAAAGCAAAGCATCAGGTATACAGAGCGTTACTCTTGGTATAAACGTCAACGAGAGATTTGAAGCTGTCAGTATGGGGCTTGTGTCCATAAATAACAAGCCTTTCAAAAAGTCAAATATCGTAAGCAATTTTGCTGATGCTATAACCTCAAAGAATAAGCTTCACGAGGGTACTGAGTGGGACGGTGATATGCAC
The DNA here is from genome assembly GCA_045531615.1 of Ruminococcus sp. Taxonomy (GTDB): domain Bacteria; phylum Bacillota; class Clostridia; order Oscillospirales; family Ruminococcaceae; genus Ruminococcus. The sequence continues at coordinate 13,523 of JAZSEJ010000119.1, forward strand.
TATCATCAGATAGATAAACACAACGATCACAGTGTAGGTAAATTTATTGAGAATGCAGGGGCATATATGGCTCTGAGAAGTACTCCTTTTGTTGACGGAAGAATAAGATCTACAGTTGTTAAAACTCCTGACGGCGACGGCACGACCAATTCCACATTTTATCTTGATAAGGTAATAAATAAAATGCTGGATTCACTTGTTAAAAAGTTGCGTGATACCCTTACCAGATATTCAGATATTGCTATTGTCAATATTTCTCAGATAATTCCTGAGTTTATGTATTATATCCGATTTGCTGAGTATATAAGCCAATATATGGAAAAAGGTTTTAAATTCTGCGAAGCTCAGCTTACAGACGATGAAAATGTATCTATGGATGCAAAAGATTTGTATAACTTAAAGCTTGCAATGAATCTGCAAAGCAGCGAAGAGATAGTATATAACGATCTCAGTTTTGATAATGATCACACTATCTATATCCTTACCGGTGCTAACAGAGGCGGCAAGACAACCATTACACAGGCGATAGGTCTTATGTTTGTACTTGCACAAGGCGGAATATTTGTGCCTGCATCGTCATTTGTATATAAGCCCGTAGACTGTATCTATACCCATTTTCCTGCTGATGAGGATAAGACAATGGATCTCGGCAGACTTGGTGAGGAGTGCGTGAGATTTAAATCAATATACTCCGAATGTACTAAGGACAGCCTATTGCTCCTCAACGAAACTTTCTCAACCACTTCATTTGAAGAAGGCTTCTATATAGCTAAGGACTCTGTAAAGGCTCTTTTGAAAAAACAGGTCAAAGTGATATATAACACTCATATGCACAAGCTTGCGGCAGATGTGAACGAAATAAATATGGAAAGTGAAGGTGTAAAAGCTTCATCGCTTATTATGAAAAGCGATAACGGAAAACGTTCGTTCAAGGTAGAAGTTGCTTTACCTGAGGGGTTGTCATACGCAAAGGATATAGCCGAGAAATATGGCGTTACCTATGAGATGCTTATCAAGTCGAAATAAAATTTTCGCATTATTATCCAAGATGAAATTAACCGAGCCAATAGATAAAAGGATATTCGATTCAAAAATTGAAAACACCATTGGAATCTGAACCCCTTAGTCTATTTACCAGAGCCTTTGAAATCCGCTTGGTTTGCCGTATATTCCCCTTCCTTTTTCTGCAAAGTCTTGTATTGTTTTATAACGGCAGCAACAGTTATAAGATTGTTGTCATTTCCAAAATATCGCAAAATCGTCATTTTTCAATGTCATCTATTTTGTATAAGACAGACAAATAATTAAAGCCTGTATTTCGAGAAAACACCGAAATACAGGCTTTTTATTATTGATTAGAATATGAATAGTAATAAAATTTATAGAAACAGCCGCCAGAGAAGGCGGCTGTTTCGCTGTTTTAGCGATTATTTTTATTGTCATCAGCATTCACAGCATTGCTTTTATCAGTATTCTTCAAATCCTTAGAAATGAAGATATCAAGACCAAGCATAGCTAAGAGCATTAAAACACAAATAATAATAAGTACTGTGTTAAGCATATATTTTACCTCCGTAATATTGTTTTTCAGCAATAAAACGAAGGAGAAACTCTGTACCCGTCCTGGTGGTGGATATATCTTATAATAAACCTTCGGCTGCAAGTGACACCAGACATAAAAAAGCAGATATTGATATAAAGAATGCTTGCAGCAGTCAGAAATTCAAGGATTCTGTTGAAGTAATAATCGAAGCATTTAGGCAGATTCGTCCTTTTGACCGAACCGCACCGTGAAATCCGCAGTCCGCCTGATTGAATCAGTTCCTCAGCACAGGCAATAGCAGACGGTTGACAAACCTCCTGCATTGAGATATTAAATCCACTATTTTTCGGACTCAGCGGATTATCCTCTTTACTTATAAGATTATTACCACAAAGCAGCATAGGTATAAACAAAAAGGCGACAAATAAAGCAGTTAAACGATAAATAAAATTCTTATTCCACTTCATTGTATCAACCTCCTTACTTATGCTGTACACATTAATTATAGCATTATAAACCGAATAAGTCAACATTATTTTGGCTATAACTCCACAAATTCTCCATAAAGCCGATATAAAAAAGCGACAGTAATTCGCGCACGGCTCGCATTATAAAACGACAAAATGAAAGAAATACTTTATTTTATCAAAGAAGAACAATAAGCATATAGAGGAAATCGAAGAAGAATAACACGTATGGGCGATACTGAAATCGCCTATATTTTTTGTTGCAAAAATCACAATTTTCATTGAAATATGCGTTGATAAAAAGTACATAATATTATAATTTATTACCCACAAACGCAAATTATATAACAGTATTTTTTGTACACCACTCACAACTTTGGCTGTTGATAATTAATGAAAAAGGAGAAAATAAAAATTATTTTTCAGGACAGCAGCACACAGAGCATGTGCGGAAGATGCAAAGTCAGATTTTTCGTCAGGTTGTTCAGAAATTCCGCAGGCATACTTGATGTATGGCAAGGAAGTTCTGGGCAAGCTGACGAAAAATCTGCAAGCAGATTTCGTGCAGGCTTTGTGTGTTGCTGTCCTCAGCAATCAACCATTTTTGGTTGAAAAAAGGCCGATTTTTGCCCTATAGTGAGGGGGTATGATGAAAACACCATTCCCCTCCCCAACTAAAACTGCAACCAATAAACCGCAAAAAATATTTTTTATGAACATTTTTTAATTTTTTGTAATTAGCACAAAAATACTTGACAAAATACAGCTAATAATGATATAATTATAAAAGCGTATACCCTGACGAAGTATAATTCTATCAGGCAAAAAGAAAGGATTACTTATGGCAAAAATTGACAAAACTGTCATCAGGGAAACAAGATATATCGCAGGAGTAACAATCATACTCAGCGTTATAATGGAGGCTGTCTTTCTTATAATTGGTATGTGGAGCTACAAAGTGCTGCTGGGAAATATCCTCGGTGCGGCGGTAGCAGTAGTAAATTTTCTCCTTATGGGTATAACCGTGCAGAAAGCGGTACAAAAGGACGAAAAGGATGCCGCCACGCTGATGAAGCTATCCCAGACACTGCGGAATATGATGCTTCTCATTGCAGCTGTGCTTGCAATTGTACTGCCTTTTATAAATCCCGTGGCAGCAATAATCCCCTTGTTTTTCCCTCGTATAGCTATCACGCTGATACCTCTGCGTGACAGAAATAAGAACAACGGAAAGGAGAATGGCAATGGAGAATGATAAACAGCATTTCAAGCTGCTTGATACGGTATATACAGCAATGATGATTCTGCCAATTTTATGCGGAATTATCCTGAAGATATTCACAACTCCGCTGAGTGAAGGTATTTCCATATCGGGTGCAAAAATCTTTTTTACGATTAAGCTTCCCATACAGGATTTACCCATAACAGAATCGCAGATACATTCCTGGCTTGTAATGATATCCATAACAGGATTATGCTTATTCCTCACTCACGGAATAAAGGAAAAACCCGATACAAAACGTCAGCACGTCGCTGAGTGGATAGTTGAAAATGCACAGAAGCTTGTTGACGGCAATATGGGCGAATATTTCAGCGGATTTGCTCCTTTTATAGCAGCAATCCTGGGACTTTCAGCATTTTCAAGCTTACTTGCCCTGTTCGGACTTTACGCCCCCACATCTGACGTAAATGTAACCGCAGGCTGGGCTATACTCGTATTCTTCCTTATAACATATTATAAGATGAAATGCGGCCCCGTAATATATGCAAAAAGCTTTGCTGACCCACCTCTGCTCGCACCTCTCAACATCATAAGCGAGGTTGCAACTCCCATATCTATGGCATTCCGTCACTACGGAAATGTGCTTTCAGGCTCAGTAATCTCTGTGCTGCTTGCATCAGGCTTACAGGGACTCTCAGCAATCGTATTCGGAAAACTCCCTGGATTTCTCGGAGAATTCCCCTTCTTACAGATAGGTATTCCCGCAGTACTGTCAATATACTTCGACGTATTCAGCGGTTTACTTCAAGCGTATATTTTTGCTATGCTGACAATGCTCTACGTAGCAGGTGGTTTCCCTGCAGATGAGTATTACAGACGCAAAGCATTAAATAAAGCAAAATCTTAATCAAATTACAAAAACGGAGGAAATTAAAATGGAACTGGCAATTGGTATTATTCTCGGATGCTGCGCTCTTGGTGCAGGTATCGCAATGATCGCAGGTATAGGCCCTGGTATCGGTGAAGGTAACGCCGTAGCAAAGGCTTGCGAGGCTATCGGAAGACAGCCTGAATGTAAAGGTAACGTAACAACAACAATGCTTATGGGTTGTGCTATTGCGGAGACAACAGGTCTTTACGCTCTTGTTATCGCTATCTTGCTCATCTTCGTAGCACCTGGCAGACTTGTTGATATACTCGTTGAAACAATGGGTAAGATTAAATAATAAGATTTGAGGTTGATTCAATGCAGTCATTAGATGTAATTTCTGTCAATTTCTGGCAGATTATAATATCCCTCGCCAACCTCACAATTCTGTTTCTCATATTGAAAAAGCTGCTGTTCAAACCCGTACAGAATGTACTGGAACAAAGACAGAAAACTCTTGACAGCAAATACGATGCTGCAGACAAATCCGCAGCAGAGGCTGAAGAAAACAAGAAGGCGTGGGAGGAAAAGCTCCGCAATGCTGAAGAAAAAGCTGATGAAATCATCAGAGAAGCTTCTGAGGACGCTAAGAACCACAGCGACAGAATTGTTGCCGATGCAAGAAATCACGCAGATAGTATTCTCCGACAGGCACAGAATGCAGCAGAACTTGAACGCCGCAGTGCTGAGGAGGACATCAAGAGAGAAATCGTTGATGTATCTGCTGTACTTACGGAAAAGATTCTCGGCAGAGAAATCAATATGCAGGATCATCGTGCAATGATAGATTCATTTATCGCAGAAATAGGTGACGGCGATGACGGAGATAAGTAGAGAATACGCTGAGGCACTGTATGCCATAGCCTGCGAGGAAAATTCCAAAAAGGAATATGTATCCGTACTGGAGCTGATTTCCGCGGTATTTGGCGAAAACCCCGAATATACAGAATTTCTTCTCTGTCCGGGTATTCCCCTTTCAGAAAGACTGAAAGCTGTAGAGGAGGCTTTTACAGGCAAAGTACCTCAATATATCGTTATGTTCTTGCTTTTACTCTGCGAAAAGAGCAGGATACAGCTTTTCAATCAGTGTGTTGCTGAGTACAGAAAGCTTGTGGATGCCTCTGAAAATGTTGCAGTTGCAAGAATAACAAGTGCCGTAGAGCTTACACAGGCAGAAAAGGACGGCATAAGAACAAAGCTTGAAAAAGCTATGAAAAAAAGTATCATTACAGAATGTATTGTAGACCCCGCTGTTATGGGCGGAGTAATAATAGAAACTGAAGGCAGGATAATCGACGGTAGTTTACGCAGATCCCTGCAGGAAGTAAAGGAAGTGATTGGCAGATGAATGGAAAACCTGAGGAAATCAGCGGAATTATCAAAGCTCAGATTAAACATTATAAATCACGCATAGAAATGCGTGAAACAGGTACAGTTATCCTTGTAGGTGACGGTATTGCGAGAGTTTACGGCATCAGAGAGTGTATGGCAAGCGAACTGCTGGAATTCGAGGATGGAAGCTATGGTATGGCACAGAACCTTGAAGATGAAACAGTATCCGTTGCACTCCTGTCAGACAAGAACAATATCAAAGAAGGTACAACTGTACGCAGAACAGGAAACGTAGTATCAGTCCCCGTAGGCGAAGGCTTTCTCGGCAGAGTTGTAAATGCTCTTGGCGAACCCATTGACGGCAAAGGCCCCATTCCTGCAAGCGGAACACGTCCTGTTGAAAGCGACGCCCCCGGAATTATCGAAAGAAAGAGCGTTGATGTACCATTACAGACAGGTATCAAGGCTATTGACAGTATGATTCCTATCGGCAGAGGCCAGCGTGAGCTTATCATCGGTGACCGTCAGACAGGTAAAACTGAAATTGCTATAGATACTATCATAAATCAGCGTAATACAGACGTTATCTGTATCTACGTAGCTATCGGACAGAAAAGCACATCTGTTGTTCAGCTTGCAAACGAGCTTGAAAGAGCGGGAGCTATGGAGTATACAACTATTGTATCAGCATCTGCCTCTGAATCTGCTCCACTGCAGTATATTGCACCCTATTCAGGCTGTGCTATGGCTGAATATTTCAGAGAGCAGGGCAAAGATGTACTCATCATATACGATGCCCTTTCCAAGCACGCCGTAGCATACCGTGCATTATCCCTGCTTATCCGCAGACCTCCCGGCCGTGAAGCGTACCCCGGAGATGTATTCTATCTCCATTCAAGACTTCTTGAAAGAGCAGCAAATGTGGCTCCCGAATACGGCGGTGGCTCCATTACAGCCCTCCCCATTATTGAAACTCAGGCAGGCGACGTTTCAGCCTATATCCCCACAAACGTAATTTCTATTACAGACGGACAGATATTCCTTGAAACAGAGCTTTTCCACGCAGGTATTATGCCTGCTATAAACCCAGGTATCTCCGTAAGCCGAGTAGGCGGCTCCGCACAGCTTAAAGGTATGAAGAAGGTAGCTGGCGAATTGAAGCTGCTGTATTCACAGTACCGTGAGTTGCAGTCCTTCTCTCAGTTCGGAAGTGACCTTGACGCTGATACAAAGGCACGTCTTGCCCTTGGTGAGCGAATTGTTGAGGTACTCAAGCAAAGCAGAAACTCCCCTGTAAGAGTGGGATGTCAGGTTGCTATTGTTTATGCCGTTACAAAGGGCTATCTCAACGATACCCCTGTAAACAAGGTAAAGGACTACGAGCAGAAGCTTTATGACAAGCTTGAAGCCGAATACAACGGATTCCTTGAACGTATAGAACAGGGATATTTCGACGATGAGGACATTGAAGAACTCAAAAAGGCATTGAGCGAAATGAAGAGGTGAGTTAATGGGCGTCGATACAAAAAAATTGCGAAACCGCATAAAAAGCGTCGATTCCACACTTCATCTCACAACTGCAATGGGACTCGTTGCATCCTCTAAGATTCGCAAGGCTATGGACGCTATGCTGAAAAGCCGCGAATACGCCGAAGCTATCGGACGTGTTGTGCAGAATCTTGCAGGAAACAAGGAATGCGAAAAAAGCCCATATATGGAACAGCGAAAAGAGGGTAAAACCTGCATAATCGTTATTGCAGGCGACAGAGGCCTTGCAGGCGGCTATAACTCCAATGTTTTCCGTCTTGCGAGACAGTATCCCGATGCTGAATTCATCGCTGTAGGAAAGCGCGCCTGTGATGTTTACGGCGGTCAGTACAGCGCTGAATATTTCAGCTTTGAACAGGCATCATCACTTTCAAAGGAGCTTTGCAGCCGCTTTTCAGAGGGCAGCATAGACCGTGTTGGAATTATCAGCACGGAGTATATCTCTATGATGTCACAGGAGAGCCGTATAAGCTGGATACTCCCCCTGTCAAGAACTGAGGAAAAGGCTGATTTAACGGGTATTATCTTTGAACCTGATGAGCTTTCTGTACTCAATACAGCTGTTCCCCTCTATGTTGCAGGTATGATTGTGGCGAATGTCCGCGAAAGCTTTGCAAGCGAGGTTGCCGCAAGACGCTGCGCTATGGACTCAGCAGGCAAAAATGCCAAGCAGATGATAGATGACTTGCAGCTTCAGTATAACCGTGCAAGACAGAGTGCTATCACTCAGGAAATTACAGAAATCGTTGCGGGAAGCGGTATGTAATTGCCGATTCCCCCCATTATAACTGCTCCACCGATAAAATTCGGAAGCTATAAAGGTGGTATACAAATTATGTCAGAAAATACAAAAGGTGTTGTTTCACAGGTAATGGGACCTGTAGTAGACGTACGTTTTGAGGAAGGCTGTCTGCCCGCTATATTCAATGCTTTGACCATTCCAAAGGGTGATAAGATTCTCACTGTTGAGGTGGCACAGCATATCGGCGACAATACTGCAAGATGTATTGCTATGTCCTCTACAGACGGTCTTAAAAGAGGTGTACCCGTAACAGATACAGGTGCCCCTATCAGCGTTCCCGTAGGCAGAGATACCCTGGGACGTATCTTCAACGTTCTCGGTGATACTGTTGATAATAAGCCTGCCCCTGAAACTGAGGAACACTGGAACATACACAGAAGCGCTCCCGATTATGACGAGCTTTCCACTTCAACGGAAATTCTCGAAACGGGAATTAAGGTAATTGACCTTATCTGCCCTTATTCAAAGGGTGGTAAAATCGGACTTTTCGGCGGTGCCGGCGTTGGCAAGACAGTCCTCATTATGGAGCTTATCAACAACGTTGCAAAACAGCACGGCGGACTTTCCGTATTTACAGGCGTTGGAGAGCGTACCCGTGAGGGTAACGACCTCTACAATGAAATGAAGGAATCGGGAGTATTGAGCAATACTACTCTCGTTTACGGACAGATGAACGAGCCCCCAGGGGCAAGAATGAGAGTTGCTCTTTCAGGCCTTACTATGGCTGAGTACTTCCGTGACAAGGAAGGACAGGACGTTCTTCTCTTTATTGATAATATTTTCAGATTTACACAGGCTGGTTCTGAGGTATCAGCACTTCTTGGACGTATGCCCTCTGCCGTTGGCTATCAGCCTACGCTGGCAAACGAAATGGGTGCTTTGCAGGAGCGTATTACATCAACGAAAAAAGGCTCTATTACGTCAATTCAGGCGGTATACGTGCCTGCGGATGACCTTACAGACCCCGCCCCTGCTACTACATTCGCACATCTTGACGCTACTACAGTTCTTTCAAGAGACATCGCATCACAGGGTATTTATCCTGCGGTTGACCCTCTTGAATCCACAAGCCGTATCCTCTCAGCTGATATACTGGGCGAGGAGCATTACACTGTTGCCCGTGAGGTACAGCGTATTCTCCAGCGTTATCAGGAGCTTATGGACATCATTGCCATTATGGGTATGGACGAGCTTTCCGACGAGGATAAGCTTCTTGTACAGCGCGCAAGAAAGATTCAGCGTTTCCTTTCACAGCCTTTCTTCGTATCGGAGAAGTTTACAGGTATTGAGGGTACTTATGTTCCCCTTTCCGAAACTATCAGAGGCTTTAAGGAAATTATCGAGGGCAAGCACGATGACCTGCCCGAATCTGCTTTCCTCTTTGTAGGAACAATTGACGAAGCCGTAGAAAAAGCCAAGGGTATAGAAGTATGAATACATTCGGACTGACAATTTCATCTCCCGATGGAAATATCTTTCAGGGAGAGGCGGTTAAGCTTTCCGTCAGAGGAATAGAGGGTGAACTTGCCGTTATGGCAGGGCATATCCCCTTTATAACAGCTGTAAAGAATTGCGAATGCAGAATAGAAATGCCTGATGGCACTGAAAAAAAAGGCCACACTACAGGTGGTCTGCTGAATGTTGCTAAGGACAGCGTTATTCTTCTGTCTGATTGCTTTAACTGGTAAATCAACAAAAATGGGTACCGATTTATTCGGTACCCTCTTTTTTACATATTCACATCAAAAACGGCATAACAACCGCACCTACAACCATAAGCGCTGCAAGGAGCAATATAAGAATTCTCAGTATAACAGGCTTTTTTGACTTTTTGACTTCATTTTTCATATCATATCCTCCTTGAATCAATGACGCTTTTTCGTGCGTTTGCGGCGGTCGGGAGTATAATCACCGAACACATCCGCCTTTTTGCGGCTGCCATATGCAGCCTTTCTGCGGTCGGGCTTATTGCCCTTTTTATCAAATCCACGGGACTTATCTCTGAATGATTTATCCCTGCTCATAGGCTTTTCCTTGGAGCCGCCCTTGTACAGCTTAACCTCAACCTTATTGCCGTTTATTCTCATAGAATTGGTGCTGTCAAGAATATAATCCATTTCAGCCTCTGGTACTTCAACAGTTGTGTGATTATCGAATATATCAATCTTGCCGAAATCCTGTCCTGACATTCCCGTTGCATCAACTAACGCGCCCAGGATAAAATTCGGGGCGATGCGCTTGTTTCTGCCGATGCTCAGGTCTATCTTGACCGTATCGGCACCCCTTTTGCCGCCTTTTTTCAGAGGCTTAGGCATATCAAACTCAGGAAGGCTTTCAATCTCCTTGGCAAGTCGGCTGCCGATAAGTCTTGCAGCTGCTTCGCGGTAGTCAATTCCTCGTGCTGCAAGTCGCTCTAATATATCAGCTACTTCCTCCGCTGCCTTTGGCATATCTTCAATTTCGCGGATTATAGCCTCTGTTTTAGCTGAGATTATATCCTCCTTATCGGGGAGAGGCAGCTCTGTAATTTCAGCCTTTGTATAACGTGCAATATCCTTCAAATCGTACTGCTGACGGCGGCTTGTAATGAGCGTGTAAGCCGCACCCTTTTGTCCTGCTCTGCCTGTTCTGCCGATACGGTGAATATAATACTCGTTATCCTGTGGCAAATCGTAGTTGAAAACAGCGTCAATTCCGCTTACATCAATACCTCTTGCGGCTACATCCGTAGCAACAAGAACGGCTGTAGTCTTTGATTTGAAGCTGTTCATCACCTGTGTACGCTGTGCCTGCTTCATATCGCCGTGAAGTCCTGCAACGCGTATGCCGCTTTTTGCAAGCTCCTCAGTCAGCTCGTCAACCATTTTCTTTGTGTTGCAGAATACCATTGCGGACTCGGGAGAATATGCCGCAAGAAGAAGCTTTAAAGCGTCGGTTTTTCTGCCCATAGCCGTCATAAACCAGTATTGGTCGATAAGCTCAACTGTTTTCTGTGCGGATTTTATTTTAACCTGCACAGGATCACGCTGATATTTTTCCGTAATTGCAAGAATTGCAGGCGGCATAGTTGCTGAGAAAAGAACAGTCTGTCTGTCCTCGGGAACATCTGCGAGTATAGCTTCAATATCCTCACGGAAACCCATATTCAGCATTTCATCTGCCTCATCGAGAATAACTGTGCGGAGATTTTCAAGCTTGAGTGTACGTCTGCGGATATGGTCCATAACGCGGCCAGGCGTTCCGATAACTATATTTGCACCGCGTTTCAGTTCCATAATCTGACGTTCCATACTTGCACCGCCATACACCGCACAAGCCTTGACAATTCTCTTATACTTCGCAAATTTGCGAATTTCCTCGCAAGCCTGCATTGCAAGCTCACGGGTAGGGCAGAGGATAAGTACAGCTACGGACTTTTTGTCAGCATCGGTAATTGACTCAACGGCAGGTATGCCGAATGCGGCAGTTTTTCCCGTTCCTGTGTTTGAGCGTCCGATTACGTCCATTCCCTGTACAAGGAGGGGTATACTTTCCTCTTGTATCTGCGTCATTTCGGAGAAGCCAAGCTCCTCCACAGCTCTCAGTATGTCCTGAGATAAATTAAGTTCATTGAATTTCATATTATCCCTTTCTTTTTTCGATATTTTCCTATTATACATCATAACATATTTTTTGGAAAAGGTCAAGGGATATTATGCCAAAAATTTTTAGGCAGCACCGCACAGAGCTTGTGCGATGCTGCCTTTACCTCTCCAAAATCTTTATCTCCACCACATTCCCAAGTAAAATCACCGTATCATCAACAAATTTCAGCTTTCCCTCGCCGAAATCGAGAAATCGGAGATTTCCTGTGTATGCTCTGTAGGAGCCGCCTGATTTGTTGACATCAGGGACGAAATAGGTCACAGCAATAAGGGGCTTGTCAAGCTCCGAAATCTGCTGTACAGCGGCATCAAGGCTGTTCAGTTCATCCTCGGTAAGTTCGGGGCGGCAGTCAGTAAGCCGTGCAGCCTCGTCGATTTCATCGTCAAAGCCCGTAAGAGCCGCAAAGGGCGAAAACTGCGCCGCCCTGTCGTAGCTGCTCATATGAGGACGCTTATCCGACACATAGTGCGGCAGGTCGATTATATCTTTATATCGTTCGCTCATGCCTTATGTCCTCCAACCTGTCCGTTTCGCTCAATGGAGGTTGCTCCCTCCTCAAAATTCAAGCCTTTGAGTATGGCATTTTTGCCATACTTTTTCTTTATTCCAAGCATTGCCTGCTGTATCGCTTTTTCGCGCTGTTTTTCCTGCTCCTGCTTCTCCTGCTCCGCCTGTACATTTTCCCAGTCGGAAAATAAATCAAGCTGCACGAAATCATCTTTTTTCACATCACGCTCATACATAACGTGATTTGCCACAACGTACATTCGCCGAACAAGCAGCCGCCTGTCAACAATTTCATTATACAGCTCAGCCATTGCAGAAACTATCTTTTTCGTGGAGGAGGTGTACTCCCCTAAATTTTTTGAGCCGTGTGCCTGCTTCGGCAGCTTTCTGCCGTAATGGTCGTATTCCATTACACCCTCGTAATCTTCGGGAATTTCCGTATGATCATACCCCACAGTCAGTACAATCTGGTCAGCGACAAGCCCCTTGTCAACAAGATCAAGAACAAGCAGCTCCGACATTTCACGGACTATGATATTCCCCTCGTCAAAGGTATACGGTCGAGACAACACCTGCCCCTGACTTATACTGTGAGCCTTAGGCTTATATGACTTTATATCAGCTATGGTACACGGTTCCCAGCCCCATGCGTGGTCTATGAGAAGCTCTGCGTTAATTCCGAAAAGCCTGTACAACCTGTCCTCGTTGTATACGGAACATTCCGCAACATCGCCCATTGTATACATATGTGCATTTTCAAGGCGGCGGGAGATACCCTTGCCAATCCGCCAGAAATCCGTAAGAGGGCGATGCTCCCAAAGCTGTCGGCGGTAGCTCATTTCGTCAAGCTCAGCAATACGTACACCGTCTTTATCCGCAGGCATTTTCTTCGCCACGATATCCATAGCAATTTTTGCAAGATAGAGATTTGTGCCGATACCTGCTGTTGCTGTAATTCCTGTTTCGAGGAGAACATCACGTATCATAGCCACCGCAAGCTGATGGGCGGTGCATTTGTATGTTTCAAGATATGATGTCACATCAATGAAAACCTCATCAATTGAATATACATGAATATCCTCTGGGGCGATATATCGCAGATAAATTTCATATATTTTCGTGCTGACTTCCATATATTTCGCCATACGCGGCGGAGCGATGATAAAGTCAGCTTCAAGGGAGTTATCGGCTTCAAGCTGCGTTATATCAGAGGATTTTCCGCTGAATCTGCCATATCGTGCAACGCGTCTGCGCCTTTCGTTTACGCCCTTTAGTATCTGCTGAACCTCGAAAAGACGTGGTCTGCCAGGAACTCCCAGAGATTTCAATGAAGGAGTTACGGCAAGGCATATTGTTTTTTCTGTTTTGGCGCTGTCAGCAACAACAAGATTTGCTTTAAGAGGGTCGAGGCCTCTTTCAACGCATTCTACTGAGGCATAAAAGCTTTTAAGGTCAATACAGATACATTTCATATAATCACTCCTCAATTTCATAGTAACATAAAAAAACAGCACTGTCAATAGAAATAGCGCGAATTTTCTTGACTTTGAACTTAGTGTATGATATAATTCAGTTAATAATCCGAAAGGTGGTAATATTATGCTAAAAAAAATAATGGCATTTGCATCAGCTGCAATCCTTGCTGTGTCGTCATACGGAACAGCTGTGAAATATACAGCATCAGCGGCTGATAAGCTGCCGCAGGTTGTATTTGAAAATTTCGATACATCAATAAATGGCGGTGAACCGATAAAAGGCGTTGATATCTCCTCAATAATCGCCATTGAAAAGGCAGGCGTTGAATTTCACAACACAAGAGGTGAAAAAGACGATATATTCGCCATTCTCTCCCGAAAAGGCGTGAACTATATCCGCGTCCGCGTGTGGAATGAGCCATACGACAGCAATGGCAACACCTACGGCGGCGGAAACAACGATTTATACGTTGCCGCTGAAATAGGCAAACGTGCGGCAAAATATGGTATGAAGCTTCTGGTAGATATACAGTATTCTGATTTCTGGGCAGATCCTGCAAAGCAGACACGCCCTAAATACTGGCAGCCCCACGACCACGAAACGCTGAAAACTGAGATATACCGTTATACAACTTGGGTTCTTGAAACTATAGCAGATGCAGGCGGAGATATCGGTATGGTACAGGTGGGAAACGAAACTAACTGCTTTTTCTGCGGTGAAAAGGATATGTATAAGATATGCGACTTATTTTCAAGCGGAAATAAGGCTGTCCGCGATTTTGACAAAAACATCCTTATAGCCCATCATTTTGCCGATCCTTCATCGGGGCATTTTGACTGGTATGCACAGGTTATGGCAGAATGCAATCTTGATTATGATGTATTTGCAGCCTCATATTATCCCTACTGGCACGGCACAACGGATAATTTAACATCTATCCTCAAGGGAATTGCAGACAAATACAATAAATATGTAATGGTAGCTGAAACTGCCTACCCCTACACAAGCGATGATGGCGATACTTTCGGCAATGCCGTTTCGCAGTACAGCGACAATGTGGATTTACGCTATCCTATTTCCATAGAGGGACAGGCTCAAAGTCTCACCGATGTATTTCAGGCTGTTGCAAATGTGGGAAGTAAAGGTATAGGTGTATTTTACTGGGAGCCTGCCTGGCTTGGCGTCAATAATATCTCCTGGGAGGAGCAGAATAAGCTGTGGAAACAGTACGGCTCCGGCTGGGCTACAGACTATGCCGCAGAATATGACGCTTCTGTAACAGAAGCAGGCGGTTCAGCATACGACAATCAGGCATTATTTGATTTCAGCGGCAGACCTCTTGAATCCCTTGATGTTTTCAGTAACATATATCCTCAGAAAAACAACTTAACCGAAGAATACTTTATGACAGGCGATGTATACTCTGACGGTGTTATTGATGTATTCGATATGATACTTATGCGTAAGGCAATTGTAGAGAATAAAAATGACATATTTTGCGATGTCAACTCTGACGGCAATATATCGGTTGCCGATCTTGTTACAATGAAAAATCACATTCTCGGAAAAGAGCAATTCAAAATAGTTAAAAGAGGCAAACCACCGAAAAATAGGTAAAAATTAAGGGTACCCATTTCACAGGGTACCCTTATTTGTTGTATTAAGGCTTTAAACTAAAAGTGACTTGATTTTATCAACTATCAGTTCACGCATAATAATAACATCGAAAACGTCAGTTCTTCCGTCATTATTGACATCACAGGAGAAATCAAACTCTGCAATACCCATAGCCGCCTCTGCGCAGCATACTAAGTCGGCAATTGATAGCTTACCGTCGCGGTTTAAATCACCTTCCTCGTATACAGGCTGAGGTGCTGTAGTTGTAACAGGTTTAGTTGCGGTAGTTGATTTAGTAGTTGTTGTAATTGGCTTACTTGTAGTCGTTGTAGGCTTGGTTGTGGTTGTAGTTGGCTTAGTTGTAGTCGTTGTAGGCTTGGTTGTGGTTGTTGTAGGCTTTGTGGTAGTCGTTGTGGGTTTGGTTGTTGTGGTTGTAGGCTTTGTGGTAGTTGTTGTAGGCTTAGTCGTTGTAGTTGTAGGCTTTGTGGTAGTTGTTGTGGGCTTAGTCGTTGTAGTTGTAGGCTTTGTGGTAGTCGTTGTGAGTTTGGTTGTTGTGGTTGTAGGCTTTGTGGTGGTTGTTGTGGGCTTGGTTGTAGTAGTTGTAGGCTTTGTGGTAGTTGTTGTGGGCTT
>JAZSEJ010000055.1:0-24456 GCA_045531615.1 Ruminococcus sp.
ACCTCCTCGTGGAGCTTTGTAAGCTCCCTGCAAAGGGCAATTTTACGCTCTCCGCCGAAAAATTCCGCCATATCCGCAAGGGTATTTTTCAGCTTATGGGGAGCTTCATAAAATATCATAACTGCCGTTTCATTCCGCAGAAGCTCCAGACGCTCCTGACGCTCTTTTTTAGGCACAGGAAGAAATCCCTCAAAGGTAAAGCGATTGATATGCATCCCCGACAAAGCTGCCGCTGATGCTGCCGCTGTAGGTCCTGGGACTACCCTCACATCAATGCCGTTTTCATAGCACATACGCACAAGAACTTCACCGGGGTCAGATATGCAGGGCATTCCCGCATCTGTCACAACTCCGCAGTTCTGTCCGCTTAAAATCCTGTCGATTATACGCTGTGCCTCGTTTTTGCTGCTATGCTCGTGGAAGCTGACAAGCTCGTTTTTTATCTCGCACCTGTTCAGAAGTTTCAGCGTAACACGGGTATCCTCTGCGCATATGAAATCCACTTCTTCCAGCAGTCGCATCTGACGGAGAGTTATATCCTCCATATTGCCGATTGGTGTGCCGATTATGTAAAGTATACCGCTCATTTCTCGTCAACCTCTTTTCCTGTGTCGTATATCTTCTGCAATTCTTCGGAAAATCCGTTTTCACTGCGTATATATAACTGCGGCTCAACCTGCATAAATGGCTTAGAGCCTTTTTTGCCCTCGATTAAAAACAGCCACGGTGCATCATCGGAGGTTTTTGAAACAAAACGTATACGCTTCGGCTCAATGTTGTGATTTTTCATAGCAAATATCACGTCAGAAAGTCTTTCGGGGCGGTTGCATACGCATAATCTTCCCCCAAATTTCAACAGTTTTTCCGCCGCAGCGCATACATCGTCAATATTGCACATTATCTCGTGCCGCGCAATACGCTGTGCTGTTATGACGCTTTCAAAGCCTGCATTTACAGCCTTATATGGTGGATTACAGGTCACAAGGTCAAGCTGTCCAAGAGGTGCCCCCTCCCATAGCTCCTTTAAATCAGCGCATACGGGGACAATTCCTGAAACCTCGCTTTTTTCCATACCAAGACGGAGCTGTTCAATTGCTCCCTCCTGAATATCCACAGCGTATGTTACCTGCGGAGGGCGTTTTTTCTGCATAATAAGGGGTATTATTCCGCAGCCTGTTCCTAAATCGCAGGCTTTGTCCTTCTGCCGATATCCCGAGAAATCCGCAAGAAGAAACGCGTCCGTGCCGAAACGGTGGTCGCTGCTTGCACATACATATATCTTATCTGTTAATTTTTCAAAATTATATTCCATATTTCACCTATATAATCGTTCCGCCGCCTACGACAATATCGCCGTCGTAGAATACTACAGCCTGCCCCGATGTTACAGCTCTCTGCGGCTCGTCAAATTCCACAAGATATCTGCCGTCCTCCATCTTTGAAAGAGTTGCGGCACAATCTTTCTGGGAATATCTCGCCTTTGCAGTGATACGCATCGGCTCTGTTATTTCCTCTACAGAAATGAGATTTACATCTTCCGCAATAAGGGACATTGTGTACAAGTCGCTTTCTTCACCAAGAACGACAGTATTCGTTTTATAGTCCTTTTTAACAACATATGCAGGCTTTCCGAGAGCTATTCCAAGCCCTTTACGCTGCCCTGCGGTGTAATTTATATGCCCCTTGTGCTTGCCGAGGATTTTTCCCGACATATCGGTATAATTTCCCGATACCGCCTTTTTCCCCGTGAATTTTTCAATGAATTCCACATATTTTCCGTCAGGAACAAAGCATATATCCTGACTGTCAGGCTTTTCTGCGTTTATAAGCCCATTTTCCGCCGCTATATCACGGACAGCGGATTTTTCCATATCCCCTAAGGGAAAAAGAGTATGTGCAAGCTGCTCCTGTGTGAGAGAATAGAGCATATATGTCTGGTCCTTGCTTCTGTCGGCAGAGCGTTTCAGCAGATATCTGCCGCTTTTTTCATCATATTCACATACGGCATAATGGCCTGTTGCTATGTAGTCACATCCGTTTTCCTGCGCTATTTTCAGCATTTCCCCGAATTTTACACATCGGTTGCACTCAATACAAGGGTTTGGAGTCCTTCCGCAGAGGTAGCTATTGCAGAAATATTCCATAACATTTTTGCGGAAGCAAGCCTTCATATCCACGGTGATATGCTGAAATCCCAGCTTTTCCGCAACGCTTTTTGCGTCCCCTGCTCCCGATAAATTGCCGTTATTACGGCCGTTGCCGCACATAACTATATCTTCATCGGAGAACATTTCAAGGGTAACGCCCACAACCTCATATCCCTGCTCTTTCAGAAGCAGTGCCGCCGCGGAGCTGTCAACTCCTCCGCTCATTCCTATCATAACCTTTTTCATATAAACAGCCTTTCAATCTCTTTCAATGATGTTAAATAATAATCCGATATTTTTTCAAGCTCTGTCCTGTCGTCCGCTGACGATTCATCGTATACTGCCGCTGTAACAAATCCTGCATTTACCGCGGTTTTTACGCTGTGGAGGGAGTCCTCCACCACAAGGGTTTCATCGGGACTTGCACAGAGAAGCTCTGCGGCTCCCATAAATATGTCGGGAAATTTTTTCCCCCGCGGATATTCCCTGTCGGTGAGCAGAAACTTCATTCTGTCGTATATTCTGTGTCTTTCAAGTACAGCTTTCGCAAGGGCGCTGTAGGTTGCCGTTGCTATGCCGTAGGGTATGCCCTTATTGTCGAGATAATCAAGAAGCTCCACTGCATAGGGCTTTAATGGGATTTTTTCCTCGTATTCAATACGCACAAGCTCTTCAATCCGCTTTATTACGTAATCCTGCGTACATTTAAGGCTGAACTGCTCTATGAAGAAATCCGCCGCCTGCTCCACTGTCATACGCTTTATTTTATCCGATATCTCACGGGGCGGATTTTCCACACCGTTTTCCATAAGAAAATGCCTGTCGATATCGTACCATATCTGCATTGAGTCAATAAGTGTTCCGTCAAGGTCGAAAATTACGCCTTTTATCATTAATTCACTCCGTTATTCTTCGTTTCTGAAAAGGAAATCA
Organism: Ruminococcus sp.; assembly: GCA_045531615.1. GTDB lineage: Bacteria > Bacillota > Clostridia > Oscillospirales > Ruminococcaceae > Ruminococcus. The sequence continues at coordinate 3,081 of JAZSEJ010000055.1, forward strand.
AGGTCGGTAGGCTTATTTTCTTTCAGCCACTCCTTTTTTTCCTTGTCTGTGCTGTAATCCTCTCCTGCGGATTCGGGATTTCCACATAGGATTACTGCCTGTTTGCCCATTTCGTTGTAGATACGCTCAAAACGAGCCATATCATATTTTACATTTCCCTCCATTGGGTCGGCTACGTGTACAACTCCCTCGTCGTGATCAAAGCCGTATATAGTCAGACAATGCTGATAGCCGTTGAAGTAGAAATCCTCTCCGCAGCCAAGTCTGAACTGGAATGTGGCGTGGGTTTCTCTCTGGCCGATTGTTGACCATACAACTACGGGATAGCCCTGTTCAATCTGGTAGAATACTTCCCGCAATGAAATACCTGTAAGGTCAAGGGCATACCAGTCTGAGCCGAGATAATCGAAATAATCATCGGCAGCCTTTTTTATAACAGGAGCATTGCAGCCAAATCCGTTTGTTGCTCTCGGGTTCCCAATATATACTTGGTCCATTGTATAGTAGCCGTCAAAATCAACAGGCATAAAAGTATCGCACAAAGTCACCTTGTCTATATCAAAGCCGTAAAAGTTTATGGTCTGTGTAAGAGCTGTAATTTCACAGCCTGTGGGCAGCTCGGGATTTTGTAATACCGTTTCAAATCCATCTATTACGCAGGATAATATCGGTTCATAGTCCTCAGGTACGGCAGGGTCAACCTCAACAGGGGGCGGATTGCCCTCTGTGGGCGGCTCTGTGGGCGGCTCTGTAATTTCCTCCGTCACAGGCGGCTCTGTGGGGGGAACGAAATTACCTACATCAGCTCTCTGTACTGTACTGCCGCAGGAAACAGCTGAAAATGCAAGCAAAATAGCTGTAAGAAGTATTTTTTTCATAAGTTACTCCTGAATTTTTATCTTCGCGGTGAATTCCCTTTGCGGGGGAATAATTTTTTCGTATGCAAGTCCATATATATCGGAGGCGGCGGCTTCAAGCTCCGCAAAACGTGCCGATATACTGTCATTTCGTGAGAGCTTTGCCAGTGATGTGCCGTATGGAATAAGGCTTTTTCCCTTGGCAAGGCTTAATATTTCCCGTCCCCTTTCGTTAAGGGCGATTATTCGCCCATAGGGAGGAAGATTTTTCATATCCTCTTTAGTTATGCCGATTAAAAGTGATAATATAATCCGTCTTATTCTTGCCATTGTAAAGCGTTTCGTCTTTACTGCTTCGAAAAATCCGTCAAGTGAAACTGCATTCCTTGCAGAATATATCCGCTCTGCAAGACCGTCGGCACAGTCGCTTGTGGCTTTTATTTCCTCCAGTGACGCTGTACGCAGGCGGTAGAGTATAATTCTTTCAAGGCGGTGGATATCCGCTGTATCGCCCGATATAATTTTTTCTGAAATATCGGGGAGAAATGCCGCAGAATCAGCCATATGCTCCCGTATGTATGAAGCGCTGGCAAAGCTTTCACAGGTATCGCTGCTGTCGTGTGCCGCACCTGCACGCTTAACTGTAAATGGCGATATATCCGAGGAAAAATGGCGTATTGCCTTAATATATTCAACTCCGAGAATATTGTTCGGCTCAGAAATTATTTCTGCGGTTTCGGGATATATTTCACTTAAAACTGTAGACAACGCTTTTGCATAGGTATATCCTTTTTCTGTGTAATCGCGTATTTTCGGTAAATCCGCAATTTCTGCCATAGCTTCTGCCGCTGTAATAAGCTTCTTAACATCGCCGCATTCGCTGCCGAATGAAAGCTCGTCCACTACTCCGAGGCTGTGGAGAAGATATACTGCTCCCCTGGCGAAAAGCTCCGCAGGTGCAAGGCTGTATTGCACTGGCAGCTCAATTACAAGGTCGGCTCCGCATTTTACCGCGGCTTCGGCTCTTGTGAATTTATCGGCTACGGCTAAATCTCCGCGCTGTACAAAATTACCGCTCATAACGGCAATTATATGGGTTGCGCCGTTTTTCCGCGTTTCTTCTATATGATAACGATGTCCGTTGTGGAAAGGATTGTATTCGCAGACTATTCCGCTTATTTTCATAAAATGCTCCTTTCCGTTGTAATTATATTCCATTATATTATACCTCTTTTCACATTAAAAAGCAATAGATTTCATCAGATTTCAGCATTGTTCAGAATCAGTCTTTAATTGTGGATTTTATCTCTACTTATATTGTAGAACATTATTATTTGTTTGTCAAGAGGTTTTCGCAAGTTTGTATGAATATACAAATTTACAGTGACAGTTTTGTTGGATTTCAACAACAAGCATTATGCAAGGCGGTATGTTTGTAATTTTGTTCCGAAATTGCGGGCGACAATGCTCGCCCCTACACAAATAAATAGCTTTAAAACAACACCTTTGACAATTTTTTCACATATTTTTCCGAAAATTTCCAAAAAAGACTTGATTTTTTTTGAAAATGGTATATAATAGTATATGGTAAATAAAACAAGGGGTGCCACCCCTCAATGAAAGGAATACTATAATGATTATTTTAGTTGTAAACGCAGGTAGTTCTTCTCTCAAGTATCAGCTCATTGATATGGCTGATGAAAGTGTTATCGCTAAGGGTAACTGCGACCGTATCGGTATCGACGGCCACATCGCTCACAAGGCTGCTGACGGCAGAGAGCTTAACGAGGACTGCGCATTCCCCACACATACAGAGGCTTTCATGAAGCTTGTTGAGGCTCTTACTACAAGCGACGCTAAGGTTATTGACAGCATGGATCAGATTTCTGCTGTTGGTCACCGTATCGTGCAGGGTGCTGATATTTTCGATAAGTCCGTTCTCGTTACAGACGAAATTATCGACAAGATTGATGAACTCCGTGAGCTTGCTCCCGTTCATAACCACGCTCACGCTCTCGCTCTCCGTGCTTGCAAGAGTGTTATCCCTGCAAATGTTCCTCAGGTTGTTGTATTTGATACAGCTTTCCACCAGACTATGCCCCCCAAGGCATTTATGTTCGGTCTTCCCTATGAGGATTATGAGAACCTTCACGTAAGAAAGTATGGCTTCCACGGTACTTCCCACAGATTCGTTTCTGCTGCTCTTGCTGAGGCTATGGGCAAGGACGTTAAGGATCTCAAGATTGTTTCATGCCACCTCGGAAACGGCTCATCTATCACTGCTGTTGACGGCGGTAAGTCCGTTGATACATCTATGGGCTTCACTCCCCTTGACGGTGTTGTTATGGGTACTCGTTCAGGTTCTGTTGACCCCTCTGCTGTTACTTTCGTAGCTGACAAGCACGGATTTACTCCTGCTGAGATGAGCGACTACATGAACAAGAAGTCTGGATTCCTCGGAGTTTCAGGCGTTGGCTCTGACAACAGAGACATCACAGAGGCTGCTAAAAACGGCAACAAGAGAGCTCAGCTCGTTTCTGATATGCTCGTTTATGAAATCAAGAAGTACATCGGTTCCTATGCTGCTGCTATGAACGGTCTTGACGCTGTTCTCTTTACCGGCGGTATCGGTGAAAACGCATTTGATGTTCGTGCTGCTGTATGTAAGGATATGGAATTCTTCGGTATCAAGCTTGACGAATCTGTTAACGACGGTCTCCGCGGTAAGCTTGCTAAGATTTCTGCTGACGATTCCAAGGTTCAGGTTTGGGTTGTTCCTACAAATGAGGAGCTTCTCATTGCAAGAGATACACTTGCTCTTATTTCTAAGTAATTTATTACGGGTAAATTTAACGCCACTGCTTTTTGCGGTGGCGTTTTTGTTTCTCATTGTATTTGTACCGCAGAATCAGGGTATTGGGGCGGTGGGTGCATCGCCCGATATGCTGCATTATGCTCCGTATTTAAGTTCAAATTCTTTCATAAGTTCTTCGGAGGGCTGGGGAATTGCAAAGTCGGGGTTGTCAAGCATTGGCACATATTCTCCCATACTGTTGCATATGCCGTCACACATACGGAACGTCAGGTATGGTGTGATTTCGCCTGTTTCAAGGTTGCGTCTTGACTTGCTGAAATATATAAGCTCTCCCATATCAGTTGCTCTGAATTCCAGTATTTCGCTGTATTTTTTGTATTCTTCACTATCTTGGTTAACATGATTGTACTCCAATTTGAAATAATTACTGAACTGACCTATGATAATTTCTTCATCAAGAACATAATAATAATCTGAATCTCTACGGTTTAATGTGTATAATGCTTCCTCGCAAAGCATATCGTAATCAATATTTATTGCGTTATAGTTATCATATCCGCCGCTCAGGATGTAATTATCGCGCAGGATAAAATATCCAGCCCAATCCTCTGCTTCTTCTTCCAGTGCAAAGACGTCTTCCCCATAATACCCCTTTGCTATGGAGTTCCCTTTTTCGATAAATGCCCAATATCTGCCCTGTTTGTACATCTCGCCGCTGTATCCGCTTTCTGCGTCGCTGAGAATATAATAATAATCGCCGTAGCAATCCTTTGTTGCATCGTTGGTTATATTCTTATAATACATCTTTCCTGTGCACTTTACAGGCTTGTACTCCCCTGTTTCATCAAGGGGGTCGTAATATATGCTTATATCGCTTTCAAGGGTGGTGAAATCGTCGCCTCTTGTACATAAACTGTGTGCTATCGCTGTATAGTAATCAGATATGGCTGCGCTCTCATATGCTTCCTCTAACTCAGCTATATCCGCATTTTCTGCCCTGTACAGCACGCCTTCGCTGTGGTCATACAGCTCGCCCTTGTCGTTTACGGAGATGCTTACGCCTGTTAAATCAACGCTACTGTAATTATAGCCTATCATTATAAAGTCGCTTCTCATATAGTCAGAATCCTCAGCAGGTACCCACTCATAGTTTGCAAGAAGTTTTATAAATTCTTCTCCGCCGACTTCGCCCACTTTGCCTATATTGTAGCTGCTGCTGAATTGTCCGCCGCCTGTATGATAGGATAATTTGCCGTTTTCTATGAAATCGGGATTACCAAGAAGATTTATAAGCTTTCCGTTTATTGTCATATCTGTGGGCTGTGTGGTTGCTTCTGTGGGTTCTTCTGATTCAAAATCCACACCCATAAGTGCTGCTACATCAATTGCAAATTCCGGAGAACTGTCATAGGACAGTACCTTTTCTTCATTGTGAAGACCTTCATATCTGACATTTATAAGCCCTGTTTTATCAATAAGTATATGATAAGGACCTGCTGATAATCCTGTATATATACAATATTCTGATGTGCTTTGTTCAGCATTTGGCTTGATTATATCCTTATTTGAATAGAAAAGATGTGCTACCTTCTGACTTAAAGGGTCGCTGTAGGTTTCAGGTTCACGATAAATAAATGTTGTTGCTACTATGTCCATTATTTCAAAATATGTTTCCTTGCCATTGAAATAATATGCTTCTTCTCCCTCATATAATAAATAAGAATGTCCATTGAAACCTATGCTGTAAACAAACTCCTCTGCCCCTGTACAGGTAATGTTGAATACATAAAGTACGCCCAATTCTTCTTCGGGAGTATTTTCATCATATTCTTCATAAATATCCTCTCTGTTGTTGCGGAAGTGAATATCTGTATCAGTTTTTTCCCATGCGGCTTCTTTGAGTGTTTTAATTATTTCGTCTGCTGCTTCATCGGGTATTGTTCCAATGTTTTCTGTAGGAAAATCATAATTATCTATGGATAATTCCAATTTATAATCTCCGGTTGATACACCAATTTCCGCTTCTGTTGTTGCCGTTGTATCGCTAAGACTGCTGCCCGGTACATCGGGGGCGTTTTTCATTGTTTGCAGCATAACTCCGCCTATTCCTACCATAAGCACAGCCGACGCTGCAATTCCTGCCCAGCGGTGGTAGTTTATCTTTCCTGCTCTTTCTACTGTGCTTACGCTGTCGGCATACTCACCGTCTGCCTCTGTTGAAAGTATATCTTCCATTCTGCTGCGGAATTCATCGGTACAGGTTATTTTATCAAGGTGCTTTCTATATTCGTCTTTTCTCATTACTATGTCCTCCTCATGATGCCCTGTTTTTTCGGTGCTTTTTCTTCGGTAAGCTCTAATTTAAGCTTTTCCCTGCCCCTTTGTAAAAGCGAGTTTACTGTACTCGGATTTTTTCCCAATATCTTCCCTATTTCTTTTATCTGATATCCCTCGTAATAATACAGATATATCACTTCGGAATATTTCTGCGGAAGGGATGATATAAGCTCCCTTACCTCAATATCTGTTGTGTCCATACTGTATGTACCTGCGTTTTCTTCTTCCAAAGGCTGTGTATGGCTCGTTCTGAAGCTTCTCTTATAATTCTTGCACTTGTTTACCGCTACTCTCAGCAGCCACGCTTTCATATGCTCATCGTCGTTGAAATCTACCGGCTTTGTGTGGAGATACAGGAATACTTCCTGGGCTATATCTTCCGCCTCGGCATAGCAGCCGCAGCAGGAATATGCTGTACGCAGTACCATATCACCGTATTTTCTGAAAGCGTATAATGATGTATTCTCAGTTGCTATAATTACCACGTCCTTCCATTGTAAATCAGTTGTTTTTTACGTCTGTCTGTGAGCTTTTTTATTGCTCTCTATATAATACACACTTGAAAATGACAAAAAAATGCATTAAAATATATATTTTTTTATTTTAATTATTTCCACCCTTGACATATCACCATTTTTATGGTATAATTATTAAGCAATGTGCCGAAGTGGCGGAATGGCAGACGCAGCAGACTCAAAATCTGCCGAGAGCGATCTCGTACGGGTTCAAGTCCCGTTTTCGGCACCATATTCTATCCCCGATTTTTATCGGGGCTTTTTTATTATAGCATAAAAAAATGCTTATGTCACTACTTTTTGTGACATAAGCATTTTTAATATATCGAAAAATTAATTTCGTTCCGAAATTGCGGGCGGATGATATCCGCCCCTACGTAAAACAACGATATACAGCCAATTTATTTGCTTGTGGATAACTCTGCATATTTTTCGAGAATTGCAGAAGCATCGGCTGAGTTGATTATTCCGTCATTGTTGTAGTCAAACTGTGTCATATTCAGTGTGAGCTTTTTGCCTGTGGATGAATATGCATATGCAAGAAGTACATTTGAAGCATCAGAAGCAGTAATACTTCCGTCGCCGTCTGTATCTCCTGCTGTAATCTCAGGATAAATATAGCTTGCTATTTCATAATCTTTATAAAGTGAAGCTTCTACAATGCTTTCAGCAGGCGCAGAAAAGCCAGGTAATACGTTCTCTATGTAGAATACCACTGTAAAACCGTCCAGAGCCGTAAAACTATCCTTAATATCAGTTTCCTGCTCTATCGGCAATACAGACAAAGCACACCCGCTGTAAAATTCGGGAGCACCTGCACCTCTGTATTCTGTTGTATTTATCTCCATAACGCCCTCAGTTACACCTACATTGCGGATGTAATCTTCCTGCTTTATGCCGTATACTATTAACGTATAGGTGTTTCCGTCGGGAATTGCGTCGAATTTCAAATCCTTGCCGTAAATAAATCCACCGTCTGAAAAATCTTCTGTTTCCGATACTACAAGGTCGAGAAATTCTTCCTTTGTCATCTTATCCTCTGCATTTGCTGTTACTACAGATAACGAAGCTGTCAGAAGTGCTGTTGAAATTATGCCGCTTAGAATTTTTTTCATAGTAATTCCTCCTTGATGTCTGTGTCATTGGGTTTATTGTCTTTATAAGCATATTATACATTATTTTGCAATATATATCAACTATTTTGTTAAGGTTTCATTATATATATATATATATATATATAATATACTCATATGCTAAATACCATACCGCTGTGTTTATAATTAAAGGCGAGCAATGCTCGCCCCTACGTAAAACAACGTAAAATAACCGTTATTTATAAAATCTTCTGAAATTTTCAGAAAGTATCATTCTATTTTCTTCCTCAGTAAAGCCAAGAGCAAGAAATCTTTTCAGCTCCTCCATATGATTCCACATAGGGAAATCACAGGCGAAAAAGCTGTTCTCTACGCCAAATCCGCGGATTCGCTCCGCAGCCTGCTCCGCTGACATAAATGCAAGGGAGCTGCATATATCTATCCTCAGATTTTCAAAGCCTGTCAGCATTTCCTGTGCTTCGTCCCAGCGGCCGTATCCGCCGATATGTGCCGCCTGCAGTTTAAGCTTGGGGAAATTTTCGCATATCTTCCTTATTCTTGTTGGCGCAGAACGGTCGTATCTTGGGTCGCCGCAGTGGATAAGCAGTGGCAGTTCTCCCTCCATAACCTCGTATATCTTGAATGCTTCGGGTGAATCAGCGTTGAAATCCTGGAAATCGGGGTGGAGCTTTACGCCGTGAAGTCCAAGCTCTTTAATCTGCGCGATATCGCCCTCAATATCCTCCGACAATGGATGAGTTGTGCCAAATCCGAAAAACTGGGGATGTTTTCCACATTCATCAGCTATAAAGCTGTTGATAACCCTCACCTGCTGGGGTACTGTGGCGGTGGAGCATACAAGATATTCCGATACGCCGATTGTATCGCCGCCTTTTATGAGATTTTCACTCATTCCGCAGCCGTCCATATGCAAATCATAAAATCTGCCAACATTCTCAGTTGCTTTCTCAGCAATTTTCTCAGGGAAAATATGTGCGTGAGCGTCGATTATTTCATACTTGCCTAAAATTTCACTTTTCATTTTCTATCCTCTTTTATCCTTTAAATACCTTTTCAATTATGAGAAGTTCCTCTTTTTCAACCATTTTATGCCCATCAAAGCCAATTCTTACCACATAGGGCAGAAAATCAATAATACGCAGAAATCCCTCCAATGCAAAGGATTTGTCGTAATAATTCAGAATTGTGCTGAGGGCTGTTCCATGAGTGCCGAGAATTATATTCTCGTCCTTATGTTCCTCCAGAAGTGCCGATATAACCTCGATATTCCTGTCCTGAACCTCTTTCAGGCTTTCGCCGTCCCACTCGCTGTAGGTCATATCTGCCCAGCGCTTCTGAAACATCTCCATATTATTGCTGTTTTTGCCGTTTTTACGCTCTCTGAGGCGGTAATCCGTATGTATCTCCAGTCCGTGTTCCTCTGCAGCAGCCTTTATTGTGTTGTAGCTGCGAATGTAGGGACTTGATATGGCATAATCAAGCTTAACATCGCGGAGAACTCGTACAACCTCTGCGCAGTCCTGCTCTCCTTCTGCCGTCAGCGGACGATTGGCAGGGTCGGGATATTTGTAGTCAGGCTGTGCGTGACGGACAAAATATATATTTGTCATTACAATCTCTCCTTAAAATCACTGTAGCCGAACTGACGGAGAAGTCTCATTGTTCCGTCTGCTTTTTTCAGATAAATTGAAGGCAATGGCATACCGTTGAAGGTGTTGTTCTTTACCATTGAATATATCGCCATATCGCAGAAAATCAGCCTATCGCCGATTTTAAGCGGCTCGTCAAAGGAGTACTCTCCTATTGAATCCCCTGCAAGGCAGGTTTGTGATCCGAGGCGGTAGGTGTACTTCTTCTCCCCTGCCTCTCCCGAATTCATAAGGGGCGGACGGTAGGGCATTTCAAGTACATCGGGCATATGACAAGCCGCAGAGGTGTCAAGTATTGCAATGGGCATATCGTTTTCCGTAAGGTCAAGCACCTCTGTTACAAGATAGCCTGCATTCAGGGCAAATGCTTCTCCCGGTTCAAGAAATACTTCAAGTCCATACTTATTTTTCATTCGCATTATGCATTCTTCAAGGAGGGGAATATCATAATCCTCGCGGGTTATATGATGACCGCCGCCGAAGTTTATCCATTCCATTTTTGGCAGTATATCGCCGAATTTTTCTTCTATAGCGTCAAGGGTGCGCTTTAAATCGTCGGAATTCTGCTCGCAGAGAGTATGGAAATGAAGCCCTGTAACGCCCTGTAAGTCCTCTCTACGGAAATTTCTTCTCGTTATGCCCAGTCTTGATTTTGGTGAGCAGGGATCGTATATCTCGTGGCCCTCCTGTGTGGAAAATTCGGGATTTATGCGTAGTCCGATTTTCTTCCCTGCTTTCAGCACTCTGTCGCGGTATCTTTCAAGCTGTGAAAAGGAATTGAATATGATATGGCCGCAGTATGATATTATCTCGTCAATCTCGTTTTCACGATATGCCGCGGAAAATACGTGATTTTCGCCGCCCATTTCCTCATATCCCAGTTTTGCTTCAAATAATCCGCTTGCCGCTGTTCCCGAAACATACTCTTTTATAAGGGGATAGACGTGATAACAGGAAAATGCTTTCTGCGCAAGGAGAATTTTCGCCCCTGTACGATTTTCAACTCCCCTTAGTATTTCAAGGTTTTGTATAAGTTTTTCCTCGTCTATAACGTAACACGGCGTAGAAAGCTTTTTTAATCCATTGATATTTTTCATTTCAGTCTCCAAGGAATTCGTTCATTGTTACCTGAACTCTCGGATTTCCGTTCTGGTCATCCTCAATCATGATAGCAGTCTTAATTGTAATAGGGCTGTTTGGTGAGGAAATATCACCGTCTCCGCCGAGTGAACGAGGAACTTTAAGGAAATCGTCAACAACCTCCATACCATCTGTAACTTCACCGAAAACAGCGTAATTGCCATCGAGGAATGCGCATGAATCATCGTAGCAGATGAAGAACTGGCTTGACGCACTATCTGGCTTCTGACTTCTTGCCATTGAAACTATACCTCTCTTGTGAGAAAGATTGTTTTCAACGCCGTTTGCAGCGAACTCACCTTTGATAGTATCCTCGCTTCCACCCATGCCTGTGCCCTGAGGATCACCTCCCTGAGCCATAAATCCTTCAACTACACGGTGGAATGTAAGTCCGTCATAGAAGCCGTCGCTTACAAGCTTCTCAAAGTTTTCGCAGGTAATGGGGGCATATTCCGGATAAAGTGTAATAATAAACTCTCCGCCGTCTGATGATTTTATTTCGTCTGTGCTTATATCTTTTCCGCATCCTGTAAAGATAAAGAGTGCGGAAAATGCAGCTGCTAATATCTTTTTCATTAAAAATTACTCCTTTTTAAATTGTATATGCGATGTTGACTTAAGTAGATTTTATTCGCCTAATTATTCTCATCACTCGTTCCTGATAGGATGATGTCGAGAATATATAGGCAATACCGCACAGAGCTTGTGCGAAAGAAACGCAGTCAGATTTTTTCGTCAGATTGTACAGAAATTCCGCAGGCATACTGTCGTATGTCAAGGGGTTTCTGTGCAAGATGACGGAAAATATGCAAGTAGATTTCGTGCAAAGCCGTCAGGCGGGCTTTGTGCGGTGTTGCCTATAATCTTTTCTCAATACAGCAGGGAGTCTTTACGACTCCCTGAAGTTTAATTATTAGTTTATGCTGTTCATAAAGTCAACATACTGCTTCTTGTCGATTGTTACTGTTGCACGTACTCTTACGATATTATTTATATTAATAATATCTTCATCAAAGTAATAATCGCTTCCTGCTGAACGTCCTGTGCATAACTTTACCCAGCCATCAGCAACAATTTCAAGCTTTCCTGCTACATATTCGTGGTCTGACATATAGATACGAATCTGCTTGCCCAGGAACTTTCTCAGTGTATCCTCAAGCGTTTCTGTATTACTATCAGATACAACGGGAACTGCTGCTTCCTCAGCAGGTGCGGGGGCAGGTGCAGCCTCAGCTACGGGGGCAGCCTCTACAGGTGCCTTTGGAAGCTCGTCCATCTGAAAATCAGGCTTTTTGGGTGCCTGGCTTGACAATGCCTCGTCTATTGCAGATGCCTTTATTGCAGGCTGTGCAGCAGGCTTATTTTCTTCAGGTACAGGCTTGATTGCCTCAGCAGCAGGCTGTGAAACTTCACTCTCTGAAAGAGGTACTACGGGTTTTACAAGCTTATTGAATTTGATTTGCATAAATTTCAACTCCTTTTTTATATTTGAACACATTGCTGTAATGTGTTAAATGCGTTATTCATCAAAAGAAATGGATTCTATCGCTTTAAGGCTTACGAAACACACGGAAACTCCGTCGTTTATTGCCACAAAATCCTCTCCGACTTCCATTAAAACTCCGTCGTATTCATCATCACGGGTTGTAACGGTACATTCCTTTTCGATATATTTTTTCAGTGTATCTTTAAGAAACATCATTCTCACCTCTTAATCTACCAGTACAGGGTTGAAGTCTTCCTCCCAGGGAAGTCCCCACTTGTTGAGAGCCTCCATAAATGGGTCGGGATCGAATTCCTCGATGTTATATACGCCTGCCTTGTTCCACTGGCCTGTCATAATCATCATAGCGCCGATCATTGCAGGTACGCCTGTTGTGTAGGAGATAGCCTGTGAGCCGACTTCCTTGTAGCACTCCTGGTGGTCGCAGATGTTGTAAAGGTAATAGTTCTTATCCTTGCCGTCCTTCTTTCCGCGGAAGATACAGCCGATGTTTGTCTTGCCGACTGTTCTGGGGCCGAGAGATGCAGGGTCGGGAAGAACTGCTTTAAGGAACTGGAGAGGAACAATCTCCTTGCCCTCGTACATAATAGGCTCGATTGATGTCATACCTACATTTTCAAGGCATTTCAGATGTGTGAGATAGCTCTGTCCGAATGTCATAAAGAAACGGATACGCTTGATGCCCTTGATGTTCAGCGCAAGAGACTCCAGCTCCTCGTGGTGGAGGAGATACATATCCTTTTCACCAACGCCTTTGAAGTCGTATACACGCTTGATTTCCATTGGCTCTGTTTCAATCCACTTGCCGTCCTCTATGTAGCTGCCCTTTGCGGATACCTCGCGGATATTGATTTCGGGATTGAAGTTTGTTGCAAAGGGATATCCGTGGTCGCCGCCGTTGCAGTCAAGGATATCAATATAGTTTATCTCATCGAAGTGGTGCTTCATAGCGTATGCGGAGAATACTCCTGTTACACCCGGGTCGAAGCCGCTGCCGAGAAGTGCTGTAATTCCTGCCTTTTCAAAGCGCTCACGGTATGCCCACTGCCACTTGTACTCAAATTTAGCAGTATCAAGAGGCTCGTAGTTTGCTGTATCAACATAGTGCGTCTTGGTAGCAAGGCAAGCATCCATAATTGTGAGATCCTGATAAGGAAGTGCAAGATTAAGCACTACATCGGGCTTGTAAGCCTCGATAAGAGCTATAAGCTCGTCAACATTGTCTGCGTTTACCTGTGCTGTTTCAATTACTGTCTTTGTTGTGGGCTGGAGCTTTTCCTTGAGAGCATCGCACTTTGACTTTGTGCGGCTTGCTATCATAATTCCCTCAAATACCTCACTGTTCTGACAGCACTTGTGAATTGCTACAGACGCTACGCCTCCGCAGCCGATTATCATACATTTTCCCATTCTTATTTTCCTCCATTTATTTTTTTCTTAAACAACGTATAAAGTTAATAAACGATTTTCCGCTTAAAAACGCAAAGAAAAGTGTTGCAAAACCGCCTAAAACAATGAATATTATCTCTATTGGCTTATTTTTAGTTTCCGCTGGACTGTAGATATGCTCATAATCATTTGGATCTATAAATATATCCACCACATCGCCTCTATACAAAGGAATAGGATTCTGATATAGGCTGCTTTGAACCTGATAAGTTCTGCCAGCATATTCATATTGATACACAGGAGCAGATGTTATACTTTTATTTATGGCTCCTGTAGTATTCGTTACTATATCAACTACCTCGGCAGTAACAGGAATTGTACATTCCTTTTTTTCATTACCGTCTTTCACCAACAGAAATACACCTATTCCAAGAAATACCATAGAAATCAGCAGCAAAAATGCTTTTTGAGCTAAATTGCTGAGTTCATCAAGCCAGGAATTTTGTTCAGTATCATTTATATACATATGCCTATATCCCCAATTCATTTATATCAATAATAATCATAATGTGACGTAGCTTTCTCTTTACATATTCTGTTATACCATATAATAACAATAATATCGACTATAAGCAAACCAGAAAAGATATAGAATATAATCACAAATGGATTATTTTCAGCCCTCATAAGACTATAATTTTTATCGAAAAATTCCTCTGAATTATCAGGATTGACAAACACTGTTGTTCTCTCGCCAATTTCGTATTTCTTTTCCGGTAGTGATTGTGTGCCTTTTGCCTTATACTCATTTTCACCATAACCATAGCTGTATACAGGATAGTACTGATAGGAAACACTGTTATCATCATAATCTGTTTCCGTAACATAATCAACAATGGTTGCATCTGTTTCGTATGTACAATTTCTTCTTTCATCAAATTCAAAACTGTATACAAAAAGAACCGACGCACCTGTTATCAAGGTAAATGGTACAAGCGCAAACAACAAAAACAACGGAATTATTACTCCATTTACGCTTAATTTTTTCTTTTTTGGTTTATCAATATTTTCACTGTAATAGTCATACTCATTCATAATTAACCCCACAAAATAATCCCATATCCCCTATGAAATCCAAGATTTGTTCAACCAACACTATTTTTTACCGTTTTTATCTTTTGTAAAACATTTTTGATAAGCTTTTTTCCCAGAATTATCGCCAATATGATAATTACAATAATAACCGCTATTAAAGCAAAACCTATAATCACCATTATCCTAAGAATTTTTATAGTATCTTCTGAACAGGGTGAAAAAAGCTTATCTGGCTCAGCAGGGTCAATAAATAACTCCTGTTTTGTACCCACCATTGCCTGCAATTCTTCCCAATGCTCTATAGAAGAACCGTCATTATCATCTCTGCTTGGGCGCTCATTGCTGCCTTCGGCGGTTGAATAATGAAAATTACCTTCATAATAACTTTTCATATCATAAACATAATCATTCCCGTTGTACTCATATGACAGTTTCATATATCCTATGATACCATCCTTTTTAAATTCCCTGTCAACGGAAATAACAGTTGCAGTTATTGGCTCTAAGCTTCGTTTCCTGATATCCATTTCCTCAATATACATCGGTAGAAATGTTTTCAGAATATATCCTCCTAAAGCACCTACTGCGGTACAGAAACCAACAACAACCACTATTACTATTCTTATAATAAATACAATAACAGATGAATTTTTTCCTGAGCTGTTAAATTCTATTTCCATGAAATCTCCTTATATCATTATTTTCCCCCAATATACGCCGCATGCTTTATGAAAGTGCCAACAACATTTCCCTTATTATCTTGCAGGCAACGGCCGTTGAAGCTCCTGACTGGTCGTAATGAGGGCTTAACTCATTAACATCACAGCCCACTATATCAAGCTTAGAGCATACAAGAGTTACTGCTTTTCTCAGCTCCTCAAATGAAACGCCTCCTGCTTCGGGAGTGCCTGTTCCTGGAAATACAGAGGAGTCAAGTACGTCTAAATCAAGGGTGAAATATACCTTTTTACCCTTCAGTTTTTCAACAGTCTCTTCAAGATTGTCGAAATTAAACTTATTCATCTCTGTATGTTCAGATGCAAATACAAACTCCTCACGGTCTCCGCTTCTTATGCCGAACTGGAATATATGACCGTCACCTACAAGCTCATGACATCTTCTCAGCACACAAGCGTGGGATAAAGGCTGACCTAAATAGTCATCACGTAAATCAGCGTGAGCGTCAAAGTGGATAATATATAAATCCTCCGCCTTGTCCTTAACAGCCATTACTGCACCGAGAGTTACAAGATGCTCGCCGCCTATCATAAAAGGGATTTTCCCGTCGTTCAATATGGTATCGGCACGCATTGCAATATCAGCAATTGTACGTCTTACGCTGCCAAATGGAAGCTCTAAGTCTCCGCTGTCAAAATAGCTGTAATCCGTCATATCCTTGTCCTGATAGGGACTATATGTTTCAATTCCGAAGCTTTCACTGCGTATAGCCATTGGCGCAAATCTCGTACCTGGGCGGAAACTTGTAGTTCCGTCAAAACCAGCTCCGAAAAGTACTATTTTTGCCTCGTCATATTCACTGTCACAGCCGATAAAAGTCTGTATATTTTTTTCAAGCATTTATTTTTCTCCTGAATTATTCAACATCACAAAGCATTTCCTCAACATAGTTTGGCAGGGAAAATGCACCTGTGTGAAGCTTTGTATTATAATATCTTGTTTTAAGTCCCAGCATATTCCACTTTATACTGTTGAAATCATGTACGGGGTGGTATTTCTTTGACGCGAAGCCAAAAAGCCAGTGTCCCGAGGGATAAGTTGGAATATGTGCCTGATAAACACGGCTTATAGGGAAACTTTCAACAATTCTCTTGTGCGAACGCTGCATAGCTGCAGCATCCTCATCGTAAAAGGGGCTTTCGTGCTGATTTACCATAATTCCGTCCTCGCGGAGAGCCTTGCTGCAGCTGCCGTAGAATTCCTTGGTGAAAAGTCCCTCCCCTGGGCCAAATGGGTCAGTCGAATCAACGATTATAACATCGTATTTATTCTCACATCGGCGGATAAACTTGACTCCATCCTCGTAGAATATATTTACCCTTTCATCGTCAAGGCGGCAGGCAGTTGTAGGCAGATATTTCTTGCTTACCTCTACCACCAGCTCGTCTATCTCCACAAGGTCGATTGATTCAACAGTGGGATAACGTGTAAGCTCGCGGACAACTCCACCATCACCTGCACCGATTACAAGTATATTCTTTGGATTAGGATGTACAGCCATTGGTATATGTGTTATCATCTCGTGATAGATGAATTCATCCTTTTCAGTCAGCATCATATAGCCGTCAAGTGTGAGAAATCGTCCGAATTCCTTTGAATCAAATACATCAATACGCTGAAATTCACTCTGTCCCGTGTACAGCTGACGGTCAACCTTTATTGAGAATTTCACATTTGGCGTATGTCTTTCCGTAAACCAGAGTTCCATTCAATCCCCTCCTTGTCCGTTATATCATCAGTGATTTGCAAGGATTGCATTCGTCACTTCATCAGCATAAACTATTTCGCCGCTGTCAATCTTATCAGAGGGAATTTCCTCACCCTTGAAATGCATAGTTCTCATAATCCACTCAGGATTTTCTGATTCTGCAAGGAAAAAGTTGAAATTCTGAGGAGTACCTGTGTATTCCTTTAAATCCTTCAGCATATTTTCCATAATTTCAGCATACTTTGCCTTGTCAAGGTCCTTATTTATTACAAACTGACAGGTAAATATGAAATCAATGTTTGTGCATACGCTTTTCAAATCGTATTCTGCTATTGAATATCCGCTTCCGATTGTCATTCTTTCCTTGACAATTTCGCAGGTTTTGTCGAATTCTTCTCCTTCAAGAGCACCAATGAAAACAGGTGTATATGCATATATGGATAAATCTCCGATATCAGGACATATATACACTCCACGTATTTCATCGTACTGAAGTTCAAGATATTTTGAAGCTATTTTCTCAACAAATTCATTTTTGGCATTTTCACCTATGGCACTTGTAACAAATGAATCCAGTTCTGCCAAATCGTGATTTTCCTTGGTTTTGTAGTGCTGTGCATCTATATCAATATAGTTACTGCTTCGGTATTTTGTATTCTTTTCTTCTCCGTTCTTTGCTGTATATGTTATTTCCCAAGATGTAATTGTCTGAGCATATTCAGTTTCAGCATTGCGTATAGCCTCTTTAGGCTCGCCTATTGTATAACTTCCGTTAAATGTATAATCAAGAAAATCCTTATACTCATACACCATTCCTTCACCTGTCTGGGTATTGGAAGTAGAAATATTTCCACCCTGCGGACTGGCTTCATCGCCTTTATCACAAGCAGTAGCTGTAATAAGCATCGTTGCTGCCATAATAGCTGCAAGCATCGTTTTTATTTTCATAGTATCTATTCTCCTTTTATGCAAGAACATTGAGATGTTCAATATTTATGTCCTCTGTTCCTGTCATCTGACATCCCTTTTCCTTGGCATATTTTATATACTTAATAATCTCCTCGGTTATAAGCTCACCAGGTGCAAGAATAGGAATACCAGGTGGATAGCACATTACAAATTCAGTGCATATTCTGCCTGCCGCTTCATCAAGAGGCAGTGATATCTTATCTGCATAGAATGCACGCCTTGGAGTATCAGCAACAATGGGAGAAATATACTCCTGTGTAAGCATATCTGCACCGTCCTGTCCGAAACGTCGCTTTATTTCTGCAAGTGCGCTTATAAGCCTCTCTATATCGCGGGTTCTGTCGCCTACGGAAATGTATGCAAGAATGTTGCCTATATCGCCGAATTCTATCTGTATATCGTATTCATCACGAAGAAGGTCATATACCTCAATTCCCGCAAGTCCGATAGGTAAAGTATAAATGCTCAGCTTTGATATATCAAAATCGTATATGCTGTCACCATTTACAAGTTCCCTTGAATAAGCGTAATATCCGCCTATACTGTTAATTTCAGAACGTGCATATTCAGCCATTTCAACAGTTTTAGCAAATATCTCACGACCGCCGAGAGCAAGTCGCTTTCTTGAAAGGTCAAGACTTGACAATAGCAGATATGAAGCGCTTGTGGTCTGTGTCAAATTGACAACCTGGCGCATATAATCGGAGTTTATATTCTTTCCCATAAGCAGAAATGAACTCTGCGTAAGACTTCCGCCAGATTTATGCATACTTACGGAAGCTATATCAGCTCCTGCCGCCATTGCTGTTACAGGAAAATTATCACCAAAATAAAAGTGTGTGCCGTGTGCTTCATCCACAAGAACAAGCATATTATGCTCGTGAGCAAGCTTGACAATTTTCTTTAAATCGGAACATATTCCGTAATAAGTGGGATTATTCACCATAATCGCCTTAGCCTGGGGATTTTCACGTATTGCCCTTTCAACCTGCTCAACAGACATACCAAGGGCAATTCCAAGCTGATTATTAACATCAGGATTTACGTATACAGGAACTGCTCCTGTAAGAATAAGGGCATTTATAGCGCTTCTATGAACGTTTCGGGGCATAATTATCTTGTCGCCGCTTTTGCAGGCATACATAATCATACTCTGAACAGCCGATGTTGTTCCTCCTACCATAAAAAAGGCATTTGCTGCTCCGAAAGCCTCCGCCGCAAGCTCTTCCGCATCACGGATTACGGAAACAGGGTGACAGAGATTGTCAAGTGGCTTCATAGAATTTACATCGACGTTCATACAATCCTCGCCGAGAAATTCAGTAAGCTCCATATTTCCCCTGCCCCTTTTGTGTCCGGGGACATCGAATGGGACAACTCTCATTCTTCTGAATCGTCTGAGAGCCTCATATATAGGTGCATTAACCTGAGAAAGAGCCATTTCCGAAAACATTCCTTCCGCTGAAAATTTCAATCATTTCCTTACGCAGTGCATTTGTAATATCAAGTCTGCTGCGCGGAGAAATCTCATGAACATCGGTATTGAAAAGATAATTCTGCAATTCAATTTCTTTTATGAGCATTTTTGTATGAAACATATTAGCCTGATAGACATTTATATCAACCGCGTCGTATTTATCGAGGGTAGCCTCGTCAATATAATTCTGAATTGATGTAATATTGTGGTCTATAAAAAGCTTTTCACCGCTTAGATTTCTTGTAAATCCTCTTACACGATAATCCATTGTGATAATATCGCTGTCAAAGCTTCCAATCAGATAATCAAGAGCCGTCAGAGGGGTGATTTTTCCACAGGTTGCAACATCTATATCAACGCGAAATGTAGCTATACTGGTATCGGGGTGATATTCGGGGTAAGTGTGGACTGTTACGTGACTTTTATCAAGATGTGCTACAGTTTCAGTACCACCCGTGGGAATCATCGTATCATCGGCAATAAGGAAGGTTGCCGACGCTCCCTGTGGGTCATAATCCTGTCGAGATACACTAAGAACCTGCGCTCCTATCATCTCAGTAAGGTGCGTCATAATATCAGTAATACGCTGTGAATTATAAACCTCATCAACATATGCAATATAATCAAGCTGAGCCTTAGGAGTACGTGCATAGCACACATCATATATATTAAAGCTAAGAGATTTTGTAAGATTGTTGAAGCCATAAAGCTTTAACTTATTTTCCATAATACACCTCAAAAACAAAAAAGTACAAGCATTCAGCCTGTACTTGTCTGACATTGTCTAATGATAGCTTTAAGCTATAACGAGCAAAGATACCTCTTTTACTACTCTTATTGACCTTTCACAAGCTGAAAATAAAACTTAGAAATTAATTAGGGATAGCGGATAATTACAGCATTTCCCGTCAATCAATAAGGCAACAGAAGTTGCCGACCGATAAAAATCGGAAATCGGCATTTGACCGGCTGTCCGTATGGCACTAACTCCCCCTGGAGTGGTCAAAATTATGCTCCTGACTGAAGCTATTTTACACTATAATTTTATCATATTTCATCGACTTTGTCAATAGAAAATTGAAATTTTCACGTACAAATTATCCTATTCAGATGCTTCATAATCACTGTCAATACAGATAAACTCAAGTATTTCATTTGCCTGCTCACGTGAAATTCCCTCAATATAAAGTATCTCGTATACATTTTTAAATCCACCGATACTCTCACGAAATTCTATAATGCTTTGTGCAGTTTCTTCATCAATATGAGGTAAAAGTAAAAGAAGTTCTATATCAGCGGAATTAATGTCAATAGGAGAAGCCTCCTCCAATGTAAGAGTCGGTTGTGTTAACTCCTCCTCTGTTTCATCAGAAATTTCAACATACTCATTTTCATCAAAATCTTCAAAATTTTCTTCCCCAGAACTGTCTGATGATTCATCAAACTCGGGATATACAGGATTCTCTACATAAATAAAATCGCATATATTTTCGAATGTCCCATCCCCTATTCCGTAGACATTCATTATTTCCTCGATGTTATTAAAGCCGCCTTTTTCCTCTCTGTAACGTATTATAGCCTTAGCGAGACCATCACCAATACCATCAAGCTGACAAAGCAAATCAACATCTGCAGTATTTATGTCAATATAAAGCGGCTCCGCCTTTGTTTCGAGCTCAACAGCTGTTGTTGTCGCAGCAATAGATTTATAAACTGTTGTTAGTGCTGCATCAGTAATCTTTGAGGATACAGATGTTATTGTTGTTGAACTACTCTCATCTGATGAACTATAAGTTATAACAAATTCCTTACTTTTAGACTTATTTACTGCTCTTATAACAAAAGATAAAGACAATGCAAAAACTGTAACTGCTATATAAAATATCAATTTATTCCTTTTCATAGCATTTTCCTCATAATAATAGTAAAAAACTCCCTAAGCAGGGAGTTTAAGTGGGCCATTAGGGACTCGAACCCCAGACCGTCCGGTTATGAGCCGGATGCTCTAACCAACTGAGCTAATGGCCCTTGAATATAAAAAACGGAAGTCATAGCGACTTCCGTTCTA
>JAZSEJ010000112.1:0-25563 GCA_045531615.1 Ruminococcus sp.
TTGTTCAGAAATTCCGCAGGCATACTTGATGTATGGCAAGGAAGTTCTGGGCAAGCTGACGGAAAATATGCAAGCAGATTTCGTGCAGGCTTTGTGTGTTGCTGTCCTCAGTAATCAACCATTTTTGGTTGAAAAAAGGCCGATTTTTGCCCTATAGTGAGAGGGTATGATGAAAACATCAGTGACATCATTGAAAAAACACTCTCTGAAAAAAGGGTTCCAAAAAAATAAAATCTATGCAGTCAATGCCAAAAAGCTTGACATTGCATAGCAGGAAATAGTATAATAAGAAGTGACGTATTTTTAAGGAGTATGCAGATGAATTACATAAAAAAGATAATTTCAGGAATTGCAGCAGCTTCAATTATGATGAGTTGTGCCGTTTCCTGCAACAATAAAGACGAGAAAAAGACGAAAAGCCCTGCTGAGGAGCAGTATATCCCCACGGAGCCGCATACAGAATCCCCCGAGGACAGGGCGAGAAACCGCACAATAACCTGGCTTGCGGATTTCAGTCTTGACAATCAGAATGGCGGTGAGAGTCCTGTGGCATTGAAGCTTTTCCGCGAATATTACGGTGGAGATATAAACTATGTGCAGGTAAACGCCGAGGAAAAATACACGACTTTCGAGTATTTCCTCAACTGCGGCGACCATATAGATATGTTTCCTTATGATGAAACCACAATGCCCCAGGGTATTGTAAAGGGCTTGTTTCTGCCGCTTGACCCCTATTTCGATGTCCTTGGTGTAGATGAGGGATTATGGGATGATATGGAAAAGGTCATAGACAAGCTTGAATATAACGGCAGTCATTACGTTATGCCCTATGATGTATCAAATCCTCAGCTTATTATGTACAGCCGCAAGCTTGTGGAAAAAGAAAAGCTTGATGACCCCTATGAGCTTTATCAGAAAGGCGAATGGGATTGGGACGCAATGATGGATATGATGAGTAAATTCGTTTCAAATCCCGATGCAGAGGGCAAACGCTATGGCATAGCAGGAGAATTCGGTGAAGCTATGCTGACATCCTCAGGCAGTACCGTGGTGAAATACGAAAACGGTGAATTTTCCAATAATATCAAGGATAAAGGCATAGCGTCAGCTGAAAAGCTTATGAAGAAAATAGCCGACGAGGGACTTTATAATACTAATTGGCACGAGTTTTACCCCAACGATAACTCAACCCTGTTTTATGCTATGGGCGACTGGGCTATGGGTATGACCAACGCAAAAAATGCCAAAAAGGATATTATGGTTGTGCCGTTCCCGAAAAATCCCGATTCACAGGAGCATTATATCAGCTGTGACTACAATGCCCGAATGCTTGTGAGGTCATCGCAGAATCCCGAGGCTGTTGCGGCTTATATCAAGTGCGAGAGAGTTGCGGCACAGGAAGAAGCGTATAAACAGCTTGAAAAAGAGAGCCTCAGCGTCAAGGAAAAGGACGCATACGGCAAGTGGAAGCCCTTCGTTACAGAGGAGCAATACGATGCAATACAGAGCTATCTTGAAGATGCCAAGAAAAATCCCTATTTCGATTTCAGTTACGGTATGGGTGATAAGATGTATGGCACAGGGGATTTCACCTACGATTCAAGAGGCGTTATAAATAACCTGGCACACTCATTTTTAAAGGGCGAGAATGCCGTTGAAAAATGGGAACAGATGAGAGATGATATGACAGAAAAAGTAGATGAGGAAATAAAAAAATTTAACGGTCAGTAGTGCCGTTGGAAGGATTATATTATGTGGTTTGTTTTTTTCGCAGCCTTACTTTTATTGACTGTTTGTTCGGTTATATATATCAAGCATTTCAGCAAAGAGCTGACAGGTAACAAAAAGCTTTTCTGTCATGGTATGACAGTAGTGCTTGTGCTTACTGGTATTGCCGACTTGATTATGAATTTCGGCGAATTCAAGGGAGTTTTCACCATTATAGGCGGAGCGGCAGCTCTTGAATTTGTATTGTACTCGTTCCTTAAGAAGAATAAATCCCGAACACTTGTATTTATGGGAAAGGTGCTGCTTGCGGCAGTGCTTCTGGAGCTGACATATTTCCAGTTCCCCTCATACCGCATAATGATAGGGGATTATGAGCATACTGTTCTTTCCCTTGCAGAAGCGGAGTACGAAAACGGCAGCTATGACAGCACTGTTGAGGGTGTTTCTGTAAACTTTGATACTGAGGTAAGCTTTGCCTATCATAATCTCAATAAGAAAATCGGCACAGTACACGTTGATGTTGAATTTCCCGACGAAAAGGCAAGACAGGTCAGCTTTTTCGCGGATATGACCGAGGAAACGGGTTACTATTACCGCCTTAAAATAATAGAATCAACCCTTATTGCTGACAGTGTGCAGTCACAGGACGCTATGGTGCAGCTTGCAGGCGTTACAAGTGACGCTCGTTTCAGATTTACAGGAGTGGGCGAAAAGGACACCTGCATTATAAAGGAAATTGAGCTCAATAAGCCTATCCCCTTTGATGTAATGCCCATAAGAATGACTATAATAACAATACTTGCAACATTTATCTATGCCTGCATATTCTCGGCTACGATGAATTGCGCTTATGAAAAGAACAAGTATTTCTGCCGTGTGGCATCAACCTGGATAACCATATTTGCAGTATGCGTGGGAATTATCCTTGTTCTTCAGCAGATACCCAAGGGCGAGCTGATGAACCGCTTTAGGCTTACAGAGGGCGACCAGATTACAGAGGAGCTTGTTCTTGCCTTCGAAAACGGACAATTCAGCCTCCTTGCGGAGCCTTCTGAGGAGCTTCTTGCAATGGAAAATCCCTACGATAACGGCTACCGTTTTTATCACGAAGTGGATTATCTTTGGGACCATGTATTCTATGAGGGCAAATATTACTCATACTACGGTATAGCGCCATTGCTGCTGTTTTTGCCCTATCACCTTATAACAGGCTATTTCTTCCCCGAGGATATAGCGGCAATGTTGTTTGCAACGGGCGGACTTATACTCCTCTCGATGATATACACGACCATAATCAGAAAATGGTTTACTAAAATATCAACAGGAGCATACCTTTCAGGCCTTGCAATGCTGCTTGCAGGATGCGGAATATGGTATTCTATCGGCAGACCATTATTCTATGAAATGTCGATTTCCGCAGGCTTCCTGTGCTTTACAGCGGCGGCGTATTTCTTCATAACATCGGGAATTTTTGACAAAGAAAAGGCAGAGCTTCCGAGAATATTCCTTTCCTCACTTCTTATGGGATTGTCCGTTATGTGTCGTCCTACCCTTGCAGTATATGCTATATGCGGCTGTATATTTTACATAATGAACACGAAGAAGCAGGGCAAGGGCAATATTGCGAAGTTCCTGTGCTGTGCCTTTATTCCCATATGCGCATTAGGACTTTTCCAGATGTACTACAACTATGCACGATTCGGCTCAATATTTGAGTTTGGCATAAAATATTCTCTGACTATCAATGATTTCACAAGGACGGAATTCCATTTCCACAATATGTTCATAGGAATATACAATTTCCTCCTTGCCCCACCTGCATTTATCCCCGATTATCCCTTTGTATCGGCGCCATTCTCATTCCTTGGACTTAACAGCTACTACTTCAAGGACGAGGGAACTATTTCGGGACTTATATTCCTTGTGCTGCCTATTTTCGGCTATTTCCTCGGCGGACGGGCATTGAAGCTTATCCCCGACAAAAAGAACCGTATATCAGCGGTGACTGTTATCGGTCTTGTGGGACTTATTATGCCCTTTGTCATCGTCTGCTCTGTATGGGAAAGCGGCTATTCTGCGCGTTATATGGCGGATTTCTCCTGGCAGGTTATAATCGGCGCATTTATGGTGCTTTTTCTGCTCTATACAAAGTGCGAAAATACGCAGAAAAAGCGTGTATTCACCGCTGTTATGGGAATCTGCTGCGTGTATACTCTCGTAGTTGTGGGAATTGAAGCTTATGTATTCTCATTCCCTATGGATACCTGCCCCAGATATGCGGATATTCTCAACAGAATGATTACCTTTTACAAGTGATTATTGGTTGCTTGATGTTTATTGTAAAAATCTGTGAATATTTCACAAAAAATATGGTTGCAATTTGTCAATATGTAAAAATTTCTGAAAGTACGTGACTTTTTATATTTAATATGGTATAATATATAGCAGATATAAAACAAGGCTCTATGCCTTAAAAATTCAAAAAGAAGGAAGGAAATCACCGTGGACAACAACACAGGAAACAGACCGAGAAAAAGAGTTACAAAGAAAATGTTAAGACAAAGACAGCTTGGCGCCCTTGCGGTAATTGCATTGCTGGTGCTGTTTTTCGTGATTCTTATATCCAAAGGCTGCTCAAACAGCGGAGATGAGAAAAAAGGCGGAAAGCAGGAGGCTACTACTGTTACTACAACATATGTAACAACTACTGCTCCTGAAACTACCGTTACTACAACTACTACTCATCCTCTTGCATCTCAGGTTATTATTTCAAAGCGTGAAATGTTCATAAATGTGGGTGGTTCCGATATCTCATACATAACAGGCTATCCTGCAGGCTCTGCAGAGGCTAACGAGGTATGGAAGTCAATGGATGAAAGCATTGCTACTGTTGACAGCCTCGGCCACGTTACAGGCGTTGGTCAGGGTGAGACTTTTGTTATCCTCAGCTTTGACAATAACCCAGGCATTGAAATCGAAATAAAGGTACACGTTGCAAGCGGAGTCGGCGGAATTCAGCCTCCTACGGTTGCTCCTGCTGAAAGCTCTACAGCTGACGCTATCCTTGATTTCACAACTACAACTCCCGTTGTTGCACCTGTTGCCAACGGTTATTCAGCGTGATATTATTGCTCCCTTACGTTTGTTGTGAGGGAGCTTTTTATGTTTCTATTTATATTCTTAAAAAACAGATTCTCTATTGACAAAAAAATCGCATTATGTTATAATATTATTGTAACAACAGCACAATTGTTGTTATAATAATATAAAGGGGTTGAATATTATGGCAAAAAAAGGCAACGAACTTATTCCTTCTGGTTCTTCTGACTTGTTTAATGGCGAAAGACAAGGTTTTTTTCAGCAGGGGCGTGATAAGTTAGACCGTCCATATGAAAAAAAGTGGGATAACAATGGTGTGTACACTAAACAAGAGGAATTGAAAAGTGGAGAAATGAAATACACAATAAAAGTTCCGAAAAAATAAAATAATACTGCTCCCTTGCTTTTGTGAGGGAGCAGTATTATTTTATAAAAATTGAAAAAAATTCCTTAAAGGTATTGATTTTTTCGGGATAGTGTGTTATAATAGTATTAACATAGTAAGCTAAAGACCGGAAACTTCCGGTCTTTCGTTTTGATATGAAAGGAGAAACAGATGAAACTGAAAAAATTCGGTGCTACAGAACAGAGAATCTATGACCTTGTAAAGCCAATTACTGACGATTTAGGCTACTATCTCTGGGATGTCTGCTACGTCAAAGAGGGTGCAAGCTGGTACCTCAGAATTTTCATCGACTGCGATGAGGGTATTACTATCGAGGACTGCGAAAAGGTTACTGAGCCTGTCAATAAGCTCCTTGACGAGGTTGACCCTATCAAGGAAAGCTATATGCTTGAAATCGGCTCTGCAGGTCTTGAAAGAGAGCTTGTGAAAGAGGACCACTTTGAGGTGTGTGAGGGTGATAAAATCCGCATACGCTTTATAAGAGCTGTTGACGGTGAAAAGGAAATCTGTGCTTTTCTTAAAGAAGCGGATAAAACTGATATCACCGTTGAGCTGGAGGACGGTACAGAGGCAAAATATCCCTTTGCTGATATCGCTTTTGTAAAACTCTGGTTTGACTTTGATTAATTTGCTAAATAAAATTTTAAATATATAATTGGAGGAAATCGTTATGGATAACTTTTTCGATGCGTTAAAAATGCTTGGGGAAGAAAACAGCGTTGAAACCGAACTTCTTATTGAGAAGGTAAAGTCGGCTATGCTCAAGGCTGCTAAAAGAGCTTATCCCCACAGTGAGGACAGAATAAGAGTGGAAATTGACCCCGCTACTAAGAAATTCGCTATGTATATCGTTCAGGAAATCATTGAGGATGAGCCTATTGATGAGAACGAGATAAATATTGCTACTGCAAGAGCTATTGACCCTAATGCTGTTCTTGGCGGTACTATTCTTAAAGAAATTGATATCTCCCGTCTTGGCAGAATGGCTGCTCTCTCAGCTAAGCAGTCAATCAAGGGCGACCTGAGAGAAATCAACCGCGAGCAGGTGCTTGAAAAGTTCCAGCAGAAAGAACACGACTGCATCACTGCAAGAGTTTCTCAGATTGAGCCAGGCAGAGGTACTGTTACTGTTGTATACGATGGTTCTGAGCTTTATCTGTTCAAGAACGAGCAGATTCCAGGTGAAACTCTCGTTGAGGGTAAGGATGTAAAGGTGTATATCACAGGTATTCTCAATAAGACTAAGAAGCCCATTGTCAAGATTTCAAGAACTCACAAAGATCTTGTAAAGAGACTCTTTGAAACAGAAGTTCCTGAAATTTATGACGGAACTGTTGAAATCAAGTCCATTTCCCGTGAGGCTGGTTCAAGAACAAAGATTGCTGTTTGGTCCAAGGATGAAAACGTTGACGCTATCGGTGCTTGCATAGGCCCTAAGCGTTCAAGAATTACTGCTGTTGTGAACGAGCTTAACGGCGAAAAGATTGATATTATTCCTTGGAGCGAAAACCCAAGAGAATTCATTGCTAAGGCTCTTGCTCCTGCTGAGGTTATGAAAACTGTTATTACTTCCGTTGAGGAAAAAACCTGTACAGTTGTTGTTCCTAATAATCAGCTTTCACTTGCTATCGGAAACAAGGGACAGAATGCTAAGCTTGCAGCTAAGCTGACAGGATATAAGATTGATATCAAGTCTCAGACAAATAATCTCACAGGCGAGCCTGCTGAGGAGCTTTCTGAGGATTTCCCCGATGCTCTCCTTAACAAGGTTGATGAGGTTCTCGATGAGGCTGCTGAGGCTATCACTGAATTAGTTGAAAATCTTGAAGCTGCTCCAGAAGCTCCTGAGATTGCCCAGGAAATAGCTGAGGAAACAGAAGCAGCTGAGGAAACTGCCTCCGAAGCTGTTGAGGAATAAGATATGAAATCTCAGAAAATTCCTATGAGATTGTGCCTCGGATGCAACGAAATGAAGCCGAAAAAAGAGCTTATGCGCGTTGTGAAATCTCCCGAAGATGAAATAAGTCTTGATTTTACAGGAAAGAAAAACGGCAGAGGTGCATATCTTTGCAAGGACGTACAATGCTTTGAAAAGGCGCGTAAGGCAAGGAGATTTGAAAAATCTCTTTCGTGCAGAATTGATGAAAGCGTATACGAGGTGATGACAAATGAACTCAGGAAAGAAACAGAAAACAGCTGACCTGCTGACTATGTGCATTAAGGCGGGGAGGGTTGTCAAAGGTTTTGACAGCTCAAAGGAGGCTGTTGAGGGCGGTAAGGCTTTCGCGGTTCTTGCTGCTGCTGATGCTTCCGAGAAAACCGTCAAGGAAATGCGTTTCGTCTGCGGAAAGCAGGATATCCCTGTAATTGTTACAGAGCTTGAAAAAGCCGAAATCGGCAGGCTCTGCGGTAAGGAAACAGCTGTTATGGCAATATGCGATAAGGGCTTTGCAGGGGGATTTCAGAAAATCGCCGATATATCAGAAAAGGACGGAAAATAATCACCGCAAGGTGCTGACATATACTATGTTTTCAGCCGTGCTGACGGCTAATTAAGGAGGTTATTACGCCTATGGCAAAAAAAATAAAATTAAGCGACGCTGCAAATGATCTGAATATTTCTTCCAAGGAGCTTGTTGATTTCTTCGCTTCTAAGGGTGATACAAAGAAAAAGCCTTCATCTTCACTTACAGAGGATGAAATGAATGTGGTTCTGGAGCATCATACAAAGCTCCACGAGGTAAAATCTCTTGAAGAGTATTTCAACACAAAGAATACCCCCAAGCCCGAAAAGAAAAAAGAGGAAGTCAAGGAAGTTAAGGAAGCTCCTAAGGCTGAAAAGAAAAAGGATGCTCCTAAGGCAGAGAAGAAAGCTGCTGCTGAAAAGGCTCCCAAAACAGAAAAGCCAAAAGCTGATAAGCCTAAGGCTGACGCTGTAAAGAAAAATGAAACAAAGCCTAAGACTGAGGCTAAACCCGTTGAGGAGAAAAAGCCTGAGGTGAAGGCTGAAATAAAACAGGTTCAGGAGGTCAGAACTGAAACTGCTGAAAAACAGGAAGTTAAAATCGAAACAAAACCCGTTCAGGAGGAGAAAAAACCTGTGGATGAGTTAAAAAAGGATACTGTGAAGGCTGAGGAGAAAAAGTCCGAAAATAAGTCTTCCGATAAGAAAAAGAAAAAGGAGCAGGCTAAGGCTCGTGAAAGAGGCGAGGCTACAAAGCTCAATACAAGCTTTTCATCTGAAACAGCTTCAACTGCTACACAGCGCCGTACTGTTGACACACGCGGCAGCTATGTAGACCTTGACAAGTATAATGAAAAGTACGACCAGATGGCTTCTGGAAACAGAAAGCACAGCAATGAAAACTATTCTTCAAAGAAGCAGAAGATTAATCAGAAATCAGCTCAGAGAAACCGTCAGCAGTTCTCCAAGAAGGAGTCAGAGGCTGAAAAGCTGAAAAGACTGGAGCTGGAGCGCGCAAGAAAGCAGCAGCTTAAGGTGCTTATCCCCGATACTATTACTGTAGGCGAGCTTGCTGTACGTCTTAAGGCTACTGCTACTGACGTTATCAAGAAGCTTATGGGTCTTGGCGTTATGGCTTCTATCAACCAGGAAATCGATTTCGACACAGCTTCACTCATTGCCGAGGAAATGGGTGCAAAGGTTGAAAAGGAAGTTATCGTTACTATTGAGGAGCGTCTTATTGACGACAGCGATGATGACGATACAAACCTCGAGCCACGCTGCCCTGTAGTTGTTGTTATGGGTCACGTTGACCACGGTAAGACATCTATCCTTGACCGTATCAGAAACGCTCACGTTGCTGACGGTGAGGCTGGCGGTATTACACAGCATATTGGTGCTTATCAGGTTAAGGTAAACGGACAGAAGATTACTTTCCTTGATACACCAGGACATGAGGCGTTTACATCAATGCGTGCAAGAGGTGCTAATATCACTGATATTGCTATCCTTGTTGTTGCTGCTGATGACGGTATTATGCCGCAGACTGTTGAGTCGATCAACCACGCTAAATCAGCAGGCTTACAGATTATCGTAGCTATCAATAAAATGGATAAAGAGGGTGCAAATCCCGAGCGTATCAAGGAAGAGCTTACAAAGTATGAGCTTGTCTGCGAGGACTGGGGCGGTGATATTATCTGTGTTCCCGTATCTGCTAAGACAGGTGAGGGCTTCGATGAGCTTCTCGAAAACGTTCTCCTCGTTGCAGAGGTTCAGGACTTAAAGGCTAATCCCGACAGACTTGCTAAGGGTACTGTTATCGAGGCTCGTCTTGATAAGGGCAGAGGTCCTATAGCTACTCTCCTTGTACAGAACGGTACACTCAAGCAGGGCGACGTGCTTATTGCTGGTACATCTGTAGGTAGAGTTCGTGTTATGACAAATGACAAGGGCAGAACTGTTAAATCCGCAGGTCCTTCTGTTCCTGTTGAAATTACAGGTCTTGCAGAAGTTCCAAGTGCAGGTGATACTTTCAACGCTGTTGAAGATGAGCGTCTTGCAAGAGAGCTTGTTGAGCAGAGAAAGCACGAGGCTAAGCAGGAGCAGTTCAACGCATACCGCAAGGTTACACTTGACAACCTGTTCAATCAGATTGCAGAGGGCGAAATCAAGGAGCTTCCTATTGTTGTAAAGGCTGACGTTCAGGGTTCAGTTGAGGCTGTAAAGCAGTCCCTTGAAAAGCTTTCAAATAACGAGGTAAGAGTAAGAGTTATCCACGGTGCTGTTGGTGCTGTAAAGGAAAGCGATGTTATGCTTGCTAATGCTTCAAACGCTATTATCGTAGGTTTCAATGTTCGTCCCGACCCCGTTGCTGCTGAAAGTGCTGCAAGAGATGGTGTTGATATCCGCCTCTATCGTATCATTTACGATGCTATCGAGGAAATCACAACAGCTATGAAGGGTATGCTTGCTCCAAAATATCGTGACGTTGAGCTTGGACGTATTGAAGTGCGTCAGGTATACAAGATATCCAACGTTGGTATGGTTGCAGGAAGCTACGTTCTTAACGGTAAGGCTGTAAGAAACTGTCAGGTGCGTGTTGTTCGTGACGGTATCATTATTGCTGACGACAAGATTGCAGGTCTGAAGCGTTTCAAGGAAGATGCAAAGGAAGTGGCCGAGGGTTACGAGTGCGGTATCAGCCTTGAAAAGTTCAGCGATGTCAAGGAAGGCGATATTTTCGAGGCTTATATGGTAGAGGAGTACCGCGAGGACTAATCCCGAAAGGAATACTATGGCAAACTATAAAAACAGCCGTATGGCAGAAGATATAAAAAGAGAGCTTACCGCTATTCTCAGGGATATTAAAGACCCCAGAGTTGATAAGCTTCTCACAATTGTAAGAGCCGATTTGTCAGGGGATATGTCAACCTGTAAGGTTTACGTATCAAGCCTTGGCGGAATCGACAAGACAAAGGAATCCGTGCAGGGACTGAAAAGTGCTGCAGGCTTTATCCGCCGCGAGCTTTTTCACCGCCTGCAGATGAGAAAATCACCAGAGCTTACTTTTGTTGCCGATACCTCCATTGAGAGAGGCGCGGAGATAAGCAAGAAGCTTAATGATTTACTTTGATGTTCCATTGATTGAATAGGATAATTAAGAGGAGTATGTTATGTATATAGGCTACAGCGAGGCTGAAACTTTTCTTAGAAACTGTGAAGATGCAGTTATAATAACTCACCAGAGTCCCGACGGCGACTGCATCGGAGCAGGCTTCGGGCTAAAGGATATTCTTGCAGAGCTTGGCATAAGAAGCCGTGTGATTTGCAGCGACGAATTCCCCTCCCGTTATGGATTTATGACAAGGGGTATTGAAAATGAGGACTTTGAACCCAAGACAATTATAGCTGTTGATATAGCTGATACTAAGCTTATGGGCAGATATGAAGAAATCTATGGCAAAAAGGTACAGCTGTGCATTGACCACCACGAGTCCAATAAGAATTATGCCGAAATGACGCTGCTTCGCCCTAAGGCAACAGCAGCCTGTGAGGTTATCTACAATCTTGCAAAGTATATGGAGGTCAACATAAGCCGCCATTGCGCTATGTGCCTGTATACAGGCATTGCTACTGATTCAGGCTGCTTCAAGTACGACTGTACTACTCCCCGCGCTCACGAAATCGCGGCGGAGATGAAGCGCAGCTATGATATAAATTTTGCACGTATAAACCGCTATATGTTCGAAGTTAAGTCACGGGGCAGAATGCTTCTTGAAGCTAAATTCTGCGAGCTTATGGAGGAATATATCGGCGGAAAGCTGGTAATTGCCGCTGTAACTCAGGAGATGATGTCAAAACTCGGTATTGCTTGTGATGAGCTGGAGGGGCTTGCTCCTATAACATTGCAGCTTGAAGATACAGAGGTTGGTATTCTTATGCGTGAACGTGAGCCCGGAGAGTTCAAATGTTCTTTCCGTTCCGCTGACGAGGTAAATGTATCAGAGATATGTCAGACTCTTGGAGGCGGCGGTCACGCCAAAGCGGCAGGCTGTACCTTAAAGGGCAATATCGAAGACGTGAAAGCAGCTGTTATAAAAGCTGTGGAAAAGGCACTGAAATGAACGGTATAATATGCGTGAATAAGCCTCAGGGCTTCACTTCCTTTGACGTTATTGCAAAGCTCAGAGGAATAATGAAAATCCGCAGACTTGGCCACGGCGGTACTCTTGACCCTATGGCTACCGGAGTTCTCCCCGTGTTTGTGGGAACTGCCACAAAAGCCTGCGATATTATGCCCGACAATACAAAAAGCTACCGTGCAGGCTTCAAGCTTGGACAGGTAACAGATACACAGGATATAACAGGGGAGGTAGTCACTTCCTCGGATATGCCTGTAAGCCGTGATGCGCTTAAAGCTGTAATTCCCGATTTTGTGGGGGATATAATGCAGCTTCCCCCTATGTATTCAGCGGTGCAGGTCAACGGACAGCGGCTTTACGACCTTGCAAGACAGGGCGTTGAGGTGGAGCGCACTCCGCGGCAGATACACGTTGACAGGCTGATACTTACAGAATATGACGAGAATACCCGTGAGGGCGTACTTGAAATATTCTGCGGAAAAGGCACATATATCCGCACTATAATAAACGATATCGGCGAGAAACTGGGCTGCGGCGGAATTATGACTTCTCTTGTGCGTACTTCATCGGGGGGATTTACCCTTGACGAGTGCTATACAATGGAGGAAATTCAGCAGGCGGCTGATGAAAATCGTCTGGAGGAGCTTATACTGCCCATTGAGCGTGTATTTTCCTCTCTGCCAAAGCTTAGGCTTAATGAAGTGCAGACGAGAATGTACAAAAATGGTGTAAAGCTGGATATATCGAGAGTTCACCATATAAAAACTGATACGGAGCTTTATTCTGTATACGGTTTTGACGGCGGATTTATCGGTACTGCCTTTGCCGACCACGAAAACGGTATTCTACGTGTTGCGAAAAATCTTACGTAAGGATTATTAAAAATGACTGAAAAAACTTCGGTTGCTCTGGGATTATTCGATGGTATTCATCTCGGACACCGCAAGGTTCTGGAGCTTGCCATTAAAAATGCGGAAAAGGACTATATCCCTGCGGTATTTACCTTTGAGCCGCATACCGTGCTGAAAAAGCCTACGGGATGTGACGGATATATTTATACCGCCTCTGAAAAACTCCGTATATTGAAAAATATGGGATTCAGATGCGTATATTCACCTGATTTCAGCGATATATGCGGACTTTCAGGTGAAGAATTTGCAAGGGATATACTTGCAGGCAGAATGAATGCCGCTTCCGTCTGCTGCGGCAGCAATTTCCGTTTCGGAAAAAAAGCCTCCTGCGGAATAACAGAGCTTTGTGAATACGGTAAAAAATATGGCTTTGAGGTATATGTTGCCGAAGATGAATTTTTTGAAGGAACAATAGTTTCTTCCGGGGAGATACGGCGGCTTCTGATAAACGGTGATATAAAGCAGGCAAACAGGCTTCTTGGCACTTCCTATGCCGTTTCTGCGGAGGTTGTGGCAGGTGCGGCTCTTGGTCGGACTATTGGCTTCCCTACGGCAAATCAGCTTTTTGAGGATAATCAGCTTGTGCCGAAATTCGGTGTATACAGGGCAGAAACTGAAATTGACGGTAAAACATATCGGGCTATGACAAATATCGGTATAAAGCCTACTGTAAGCTATGGCGGAAAGCCTCTTGCTGAAACGTATATAAGCGGCTTTTCGAGAGATATCTACGGCAGGACGATACAGGTAAGGCTGTTGGAGTTCATACGTCCCGAAAAGAAATTTAGTTCTGTGGATGAACTGAAAAAGCAGATATCCGAAGATTTACAAAAGACTATTATATAATGTTCGTTTCATTAACACGGCATTATCACAAAAAAGTTGTATAATTACAATGACTGGGTAAAACCCAAAAATATATACAGGAGGACTTCGCTATGATTGAGGTCAAAAACCTATGCAAGTGTTACGGCGATAAGAAAGCTGTAAACGACATAAGCTTTTCTGTGGGAAAGGGCGAGATACTTGGATTTCTCGGACCTAACGGTGCAGGAAAGTCAACAACTATGAATATTTTGACGGGATATATTTCGTCAACTTCGGGACAGGTACTTATAAACGGAGTTGATATTTTAGAGGATCCTATCGGTGCTAAGGCAAATATAGGATATCTTCCCGAAATTCCTCCCCTTTACGTGGATATGACTGTTGATGCATATCTCAACTTTATGTACGACCTTAAAAAGTGTAAGCTTACAAGAAAGGCGCACCTTAAGGAAATCTGCGATATATGCAAAATTTCTCACGTAAGAGAAAGACTTATCCGCAATCTTTCAAAAGGTTACAAGCAGAGAGTGGGACTTGCTCAGGCACTTATCAACAATCCCCCTGTGCTTATTCTTGACGAGCCTACAGTTGGTCTTGACCCAAGCCAGATCATTGAAATCCGTACTCTTATCAAGAAGCTGGGAAAGAATCATACAGTTATTCTCTCGTCACATATTCTTCCTGAAATCCAGGCAGTATGTGACAGAATCATAATCGTAAACAAGGGCGTTATTGCTGCTGACGGTACAGCTTCTGAAATTGCAGATAAGCTTACAAACGAGCATAAGATGACTGTACGTATTGAGGGCACAAAGCGCACAGCTGAGGATAAGAACGAAATCGTATCTGCACTTAAGGCTGTTGACGGTATAAAGTATGTACGAGCAGATATGGAGCGTGAAAAGGGTATCTACGACTACGATATTGAATCCGAGGAAGGAATTGATATCCGTCGTGCAATAAACAGCCTTTGCCGCGACAAGGGCTGGAATATCCTTATGATGCAGCTCTCTGATATGACTCTTGAGGATATCTTTATGAAGATTACAACAGGCGATATCACTGCAGTTAAGACAGATGAGGAAAAGAAAGTATCACTTGATGATTTCAATATAAGCATTCAGGGCGGTATGGGCTTTGATGAAGAAGAAATCGTTGAGGAATCCGCAGAACAGGCGGAAGAAAACAATGAAATCGATAGTTCAGAAGAAGGAGGAGATAAGTAATGGGTGCTATATTCAGACGTGAAATGGGTGCTTTCTTTACATCGGGAATAGCCTATGTATTCCTTGCAGGATTTGCTCTTTTCTCAGGACTTTTCTTCTCATTAGGTGTTATAGGTTCAGGTATGTCCGATATTTCACCAATGTTCAGCTCAATGTTCATCATTGTAGTATTTCTCATTCCAATCCTCACAATGCGACTTCTCAGTGAGGAAAAGAAAAACCGTACAGACCAGGGACTTCTCACAGCTCCTATAAGTCTTTCATCAATCGTTCTCGGTAAATATTTTGCGGCTCTTGCCCTCTTTATAATTGCAGAGAGCGTAGTATTCATCTATTCAATTATTATCGCACTCTGCGGTCAGGTTGTATGGTCTACCCTTTTAGGTAACTATTTTGCAATGCTTTTCCTTGGTGCTGCATTTATAGCTATCGGACTTTTCATTTCATCCCTTACTGAAAATCAGATAGCAGCTGCTCTTATTGGTATGTTTGTACTCTTTGTGCTTTACCTTATGGATTCTCTTGCAGCTAATATCCCTGTAGAGTTTATTCAGAAAGCACTTGTTTCAGCTGCATTCTATTCAAGATATCTTGAGCTTACAAGAGGTGTATTCGACCTCTCTACAATCGTTTATTTCATCAGTATAGCAGTTCTTTTCAACTTCTTTACAGTAAGAGTGCTTGATAAGAGACGCTGGTCATAATTTGGAAAGGAGTGTATACAGATGAGCAAAAAAGAAAAAGAAATCAAAGAAACAGCTGTTGAAGCAGTTGAAACTGTTGAAAAAGCTAAGCCGAAGAAGAATCTGAAAAAGCTTAAATTCGGCTCAATGTCAGCTGTAACTATCATACTTGTTATTGCTGTTGTTATTGCTGCGAATATCGTTTGCAGCCTGCTTACACAGCGCTACCCTATGAAGATTGACCTGACACCTGATAACCGTCACGAAATCTCACAGGAGTCAATAGACGCTCTTGGAGCTATAGACAAGGACGTTGAAATTATTGTTACGACAACTGAGGATTACTTCGCAATGCTTGGAGCTAATTATGAGAATATGTTTTATCAGTATTACGGTGCAGTTGTGGAATGTCCTTACGATATTATCCCTGAAATCCTTGAAAAGTACTCCGTTTATGCAGAGGCTGGAAAGGGCAGCATTGACATTGAATATGTTAATATCACAAAGAATCCCGATGTTGTTACAGAACTCAACAAGTACTACAACGGCGAAATCACAGAGGGCGGAATTGTTGTAAAATGCGGCGAAAGAGTCAAGTTTATTACTCCAGATGAAGTTGTAGCTATGGTTACTCCCTCGCAGAACAGCACACAGACAAACATTGTTATGACATTTACTGGTGAAAGCGTTCTCACTTCCGCTATTAAGGCTGTTTCAGACGCTAATCCTGTAAGAGCTGCTTTTGTTTCAAGTATGAACGGAAGCGGAATTTTCGACCAGACACATTCCTCAATTGCAGGTTCTCTTATGAACTTTATGTCAAAGAACGGTTATGACTGTGTTGAAATTGATATTGGTACAGATGCACTTAATACAGCGGACTATGATGTTATCGTAGTTCCTGCACCTTCTATCGACTTTACTGCAGATATTATCACAAAGCTGACAGATTTTCTCTACAACGGCGGAAATTATGAGAAGGATCTGATTTACGTTCAGAACGGCTATGCAACACAGCTGCCGAATATCAGCGAATTCCTTGCAGACTGGAAAATACAGATTGAGCCTTATGTTATCATAGATAATGAAAATATGGTTCAGGCAGGTATTTCATCATTGGGTCAGATGACTTATGCACCTGCTCTTGAAATTGCCGATACAGAAATCACAGGAGCTGTTGCAAATGCTACACTTCCTATTATTGCTCCCCAGGCACGTCCTATCACTGTTCTCAGCAAGAACAATGAAACGGTTATCAAGGAAGTTATCAAGTCTGCTTCCTCTTCCGAGCTTTATACAGGAGAAGATGAAGCTGGTGAAAAGGGTGCGTATAACGTTGTTGTAAAGGCAAGAAAGGAAACATCTTCAGGCTTTGAAGTAATCGGAAGCAATGTTCTTGTTATCGGAAGCCCCTTTATGCTTGATAGTGCGGTTCTTTCAGGAACTAACACATATAACAATGCAAATGTTATTCTCAATGTAATTAATGAAACAACAGGCAAAGAGGCAAGTGCTGTAATTCCCGAAAAGACATTTGACCAGTACACACTTTCCCTTACACAGGGTACTGCAAGACTTATTCTTGTAGTTGTAGTTGTATTAATACCGCTTCTTATCGGTGTTGCAGGTCTTTGCGTTCTGTTATGGAGAAAGAATAAATGAAAAAATCGGTTAAAGGTATTATCGGACTCAGTGCGTTACTGCTGGCTCTTGGCGGAGGAGCTGCTGCTCTTCTGCTGACAGAGCCAAAGGACGATGGAGAAAGCTCCTCGTCCTCTGTGTCCGAAGTTGAAAAACAGGTAAAAATTCTTATTTACGATGACAAGGTAACAGGCACCGACCCAGAAACAGGTGCTGATCTTGAAGGTGTAATTAAGTCTGTTAGGGTAAAGAATGCTACAGATGAGTTTTATGTAGTTCAGAATGGTGTAACTGAAAATGGTTCCGGTATAATCTATACCTTCGACGGTTTTCAAGAAGTCAATATGAATAATGCACTTATCGGTACCCTTGCCAATAACGCTAACGGTCTTACATCGGATGATGTTATTGAGGAAAACTGTACTGACCTTGCAAAATTCGGTCTTGAAAATCCTGAGATTACAGTTGATATTGAATACGAAACGGGAACAAAATGCCGTATGTTTATCGGCAACAATGCTCCTGTGGGTGACGCTAAGTACGTTATGATTGACGGCGTTGATACAGTATTCACAGTCCGCATTTCTGCTCTTGCCAACTACAGCAAGACACTTGATGATTTCGTGGAAACAACAATGCTGAAATCTCCCGATGTTTACCCCACAGTTGAAAAGCTTACAATAAGCCGAAAGGATGAGGAGGACCTTATTCTCGAATATGACAAGAGTTCGGAGGATGAGGAGAATCGCGGCGGTACATCGTCAACACACATTATGACAAGTCCCACTTTTTCATATCTTACTGTTGAACGTGCAACAGATATCATAACAGGTATGTTTGGACTGAGTGCAGACAGCATCTATGCAGTGCAATGCACAGAGTCAGATATTGCAGAGGCAGGACTTAAAGAGCCTTTCTGCTCAGTTACTATGGAATGTGACGACGGAAACGACTACAAGCTTCTTCTCAGCGAGTATTTTGATGATAGTGAAGGCAAGAGCTGCTACGCTATGTTTGAAGGCGGTAATGTAATATACGTCCTTGATGCTGAAAAGGCAAAGTGGGTGACTGTTCAGCCTATTGATGTTGCTTCAAGAATGTTTGTAGCTTCTTATGTATGGAATATCACAGACCTTTCCGTTAAGAGCGGAGATAAGTCGTATGACTTTGATATTACTCAGATTGAAACTCCTGGTGAGGACGAAAAGCTTACAGCTGATAATTTCAGCGTAACTCTCAATGGCGAGGATTTTGACGCTGAGCGTTACAGAAAGTTCTATAGCTTCCTTATCAAGGCTAACGGTGAAAGCTTTGCATTAGGGGAGGATATTCCTTCTGGCGAGCCTATGGCTGTTCTGGAGTATACCGACAGCTATATGAAAAAGACAATGAAGTTTGAGTTTTACGAAAAGTCCGCGCTGCAGGCAGTTGTTGTGGCAGACGGTGAAAGCAAGTTCAATATTTCAAAATCATACGTAGAAACACTGATAGAAAATGCGGAAAATCTTAAATCAGACACTGAATTCAAAACAACCTGGAAATAAAGATACCGCTTACTGAACGAATGCGGTGCAATATGACCGTATTCGTCGAGAAACGGAGGTAAGATATGAGCGAAAAATTTTCCACTTATAAGGGTTATCCACTTGTGAGATGTGGTAATCAGATTTACTATGGATATATGTCCGACCCCTATGTGATATGGATACAGATTCTTGCGCAGAAAGAAGTTGACGGCGAACAAATGGTATCAAAGGTTCGCGTTGTTCAGCTTGATACAAATGAGCAAAATCCTATGAAAGCGGTTGTGAAAAACGCAGAGCGTGAATGCGGTCTTTACGAAGCACTTGATATTGCTGATGTATGGCTGAAAAAGGCATTAGGAGAATAAGACTGTTTGTTAATTTGATATGTATAAATTAAAAGTCCTTGATTAATTCAAGGACTTTTAATTATTTAAGCGAAAAACATCTGCGTAGTTGGTGGCTTTTACAGGAATAATACGCTGTTTTTGTGCAATATTCCGAAATTTAAGTATTTAAGCTTTTTTAATAAAAAATCACTTGAAAATTTATGTGGAATGTCTTATAATTAAAGTATGGAGTTATGCTGCATAAGGCAGCAAATGGGATAATTTCAGGAGGTATGAGTAATGAACAGTTTATTCAAAAAATGTGCTGCATTTGCATCAGCAGCGTCAATGCTTGCGGCTGCAATGCCTGTTACAGCTCAGGTAACAGCAGCAGATACCGTTTTCCCCTTTGTTATTGAGGGCGAAAAAATGGAAGGAGCAGATGTTTGGACTTCCATATACGAAAATCAGATTCCCGGTTACAGCGGAGAAGGCTTTGCTTATCTGACTAATGGAGCATTGTCATTCAATGTAACTGTATCTGAGGACGGAATGTATCAGCTTAATGTAAGAGGTGCACAGATACTCAATGAGGAGGGACGTATGCAGACCGTTGCTATTAACGGAGTTGAATACTCCAAGACAGTTCCTTACTATAAAGAGTGGACAGATATTGATTTTGGCGTTGTTCGTATGAAAGCAGGCGAAAATGAAATATCATTTCTCAATAAATACGGATATATGGCAATTGATCAGGTTACTGTAACAAAGGCTGTATTCCCCGATGTATCTGCGACTGCTACGGCAATTCCCTGTGACCCTGACGCTACAGCTGAAACAAAAGCTCTTATGAGCTATCTCCAGAGTGTGTACGGAAAGCATATTATTTCGGGACAGCAGGAGATTTACGGCGGCGGACACGGTGTCGAAACA
This sequence comes from Ruminococcus sp., assembly GCA_045531615.1. Lineage (GTDB taxonomy): Bacteria > Bacillota > Clostridia > Oscillospirales > Ruminococcaceae > Ruminococcus. The sequence goes on from JAZSEJ010000112.1 coordinate 19,914, forward strand.
ACAATCCGCTATGATGCCACACAGGATAAGTGTATTGACAGTGACGGCAAGGAATATGTTATTGATCGCGATAGCGAGGCTGTTGACAAGGACGGAAATAAGTTCTACTGGCATTGCTCCGATGATGTGAGAACCTACACATATAACGAGCAGAACCGTAACTATAAGTATGATTACTATGACCAGGAGTTTGACTACTGCGCAGAGCTTTCGGGCGGAAAATACCCCGCAGTAAGAGGTTTTGATTTTATGAACTACAATCCTCTTTATGGCTGGGATGACGGCACAACACAGCGTGTTATTGAGTGGGTAAAGGATAGAAACGGTATTGCTACTGCTTGCTGGCATATCAATATCCCCACAGATTTTGCAGGCTATGAGCTGGGCGATGCTGTTGACTGGACAAAGTGTACATACAAGAACGGTACAGATTTTGTAGTTGCAAATGCATACAAGGAAGGCACAAAGGAAAATGCATACTTTGATATGTGTATTGAGGATCTTGCTGAGCAGTTCTTGATACTCCAGGAGAATAACGTTCCTCTTATGTGGCGTCCTTTCCACGAGGCTGAGGGTAACGGAGGCGCTGACGGTAAGGGTGCCTGGTTCTGGTGGTCACAGGAGGGTGCAGAGGTATATAAAAATCTCTGGAATTACCTCTATGACAAGCTGACAAATGAGTACGGAATTCATAACCTTATCTGGGAGCAGAATCTTTATGCCTGGTCTGATGAATCTGCACAGTGGTATGCAGGTGACGATAAGGTTGATATCGTAGGCTTTGATAAGTATGATACAGTGTATAACCGCCACGACGGACTTACAAGCGGCCCTAACTATGACTGCAACAGCAATGTTTACTGGTCACTTTATAACTACACTAAGGGCAACAAGATGATTGGTATTATGGAGAACAGTACAATTCCCAGTGTATCCAACATCACAACAGAAAAGGCAACCTGGCTTTATTTCTGTACTTGGTACGACAACGGACAGGATAACTTCATTTCAGGCGACAACTACAATGATGCTTCTGCTGTAAAGGAAATGTACGAAAGCGAACTTTGTATTACCCTTGATGAGCTTCCTGCTGACCTTTATACATCAGGCGGAACATCACAGCCTTCTACAAAGCCGACAGAAGCAACAGCGGACAAGCCTACAGAAGCTCCCACAAATAAGCCTGCTGAGGCAGAAAAGCTTGGCGATGCAAACTGTGATGACTTAGTTACAATGGCTGATGCAGCTGCAATATATCAGGCTCTCGGAAATCCTGATAAGTATTCACTTTCCACAAAGGGCGCGGCAAATGCTGATTGCTGTAACCCTGGAGACGGTCTTACAGCAGCTGACGCGCTTGCTGTACAGAAATTTGCAGCTAAAATTATTGCTGCATTACCAGAAATAACAAAATAAACAGATTAAGGGCGGAAACGAAATTCTGCCCTTATATTTCTGCTTATCATCTTTGTCTGCTAACATTAGATAAGTGCAGAACAAATCGCCTGCACTTTTGCGCAGGCGATTGTTTTGAAAAGAGGTAAATTATGAAAAGATGTAAATATCATTTAAAAAATTTTGGGAGCTGTGCCGAGGAGAAGTTGGGCAGCTTCTCCTCAACTCCCTTGTTTCTTTGGGTAGAGAAACAATATATAATAGGAGGAAGGAATTAAAATCAGAATATATATGGCAATGAGTCGTATTCACCGAGAATATATCGTACAAGCACCTTTGCATCTGATTCAGTAATCAGACCGTCTCTGAAACAGTCGGCAGTTTTAAGCTGTTCGGGATTGAAATATACAGGGATATTCTGGCTTCTTTTGTAGATATAATCTGCAAGTGAGAGATAATCGTAAGTGTCGATATAAGCATCACCTGTGATATCGCCCTCAGCCTGAGGAATGATCTCGTATCTTCTTGGAATGTACTCATTCTGGAAATGAGCGTCTGTAATGATGAAAAGCTGTGTCCAGTAGAACTCGTAGTCACTGTTCTGTTCGTAAGCAACGCCGATACCCATATGTGTCAGATCTGGGTTTAGCATAGCGTTACGGTGCTTTTCGGAGTTTATCCACTGTTCCATTGTATCTTCGGGAGTTTCTCTTCCTGCTGCTATATTTTCGAAAATAGCTGCATAAGGAATGAGGTTTTTATCAATGATAGTGGAGAATTTCGAACCGTCAGGTCTCTTGTGATCGAATACCTCGATGCATTCTCTTGAGCGTACTCTCGCAACGTCACAGAGATACGGGATAACGTATATGGGGTGAAGACCGTTTTCAATTCGATAGGAATTAACGAGAAAAGCAACTTCAATCGCCATATCATTGAGTTGATTGTCGGGCATATTTGCCGCCTGAGCTGTCTGCTTAGGGTAAGCAGAGATTGCAACAATGAAAACAAAAGCGGTCAACATACTAATAATTTTTGATAATGAATTCTTTATTCTACTTAACATAAGAAACACCTCCGAGTGAATTTATATACAATTTGTTAATAAATGGGAAGTCTTGTATTTTTAATCTGACTATATTCTACCACATATTTTCAGAAAAATAAAGGGTTTTTGGTGCTTTTCGTCACTTTGCACAACTGTTTTCTACTTTTTGCACAACAAAAACTTATACAAAACGTAATATAAGTTTGAGAATAACACAGCTGTAATAAACTCTGAAAATTATTTTGTGGTATAAATATTTTATATGCCGTTATAATTAAAACTTAACAATTTAGGCATTGACAAAAAAGAGAAAATATGATAAAATTTTTCTATCTAAGCACGAAATATTCGCTTTTTCGCTTTAAATCGATAATATGATGCGAAAGGGAAATATGTATAATTTACCCGCCTATCAGATATTATTGTCATCGGAAACAATAAGGATTCGGTCTGACAGGGGAAAGGAGTAGGCTTTATGAATACTATGAATCCCGAGTTTAAGATAAGAGAGGTAGCCGAGCGAATTAGACTGACTCGTGAGTCTGTGGGCTTTACTCCCGAGGAAATGGCTGAGAAATGCGGCGTTTCCGCTTACGAGTATCTTGCATATGAAGGGGGAGCGAAGGATTTCAGCTTCACCTTTATCTATAAATTTGCTAACGCCTGCGGTGTTGAAATTACAGAGCTTATGGAGGGTGAATCCCCACGTATTAACAGCTTTGATATTACAAGAGCAGGTCAGGGACTTCCCATTGCAAGAAGAACAGGCCTGAGCTATATGCGACTTGCTCCAAATTTCAAGAACAAGATAGGCGAACCGTTCCTTGTAACAGTTCCTTATGTTGATGAAAAGTACAGAGTTCCCCACCCTCATACCCACGAAGGACAGGAAATGGATATCGTTATCAGCGGTCAGCTTAAAGTACAGGTTGGCGATAACGTTGAAATTCTTAACGAGGGCGACTCTATCTATTTTGACAGCTCTGAGCCTCATGATGAATGGGCAGTAGGCGGTCAGGAATGTAAATTCTATGCTGTAGTATTCGGTGCGAATGCTCCTCAGAGAGCTATTCAGCACGTTGAGCCTGTAATTCTTCCTGGTGTAACAAACTTTGACCTCGCAAAAATTGAAAATCCTGTTGCAGACAAGTTTGTTGAAGTTGAAACAGATGAAAACGGTGCAATGAAGAGCATCAACTTCAAGAATACTGATACATTCAACTTTGCCTTCGATATTGTAGATGCTATTGCTGATAAAAATCCTGATAAGAATGCACTTATATATGTTGCGGAGGATTTAAGCGACAGATACTTCACATTCGGTGATATAAAGAAATATTCTAATATGACAGCAAACTATTTCCGCTCTATGGGAATCAGAAAGGGCGATAAGGTTATGCTTGTTTTGAAGCGTCACTATCAGTTCTGGTTCTCTATTCTTGCTCTTCACAAGATTGGCGCAGTTGTAATTCCTGCTACACATCAACTTGTAAAGCACGATTTTGAATATCGTTTTGAAGCTGCCGAGGTTAAGGCTATTGTATGTACAGCTGATGACGGCGTTGCAGAGCAGGTTGATCTTGCAGAGGACGGAATAGGTGCAAACCTTATTAAGATGATTGTAAATGGCGAGCGTGACGGCTGGTTTAACTTTAATGAGGGAATCAAGGGCTGCAGCGATGTATTTGAGCGCCCTACAGACCCAAGAGAGCTTTCCTGCGGCGAAGAGCCTAACCTTATGTATTTCACATCGGGTACGACAGGCTATCCGAAAATCGCTACACACAGCCACTTGTATGGCCTTGGTCACTTTGCAACAGCCCGTTACTGGCACAACGTAGATCCTAACGGTATACACCTTACTATTTCCGACACAGGTTGGGGAAAGGCTATGTGGGGTAAGCTTTATGGACAGTGGCTCAGTGAAACTTGTCTTTTTGTGTATGACTTCGACCGTTTTGATGCTGCGAAAATACTCCCTATGTTCAAAAAGTATAATATTACAACATTCTGTGCGCCTCCTACAATGTTCCGTTTCTTTATCAAGGAGGATTTAGGAAAATACGACCTCAGCAGCATAAAGTATGCTACTGTTGCAGGTGAGGCACTTAATCCTGAGGTATACAACCAGTTCCTGAAACATACAGGCGTTAAGCTTATGGAGGGCTTCGGACAGACTGAAACAACCCTTGTTATTGGTAACTTTGTAGGTATGACAGCGCGTCCTGGTTCAATGGGTAAACCTAATGTACAGTATGATGTTGATATTGTTGATGAAGACGGAAATACAGTTAAGCCCGGTGAAACAGGTGAAATTGTAATCCGTGTTGATAAAAATGTACCTCCCGGACTTTTCTGCGGTTATTATCATGCAGAGGATAAGACAAAAGAAGTATGGCACGACGGACTTTACCACACAGGTGATACTGCGTGGAAGGATGAGGACGGCTACTTCTGGTATGTCGGACGTGTTGATGACGTTATTAAGTCTTCTGGATACCGTATCGGACCATTTGAAATTGAAAGTGTTATTATGGAACTTCCATATGTTCTTGAATGCGGTGTAAGTGCAGCTCCCGACCCTGTAAGAGGCCAGGTTGTAAAGGCTTCTATTGTTCTTACGAAGGGAACAGTAGGCACAGATGAGCTGAAAAAGGAAATCCAGACATATGTCAAGGAGCATACAGCGCCTTATAAGTATCCGCGTATAGTTGAGTTCCTTGAGGAACTTCCAAAGACTGTCAGCGGAAAAATCAGACGTGTGGCTCTCAGAGGCGATAATAAGAAGTAATAATTAAGGCATAAGTAATTAATCTACAGGGGCGAGCATTGCTCGCCCTTTTTACATTCTTATGGAATTGGTATAGTGTAGGAATATGGTGTGCAGTGTTTTGTTTTGAAGAATAAAAGCTGACGATTTATAAAAGTTAAAAATAAAAAATATTTGAATTTTTTTGAATTTATGTTATGCGAATGTTCAAAATACGTGGAAATATAGCGGAAAATGACGCAAAAAATATTTTTGAAAAAATTTCAGAAAAACCCTTGACAAATGCCCAAAAGTATGATATAATTAATATCGTCGTCAGGGAGGAAACACAAAACAAACTGATGAACAGAATAAATGGCCAAAGCTTATGGGGGTTTAGCTCAGCTGGGAGAGCATCTGCCTTACAAGCAGAGGGTCACAGGTTCGAGCCCTGTAGT
>JAZSEJ010000071.1:0-162998 GCA_045531615.1 Ruminococcus sp.
ATAACTTTGAAGATGTTCCCATCAGCCTTCCTGCCGAGGTTGCAATAATACCAAGCGTTACAAAAGTGATTGCCGTACCCAGCGAAAAGGTCAGCGAATATAGAAATGCTTTCTTTGTGTTCTTCTCACCTGTGCCGCCTACATAACCGATAATCAGCGGAATGCTTGACAGCGAACAAGGAGTAAATGAGGTCAGAACACCTGCAACCAGAGCAAGAACAGGGGCAAGCCACATATTTTCTCCGATTGCTTCGGCTATCTGCGTAAGCCAGTTGTTAACCATATCATTCTGCTCCCATTTCCTTCAGGATTTTCCTCATCTGTCCCTCAGTAAGACCGCCCTGATGAACTGTGAAAATGTGTTCATTGGTTTCTCTGTCGCTATACATAATGAACTCGATTTCTGTTGCAAGCTCATCACTCGGAACATAGGGGGAGCCGTCAGCGTTAAATATAATCTGTGTCGGAATGGTTTGCACAGGAACATTAGCCGCCGCATCTCCATACTGCCATACATCAACGAATTTAATAAACGCCTTTCCTGCCATTTCTTCATTCATCGTTTTCAGCACGGGAGCCATTTCCTTGCACGGAATACAGGAATCTGCACCATAATCAGCAATAACGGGCAAACCGTACTCCGCAAGAGCCGCAAAGTCGATTTCATTTGTCACATTCAGTGAGAAGTCCGCACCATCAATAATAATTTCCTGCGGTTCCGGCTTGTTGAGCTGTGTTTTTACAATCCACATCACACCTATTACTGCAGTAATAGCAGCAGGTATCAGGATTTTTAACAGCAGTGATTTTTTCTTTTCCATTATGTCCTCCGTTCTAAACGATGAATGGCTGAATGAGGTTGAAGAAATATCCAACAAGGATAATTCCGACAGTACATATCGTGATAAAAATTGTAAGTAGTTTCGGCTTGACAGCTTTTCTCAGCATAATGATCGACGGTAGGGACAGTGTAGTAACTCCCATCATAAAGGAGAGTACAACGCCCAGCAATGCCCCCTTTGCAAGCAGAGCCTCCGCAATCGGAATTGTACCGAAAATATCTGCATACATCGGAACGCCTGCAACCGTTGCGAGTATTACTCCGAAGGGATTGTTATCTCCAAGTGCCTTGATGATAAATTCTTCGGGAATCCAGTTGTGAATAAATGCACCAATGCCAACACCCACAAGAACATAAGGGAATACTTTTTTCGCCGTTTCCCATACCTGTTCCCAAGCGTATCTGATACGATCTTTAAAATAAAGCTCTTCCTGCGGGGTGTCGATTGCTTTTCCGTTTCGGACAAATTCCTCCACCTGATTTTCAAGGTGCAGCTTTTCAATCAGCGTACCGCCGACTACTGCGACCACAAGTCCTACTAAAACATAGATGATTGCAACCTTCCAGCCGAAAATGCTCATCAGCAACACAAGAGAGCCAAGGTCAACCATCGGTGAGGAAATCAGGAACGAGAATGTTACACCAAGCGGAAGTCCTGCACTTGTAAATCCGATAAACAGCGGTATTGATGAACAGGAACAGAACGGCGTTACCGTTCCCAGCAGGGCGGCTATGATGTTTGCACCGACACCGTGAAATCTGCCGAGAATTTTCTTTGTCCGTTCGGGCGGAAAGTAGCTCTGAATATACGAGATAATGAAAATCAAGATGCCCAGCAGCACCATAATTTTAATCATATCGTAAATGAAAAACTGTACACTTCCTCCGATTTTTCCGCTTGTATCAAGCCCAAGTGAGTTCAGAATCGTGCCGATCAGCCGATTCAGCCACGCCATACCGAGAACTTCATTCTGAAAAAATTCCCAGCCTGTTTTGATTGCTTCCATAGGGATAGCTCCTTTCTTAAATAGATATATCTAAACATAGAAATATATCTATATTTAGTTTTGAATTTTAGTCGTGCGAAGAAGAAACCGGAGTTACTTCTTACAACGCGACTGGTTTTCGTTTGTGCCGTTTGCACCTGTCAGAGCGTCGAAACACATTCTTGCATATTCTACACCTTCTGCAGAAATGGAATAGTGCATCCACTTTCCCTCTTTGCGTCCCTCAACAATGCCACTGTCGAGGAGAGTTTTCATATGGTGGGAAAGAGTAGGTTGTGTGATGTTCATTTCCTCAAGCAGCTTGCAGGCACATTTTTCGCCATCGGATAACAGCTGTAAAATTCTGATACGGTTTTCATCGCAGAAAGCTTTGAAGATAACTGCGGTCTTTTTTGCATTCAGTTCCATTGACTCACCTCGCATTGATGCTTCTATATTTGTTATTATACAGCATAGATAGATAAATGTCAATGCGTGAATTTGTACGAATATCTGTGTTGAAACTGTGCTCAATATACAAAACCACAGCGGTCACTCTCAAATCTTAATATACGTCCGAAACAAATTCTCCCTGAACCTGTTTCCATGCCCCAACTCCTGCTGCACGGCCTCCCACGCTTTCCGCTCATCGTGCAGGCGTTCCAGCTCCTCCTGAAACCGTTCCGTAGCGTACAGCTTCCGCACTGCATGTTCTGTGGTGTTGATGTACTTCCGATTCAGCCCAGTTTCCTCCATCGCACGGCGAATCGCCTTATTGATGCTGTCGGGGAGGATGCCACCGCAGACATACGGACTTTTCTGCATGACGTTATACTTCAGATCCCAGAAAAACTCCACATCTTTCTCCCGAATCGGAACATCACGCTTTTTCCCGTTCTTCGTTCCCTCCACAGCATGAATGCAGCCCTTTTCAAGATCAATGTGATCGAACCTCAGATGACTCACTTCATTCACACGCAAGCCTGTACGAGATGTAATTTCAATCGCTCGTAACGCATTCGGACTTTTGCTCTTTCAAAGCTCACATTTCAGCTTGTTCAGATCATCCCTCGACATGGCAAGGTTGCGGATCTGCGTTTTATCCATACGCTCAATTGGGCGATGTCTGAGGTTGGTTGTCAGATCAAGCTCCAGATGATATGTTCTGTTGAGCATCTTCTCCAGCTTGCCGATTCTGGAAACCATGTTGTCATAGGTCTTGTTCCGCCAGTCCTTCTCACGGGCGGCGATCCAGCCGTTGAAATGGTCAACCGTCAGATCACGGACATACTTGATTTCGGGGTGAGCCTCTTTCATGTAGTTGACGAAATTTGTGATCGTGTCACGGTACGCATCGGCGGATTCATCGGAGTAAACGAAATTCTTTGTGTCGATGTTTGGGTTATGCTTGTCAGCGTGTTTGCTCTGTCCTGTATTCTTGGACTCGCTGACGGCGTAGTTGAGTTGGGTTTTCAGACTTCTCTGTTTCTTTGCCATGGGGATACCTCCTAACAAATGGAATGGATATGCTGTGTACCTTTCAACCTCGTACACATGAGGATAGAAATAACAAAAGGCGTTACTGATGACAATGCTTCTGCATTTTCAGTAACGCCTTGATTTGTATTTGATTATCCTGTTTTCAGATTTTAAGATGATTTCCTAACCTGATCGCTTTCATTTTTGGAACAGTATACCCTTGACTATTGTAACAAATGACTTTTTCATGTGACAAACCCCAAAATCCGGAACCAACCGCCCTGTTATCCTCGTTTTTCGTGTGACAACTCGTGTGATTTTTTATGATTTTGGGGTGCAGATCTGCATTTTTGACTGCAAATCCGCAGTTCGAACTTTCTCCGTAAAATAAAGAAAACGGCTGAATTGCGTTCTTTTCGCTAATTCAACCGTTTTACCTATGGTCGAGGTGACAGGATTTGAACCTGCGGCCCCTACGTCCCGAACGTAGTACTCTACCAAACTGAGCCACACCTCGGTTCATTTAAAAGGTACTTTAATATTATACTACAAAATAGTAAAAAAGTCAAGCGAAAAGCATATATTTTACATATTAAATTTATACAGCATGGGCAATACCTCAGATATCCCAAAGGATTATATGGGGTATTGTCCGTTTTGCTGGCATAAATCTATAAGTTATTTGATAATAACTCCCCAGTTATTCTTACTTACTTTACTATAAATACTTAGAATAGCCTTTTTACGTTGTGCTTTGTACACGAAAAGAGCCCCTATAAAAATAACAAGAGAGAGCACTGCAGCAATAACTGCACCAGGAACACCGCCTACAACAGAAATAAGTGCGATCCAGACAAGGATAAGAAGCACAATGATAACAGGCAGATAGAGTTTAGTGAAGCCACCGTTAGTGATTTTCAGATATTGCATAACGTCACGGCGGGAAAGACTTTCATAGTGACGAATAAGTATTTTATCAGTTCTTGCCCAACTACAAAAATCTTTGATAGAATTGAAACCGTGACTAAAATCCTGACCTGTTTCGTTTACTCTGTACCAAACAGTATGAGCACCGTTTCCCTTAGGTACGCAATCGAGAACATGAATCATTGTACCAGGTTTTGCCTGTCCGTTTAAATTTTTGGTAACAATGAATTTTCTATCAATAGCTTCATCGAAGCTTAAAAGATATTGTGCCATAAATTTCTTTCTTCCTTCCTTTTAATGAAATATAACAATAAGTCTATGGCAATAAACCTATTTATTTTCTTCGGATATTAAAATTAGCTCTTGCGACCTTTTTCTTTTGTTTTGCCTGTTTCATCAGGTCGTCTTTTGATATAACCTCAGCAGGAGGTATATTTTTGTTACGTTGTGCGTCATTATATCCTTCAGAAGTTGTGGTTCCATCTCCTTCGGTGGGGATTTCAGCAAAATAAACAATATCCTTATTTCCACTTGCTTTTTCAGAATTATCAAGGAATGGATTATTTGCATCAATGTTTACAGCAGTTGAATATTCTTCCTTTGCAACAGAAGATGTAAAGTTATTTTTATTGTCAGACTGGAACTGCTCAGGAGCAGTATTTGAAATAAAACCCATTTTTTCAAGTTCTGCACTATCGGGAACATTTGTACCATCTGATTCATCATCACCGAAGCCATTGAAAAATCCTGACATTGCAGATGTAGAAGCAGAAGTAGTTTGAGGTGAAGCATTTACAACAGAAGCAGGTGTTTCAGTAATATCTGGTACACTGAAATCATTAGCAGGTGCATTTGGAGTCTGTGACGCTTCCGTTTCTTCTGTCTGAGCTTCATTCTCTAAGAGAGATGTGATCGGAACATAATCAGAAGGGGAGATATAAACATTACATTTTGAATTAGCAGGGTCCATAGCCTGTACAATCATCAGCTCAGATGGATTAGGTATTACAACACTGAAATCCACAAGAGATAATGTAATCATCTGTAATGCCCTTGTCATATCTGCATTGTTCATAGCAACAACAGCCATATATTCAGCAGGAATTATGCCTGCGGTCTGATTAATCATATAGATAGAGGACACACCTGAGATTATATCGTAATTTTTCGCAAGAATTGCACATATCCTGGCATTAGCCGAAAAGGCTAATTTAGGTTCTCTGCGAATAAGCTGTTCTGCAGCTTCTCTGACCATACTGTAAAAAACATTTAAAGCCATAGTTAACACCAATTACCCTTTCACTTTTTCGGTTTTGGTTTACGTAAAAGCAGACGTCGTTTGTTTTCTTCTATTTTCTTCTTAATGATTTCAGAATTTTCCTTGAGAAGCTCCTCATTGTATACACATGCAAGTGAAATATCATCCTGTGTGCCAAAATTAGTACGCTTCTGAACATTCTTGCTTACAGTTTCAGCAAATGCTTCTGATTCTGAAAGCTGGTCAGCAATAATAGTATGATAATTAAGAAATTCAAGATCGCTGCCAAAAGATGTATAAAGTCCGTCAGTAGAAACAAATACAGCACCTATTTTCCTATCATCTACATAATAGCTGTTAAACATAGTAATAGCATTAGAATTGCACATTGAAGCTGTAATATTGGCAGGGTTTGATTCTTCATAATCTATAATCATAGAAGTATGTCCATCTTCAAAAACAGCAATCAGACTGCCATCGCCGATTTGAAATCCGAATGTGAAGTTTTCACTCATAACAGCAGCTACAAGTGTAGTTCCATAGAATGTCTCTACAGCAATTTCAGCAAGTTCTTCCTTAGTAAACTGGCTTTTTTCTTCCTCTGTTATGGGATTAAGACGAAAATGTTCATTTACTCTTATATTCCACTCTGAAATAATCTGACGTTCTATATTTCTCATGATTCGCTTATGATTCTTCGGGAACTCTCTGTTGAACTCATCAGCGTCGGAATAGAATCTTTTAATAACATCTAAAGTACAATTTACAGCAATTTCTGATCCGATATTACTTCTGAAGTGTTTTTTACTACCGTGACCGTCGGCAACTACTGCGGCCGAAAAATCCTTTGCAGCATAATGAGCTGAGCTATCCTGACATATAAGATTCTTAGCAATATGACTTGCACCTGTCATAGAATAGCTGAATCCTTTATACATAATTTACACTCCCTTCGGAATCATATTTTACCAACCTGTATCAAATGAAATATCGTCTGAATTTTCCTGTGATACAAGTTCTTGAATCTGCTGACCGAGAAGCTTCTGCTTTGAAGCAAAAACATCATCAGCATTCAGTTCCTTGTTGTTATCGTCAGAAAGAGTCATACTTTTACTTCCAATCTGAGAAGCAGTAACAGCAACAATTTTAATCATCTGTGCAAGCTGGCTGCCAGTGTATGCGTGAACAACAGTATCCTTTGAACCTGTGAATTCGGCAAGCATATCATCATTAGCTTCGTTTCCAATTCCCAGTGCAGCCTTAAGTCCGAATTTATACCAGCTGTTAGAATAAAGCTCTCTGAGGCCCTTTTTGTAGTCATCTGAAGGATAACCGTCTGTCATAAGGAAAATTACAGGAGCAAATGAAAGAGAAGGGGAATTGAGGAAACTGTTTCTTGACATTCGTGCAGAAAGCTCCTCAAAAGCAGCACCCATACTTGTAACTCCTGATGCGTTAAGACGGCTCCATTCAAAATCTTCAATTGAAATAGGAGCTGAATACATCCATTTAATATCAGTTGAGAATGTAAGTACAGCAACTTTTACATCTGTATCAGCTTCGCCTACCTTACGGATTTCAGGAATAAGTTCCTCCATAACAGTATTAAGCTCACCTATTTTCTTTCCTCTCATACTTGCAGAAGTGTCGATAACAAAGAAAATTACGAGACTTTTCTTAGAAACACTTGTTGCACCGAGGGGATCGTCATCATCAAAATCAAAATCATTAGCTGGAGCAGTATTCTCTGCTGCCATAGGATCTAAATTCATATTTTCGCTCATAAAAGAGTACATCCTTTCAAACTATATTTTAGCGGTTACTTCACCGAAGTTGATTTCAAGACCTTTCCATATAGGGAAACCACTTCCGGGAGCAATATCATAAAACTGACCATCTGGCATTTTGACATTCCACTTTCTGTCCGAAAGATTTTTTATGCCAAGAATTCCGGGTCGAAGTTTATTTTCTACAAGTTCTCCTGCAACACTGAGGAAGTCATCACAATCGGGATAAATGTCACACTGATAAAACTGACGTCCGAGGTAAAGAGGTAGGCGTATATCGCTATTTGAAAAAGCAATGGTAGAAAATGTCATTCCGCATTTAGGACATCTATAGGATACGTTATCGGGTTTTTCAAACATTGATGTAAAGTTTGTTCTGCCGCATCCACACATAATAATCTCAGAACGAAGTCTAAGGAAGAGATTCTGCCACTCATTTTCAATAATTCTCTTATTAGGGTCATTTACACCGTCTGTAAATGAACGGAGAAAAGCTTCTTTAATATATTCAGGATATAATCTCCAGAATTTAATGACATTATCGTGAATTCCTCTTACAGGACGGTTTGAAGCATCATTGGGGTCATATACAAATACTGCATTCTGTCCGTAGTGCTTCAATTCAGAAGATTCTGTAAGGCATATATCCTTTACAACCTTTTCACCCTCCATAGGGTCGCCTCTGAAAAGAAGCTTGAAGAGCACTACAGCAAGGGAATACTTATCTGTTTGTACATCAGGCTTGGCAACTCCGCGAACAATTTCGGGAGCCATATATCCAGGTTTACCGCCAATGCCAAAATTACTTCCCTCAGGAGCGATATTATCACAGTCGCAGACAAGAACAGCACCTGTTTCAACGTTTATGAAGAAACCACCGTCGTTAAGGTCCTGATAGCTTTTACCTGAACGGTGAAGCTGACGGAATGAGTTAACGATATTTATTACAGCTGTAACCATAGCATATAAGTTTGCAAAACGTACGGATTTTTTTACAGCCTTACCTGTAAGAGGATCAATTACAAGTTTGTATGTATTAAGAATATCCACAAAGGAATCAAAACTTTCAGGCTTGAGATCCATAAGATATCCAAAACCGCCATCAGGAGTTTCCTTTGTAAGATATTTGGGCCAAAGAAAACGGTTACTTGGTGGGCCATCTGCAATATTACTGCGAAGATTTTCACGGAAATCTTTTGGTCTTTTGATTTTATCAACGTCGTACCATTTTAACGCCCATTCCATACCATTGAATTCGACAAGATAAACGCTTCCCTGACCACCGCTGCCGATTTTTTTAAGAACCTTGGCTTTACCGCCAAATTCCATATCAATCTGCTGTCCGAATTTAAGTTCAATCATTTGAATTTACTCCTCTCTTTCAGAATATAACGCTATTATAAAGATCCATACCCATAGGTACTGTCTTACAATTTATATTGTGACTTAAGCAATATTTATGCGCATAAGAATTCTCATAGCACTTAACTGTAAGCTGTGGACAATAGAGAAATGCGTTTTCATCAATAAACTTAACGCTGTCGGGCATATAAATCATTGAGAGCTTCTCACAGCCTGAAAAAGCCTGTACACCTATACTTGTAACAGTAGGCGGTATATCAGCCATTGTTAGTGACTCACAGCAGAGGAATGTATTTTCCTCAATTTCCAATACACCTGTAGGGATTTTGATTGATTCCAGTTTCGAGCATTGGCTGAATGCACCCTGACGAATGATACGCAGGGAATCAGGCAATTCTACAGAACGCAGATGCTTACATCCTGAAAAGGCGTATTCTTCAATTGCAATAAGCGTCAAAGGAAGCTTTATACTACGCATTGAGGAGAATTTATCGAATGAAAAACCTTCAATTTTTGTATAATCTTTGTGCAGTACAACGTGCTTTGAAAATTTAAACTTTACAGCGTCTATTGGACGGAAAACAACAGCATCAATATTCACTGTTACGTGTGATTTTACAGCAGATTCCTCTACAGGAGCAGCTGTTTGAACTGCAACAGTTTCAACTTGATATATTTGTGGTTCAAATTCCCATTTTAGCATATATGTAAGGCAGGCAAGAACAAATTCAGCTGCCTGTTCCGAGATGAAACATTCACTGATAAGGAAGCTTCTTGCACGCATAATTGCAATGCTTCTATCCTCCTCAACAAGCATATTCTGGAGAACGCCCGCTCTGATGGTATAGATAAGAAGGCGGCATTCAGCTCTGTATTCTGAAAGATAATCCATCAGCAGAGCCTGAAGTTCCCTTACATTTACAGGTTTCAAGCTAAAATTCTCTATAATAAGATTATACAGGATACGCTGTATTTCAATTGTATTCTCAAAGCCTTCAACATTCTGCGGAACAGGAGCTCCGCAATTGCTGCAGGAACGAGCTTTATCTTTAAGCTCGGAAAAGCAGATTTCGCACTGCATAGCAATTCTCCTCGTAGTTTATTTGGAAATACTCATATTTGTTGTTTCATTTAAAGTTTTATTGATATTTTCAATAGTTTCCTTAATTTCTGAAATTGACTTAGTTATTTCATCAGAGCTTTCATTTGTTGTATCGATATTTTCGTCAAAAGCTTTGAAAGCTTTAAGAGTAGTTTCAAGGATAACAATCATCTGATTGATCCCATCTGCATTAAGAGTCTCGTTATTCTTGCAGAAGGTGATAATATTTGTAATAAGGTCGTTTACAACTTTTGAACGTTCGCCAGTTTTATTTGTAGAATCACCTATAGTATCAAGACTTGTCTTGATATTATGCATTTTATCCTGTAATTCCTCAGAAAAATCTCGACATCTATTAGTGATTTCAGTGTATTTTTCGTGATTAGAAATAAGTTCATTCTGACGTTCAACTAATATACTTCTTGAATGAACAATACAATTATTGGGAGTGTTGAGTCCGCGGCATACAGCGGTTGCCATATCACGGCAGGAATCATATCCACAAGCACGACAGTCGTAGCATTTGTCAGCTTCTGAATTTTTACCCATAAGCTTGAAAACTGCATCGAGTTGCTTATCAGATGGAATAGGGGAGGGAGACTGAGATTTATATGTTCTAATAAAATCATCAAGCTGAAGCTCTTCGTCAAATTTTTTGAAAAGTTTATCTTCACCTTGACGGAAAACGCTTGTCTTACGACTTTTCTTTGCTTCCCTTTCGATATTTTTCATATAATTCATTATTTCAAAAGGAGAATACTTTCCCTCAGCAGCAGGACCCATATTACAACCAAATTCACACGAAAGAACATCAAATATTTCAGGACGTTTTGAATCCTTTGTATTTGCATAGAGATCAATTTCACTGTAAACCCTGTTAACACCCTCAGAACTTAATATATCAAGTTCTGGATTGTGAATAAGGAGATTATCCTTGAAACCGCCGGGACGTGTGTAAATAGTACCCATCTGTCCCTGCTGATCATCAAATTTATATTCATACTCTTCATCGGAATTTGTATGGATAACAACGCCGTTGGCATCAAAATACTCCATAAGCTTGTTAAATGTTACATTATACTCTACAAGACCAGTCTCAATAAACTCATTCTTCTGTGCTAAACAGGGAGTAAGAACTGCGATAGGATTTGTTCTTCTGAGGTATTTTTTTATGTAAGCAACTGCACAAGCAACAGGACTATGAACAGGTGAAAGATTTTTTATGAGTGATGGCTGGTATCTTTCAATATAGTTTACTACAGCAGCACATGGCTGAGATATCATTTTTCCTACTTTATGACTGTCTAATGTACGAAGATGCGCCCAAGTGCAGATATCAGCACCAAAAGCGATGTCGTAGATTACACAGCCCTTGCTTTTGAACCAGTCAAGTATACCTACCCAGCGAGTGGGGAAAACAGTTCTGATAGCAGGGGACACAAGTATAATGGTTTTGTCTTTTTCCAGACGCTGCATACATACTCTTGTATCATCAATATAATCTCTTGCACCGTGAGTACATGCCTTAAGACACTGTCCGCAGGCAATACACTTGTCGGAATTAATTGATGTAATAAATCTGCCATCTTCAAGCATTTTTGTAATATTTGCCTCAGGAGCGGGACAGTTGCGGATACAAGCATTACATCCGACACATTTTTCAGGTTTAACAACAATTATATCATTCATTTATCTGTTCTCCTCAAATTTATATTAACCTAATTAGATGAACGCAAACGCATTGTGAATATCTGATGTAAATCAAACAGCGTTTAACTCATTTGCCTGTTTTAAAAGATCTTCGAGATTTATTCCGCTTTCATTTTTAGAAGAATTATCAGAAGCAGGTTTTAATTCCTCGTTTTCATCTGCAACATTTATTTCAGTGTTGTTTTTGTCTTCGTCAGTTTTCTCATCAGAAGCGTTTTTAGTTTCAGTATTTTCCTCGGGTACTTCTTCGTTAATGTTATTAAGTTTGTCCTGTACACCGGAAAGAAGAACTTCTGAATCAACTATGAAAGAAGAAGTTTTTAAATTGAATTCATCTAAAACTGACTTGATATTCTTTATTTCTGCATCAAGATTACTCATATTTGTCAGAATATTTTCTTTAAGAGTATTTTCAGTTTCCACAAGCTTTTTATTTTTTTCTTCTGCAGTAGCAATAATATCGGCAGCTTTTTGCTCAGCATCTTTTATAAGCTTTTCAACTTTTTCGTTTGTTTCCGCAATAAGGCCTTCAGCGAATTTTTTTGCTTCATCTTTATAAGAAGAAGCTTCCTGCTTCGCGTTATTAACAATGAGATCTCTGGATTTTTTTGCTTCTATGAAGATGATTCCGAGGTCTTCCGTATCATTATTTTTTAAAGCAAGTTGTTTCAGTCTGAGTTCTTCAACCTCAGCCTTGAGGGTTTCGATTTCTTCACGGAGTTTTGTATTTTCCTGTTCTTTGATATTTAATTCTTCCTTACGAGCTTTGTTCTTCTCAGAAAGATTTTCATTTTTAACCTGAAGCTGTGTAAGCTGAGCTCTTTCTACAGCAAGAGCGTTTTCATAAGCTTTGTCCTGACTGTAACCTTCTTCATATTTTTTAATTATCTGCTTATTCTCACGAATTTCATTTTTTAAGTTATATATAAGCGAATAAAGAGTTTCAAGTCTTTTATCTACATCTGCTTTGTCGTAACCGCAGAATGCAGTAGCTTTAATAAAGAGCGTATCAGCCATATTTCATTCTCCTTTTAATTATTATTCAAGCATATCACATATGCTATAATACCCAAAATTAATATTAAGATAGAATTTAATATATAAAAGGTAAAAAAGTACCTCTCTATATTGTAACATATTTTTGTATGAATTACAATGTTTAAAATAAATAAAAAACATTGTTATTTAAGCTGTTTTTTTATTAACGCTTTAGGACGATGCTGTGGGAGTATGATTGATTTGTTATAAAAAAATGTAAAATTTAAAACAACAAACTTATTTAGTCGATATTATACAAAAACTCCTTATTTATTATACCATATCCTATGTAAAATTTCAAGTGTTTTTTTGCAAAATATGAAATAAATTGCAATATTTTTATAGTAATATTTGGAATTTATATGATATTAGACTTTCAAGATGTAAAGCCTATTATGTTTAGTAAAAAAATCAGGGTATTGGACATTATACCCAACACCCTGAATTAGTATTTAACTAAAGAAGTACAAGGAACTGTTACCTTTTTCGATTGCATAATCTGCCGCACTGTCAGCATTCTTCATAAGATCTTCGGATGTCTTACCATCTCTTGGGAAATGGGTTATACCTGAGCTTACAGTGATTTCCTGGAGTCCGTCACCAAGAGCAATTGGTTCACAAACTTCTGCGTTGAGGTCACTAATGTAGCTTGAAACAGACTCTCTGCTTCTCTGACCTGTAATAATAAGAGCAAATCTTGCACCGCGGATTCTTGCAACAGTGCCTGAATTACCGCAGAAATTATGTAAACGGTAAGCAAATGTTGTAAGAATCATATCTCCGCTTTCATTATCGCGGGATTTAACAATTTTATCAAAATCGTTTATTTCAGTATACACAACAGTAAATGGAGTTTTTTCCTCACTTTTTATAAGTTCATCAAGCTTTACTGCGAACATTTCCTTATTGAAAAGACCTGTAAGATTATCGTTATATACGATACGTGAAAGACGTTGACCTTCCTTGGTTATTTCATCATTTGTTTCAATAAGATCTTCATTTTGTTTTTCAAGCTCTTCCTGTGCTTTGATAGATTGCATTGAGTAGTAGTGGATGAGTGTGCATACGACAATTGTGATAAGTGGTGAGATAACACCAGGAGCAGCACCAGGGTTATGGCTTACAATAACGCCGAATACAAGGATGTAAAGGGAGTTGACTATACACATTACAAGTGATGTAAAGATACCTTTTTTAGGAATCATAACAACCATAGCAACGGCAATAAGTACCTGAATCTGTGAAATGATACCATTTACACCACCAGATGCTGCCTGTGGAAGAGCACCAGCACCTATTCTTCTGGATATCTGTCCTTGAGCAACAAGTGTGGAAATGAAAAGAAGTATTCCAACTATACGTATTACCATTGGGTTAAGTTGATGTTTTTTTGAGTTTTTCATAAACCTTATTTCCTTTCGTATTCATAAAACTTTACAGAAAAAGTTTTACGAATTTTCTTTAACATGATTATTATATACTAAATATTTTCAAAAGTCAATAGAATTTTGAAAATATTTACTAAAAATTAACAAATCGGAATTTAGAGTTTGCTTATTCTGAAGATTTCTCTTTAGTGAATACTGATATTATTCCATAAAGAAAATAGACTGCTACAGCTGCTGTAATGAGCATAATGAAAGCGAAAAGTACACTTTCTGTAAATGAACTCAATGCTGTTGTATACGAGATATAAATCTGCGGCTGTTTGATTGTAAATGATGAAAAATAGTCAGTATTTAACAGATATATACAGGGAATACAGCCAAGTACACCTGCACATATTGAACCCGTGCCAACCCAGTATAATGCATCTCTAACACGTTTGAAATTGCATACCAGAAGTAATATAGCAAGAAAAGCTGAAGTACCGATACATATAATTTTTATTATATCAAGTTTAATAAATACGGGTTTTACCTTGCTGATAATTCCGTGCTTAATCAGAGCATTGAATTTGAATACATCGCAGTACTCTTCTAACGCAGCTTGTGCATTTTTTTTTGCAGCTGCAAGTTTCCCATAATATGGATCGTTTTCATCTTTTATTTCATAATTCGTGCTTTTAGCGTATTCCTCAAAATATGTTGTTATGCTGTTATCAAGGTCAGTATTTACAGGAACATCTGTGTGTTTTTTTGAATCATCGCCATTCAGTTTAGCAAATCCGTAGTCAATTCTGTTTTTTATAACCATACGGAGATATTCTTCACTGATACTATTCATATAAACCTCAACCGGAATACCTGTATCAGCGTATTTTTCAGTAAAATACTTTTCAAGCTCTTTATGGACAATGCTGCTGATTTCCTTTTTTTCTGTGAGGTTTATGAAGTTTTGTTCTGTTGCAAATTTATCGGCTGTAATACATCCTACCGAAGCTATAAGTGTGAAAACAAGCAGGAGAGTTGTAATAAAAGAGCTTATATAAGATGCTTTACTTTTCATATTATTCGCCCTCCTTTTCAGTATAGAATTCCTTCGCTGTCAATTCGCATACAGCACCGATACGTCTGTCGGAGGCGCCAAGTAAATCACGCTTACAGGTGTAGATTGTCAATTTATTTTCTTCACTCGGAACAATGTATTTTTTATCTTTACTGCTGAATTCTATAGGTTCTGTTACTGTATAGGTGAACTTTCCGTAATTGGTATAAACATCTACAATATCACCTTTTTGGATGTTATTTAGATCGGCAAAATATGTGTCAACGTGTGCGGATACTACTGAATTTCCGTTTGCACCGAATACGGCTGAACTTGATGACTGACAAGCTCCACGTTCAAGGAGTTCTGTAGTTGTACCCCAGTAAATAGGGACGTTTATACCAAGTGATTTTGTGCTTACAATAGCGTATAATTCTCCGAAATCGGGACGATCAGGCTCGCCTGTTTCCGAGGTTTTGCCGCTGTAGTCCATAATAATGTCATTATCTTTTATAATAAGTCCTGAATCTTCGTTGAGTGGATTTGATTTGAGGCTGTCCATAAAAGCAATATTCGTATAAGTTTTTATTTTATCAGCTGGTTTAATTGCAGCAGCTATAGTAATTCCTGCACATATTACACTCATCATAACTGGAGTAATGATATATAGTGCAATGTTGTTTTGGGATTTCTTCTTTTCTTCCATTTCAGACCTCTTTATTGCTAAATGATTTTTTAATTACAAAAGCAGTTCCGAATATTCCTAATGAAGTAATTGCAGCTGCAAGTGCAAGAATACCACGGCGGTCATAACCTGTAGCAGCAACGGTATCGCTGGCTGCACTTAATGCCACAAGTTTACCGTCTTCATCTTTCATGGAAAGTACAATATTACTATCCGTAAGCTCCTCAACGCTCAGCGTAAGACCAAGCTGACTTGTAATATCAGCCATACCATCAATTATTTCTGCTTTGTTATCAATAGGAAGGTGTTTTAAAAGGCTTTTGTAATCTTCAGGTGACATATTATTGAGAAAAGCTGTTCTTTGTTCAGGAGTCAAAGAAGCAATATATGCTCTTTTTTCATCAAGGCTCATAGCTGCAAATTCTTTTGAGCTTATTCGGTCAAATGTTGAGCCGTTAGGTAGTGTAATTGTTATATTATCATCTTTAGATGTGTTTCCAGCATCTTCTGATGAGTTATTATTTCCTTTGGAGCTTTCTCCATCTGCAACTGAAACGGTTGTTGTTATAGTGCTTTCTGTAGACGATGGGGTAGCTGTAGTAATAATAGGTGCTGGGGGAGTAACCTGACTTATACCGTTATCTATAAGCAACTGATCAATCATTTCCTGATTCATACCTCTTAATGTTGCCATATAGCTGTCAATAAGCTCTGGGGGATACATATCTGGATCTTCGTAATATTTGTTCCAGCCTGCCTGTATAAGGCTTTCAGGAAGCCCCATAGAACGTGCAAGTGCGGCAGCTTCTTCGGGAGTTGCAGCATTGGCACAAAAAGGAGCAACTGAAAGACTTAGCATAAGAGCTGTGCCTGTAAGTAGTCCCAAAATTTTCTTTCTCATATTTATTCTCCTTTAAAATATACGCAGAATAATTTTGTTGGAATGATTTATACATACACATTAATTATATCCTTTTTCTGTTGATATGTCAAGTGTGGAAAATAAATTTCCAATAATTTTCAAAAAAGGGTTGGAAAATTAATTCAGATGTGGTATAATAATAAGTAATGAATTAAGAAAGAGCTGTTTTATGTAACCAATATAACAGCACAGATTAAAGGAGTATTTATGAGAATAAGACATAAACCTTGGGCTAAGCCCGAACTTGAAGCGTGCAATTTTTATGTGAAATCCTCTGTTGAGCAAAAAGGTAAGTGGACAGAACTTTTTTCTGATCCTGAACGACCTCTTTACATTGAACTTGGTTGTGGGAAAGGCGGATTTATTTCACAGATTGCCCCTGCACATCCCGAAGTTAATTTTATTGCAATGGATATAAAGAATGAAATGCTTGTTCTTGCAAAGAGAAAGCTTGAATATGCATATGAAGCAGCAGGGCGTACTCCCGATAATGTACGTGTTGCAATTCAGAATATTGAGCGCATTGATCTTGCCTGGGATGAAAACGATAGAGCTGACAGAATTTTCATAAACTTCTGTAATCCCTGGCCAAAAGGAAAGCATAAGAAACGTCGTCTTACGCATACAAGACAGCTTCTTAACTATAAAAAATTCCTTAAAGGAGAACTTTGGTTTAAGACAGATGACGACGAGCTTTTTGAGGAGTCCTTTGAATATTTTGAAGAAGCAGGGTATACAATTAAATTCAAAACTTTCGATTTACATAACGAAAGTGGTATTGAGAATTATGTAACAGAACATGAAAAAATGTTCAGTGATGAGGGCAAAAAAATTAAATTCCTTATTGCAGAACCGAAAAAGGAGGTTTAATATGGAGTTCAGCAAAGAAACAGAAAAGTTTTCGTTTGGATTCGGAACAGATAAAATGGTAGGAAATACCAACGTAAAAGAGCTACATAAAGCACAGACAACCGAGAAATCCAATAAGCAGGAAATAGCTGAAATAGCATTAAGTGCTGCCGCTGTAGTTGGTGTTACGCTTCTGAAGCTTAAATTCGGTAAAAAGAAAGATAAGAAATCTAAGAAAAAGAAACGCTGAAAAGACTTTACATTTGTGCTGAAATATGTTATAATAAATAAAACACCTGTTAATCGGCTTTTGAGGTTTACGAGTAGTGTTAATAAAGCCTGTCTGAACCTCGGACAGGCTTTTATTCCGTATTTTTGCCGTTTAACTGAATAGGAGGAGTTATGTCGAGGATTCTCATAAAAAATATCCGTGCTATTGATGTGGAAAATGATTTTGTTACAGATATTTTAGTTGCAGACGGAAGAATTTCTGATATTGCAGAAAATATATCTGTTCAGGCTAATGAAGTAATTGACGGAGCAGGTCTTGTTATTATGCCATCTTTGTTTGATATGCACGTTCATCTTCGTGACCCAGGTTTCACTTATAAGGAAACAATTGAAACAGGCTGTTCAGCGGCATTGGCAGGAGGTGTTACAGGAGTTCTTGCAATGCCTAATACAAAGCCTATCTGCGATAACCCCGAAACAATCCGATATGTTATTGACAAATCTGCGGATACTGGCGTTGACGTTTACCCTGTTGGTTGTATCACAGGCGCAATGAGCGGAAATGGTCTTTGTGATTATGAAGCTTTAAAAGCAGCGGGCTGCATTTGTATTTCTGATGACGGCAGACCTGTTGAGAATGCTGGAATGATGCGTAAGGCTCTGGAGCTTTCGAAGCAAAACGGTCTTCTTGTAGCTTCACATTGTGAGGATTTAAGTATAATTGACGGCGGCATTATGAATAAAGGAGAAATATCAGAAAAGCTTGGAGTAAAAGGTATGGATCGTGCTTCCGAAGACTATATAACAGCTCGTGAAATGATACTTGCTGAATCGGTTGACGCAAGAATACATATATGCCACGTTTCTACAAAAGGCAGCACGGAAATGATTCGTTTTGCAAAATCAAAGGGTGTAAAAGTTACCTGCGAAACAGCACCTCATTATTTTATGTTTACTGATAAGCTTCTTGAAAAGCGCGACGCTGATTATAGAATGAATCCACCGCTTCGCACTGACGAAGATGTAAAGGCTATAATAGAGGGTATAAAGGATGGCACAATTGATTGTATTATAACTGACCACGCTCCTCATACTCCAGAAGAAAAGGCTGATTTTGAAAAAGCTCCCAATGGTGTTCTTGGTCTCGAAACATCATTGGCTGCAACTCTTACAGCATTATATCATACAGGAGAAATCACACTTAATAAGCTTGTGGAGCTTATGTGTGTTAATCCGAGAAGAATTCTTGGACTTGAAATACCTGCAATCGCAAAGGGAAATACAGCTGACCTTGTAATTGTTGATATAAACAAGAAATGGACTGTTGACCCAGAAAAGCTCCATTCTATATCGAAAAATTCTGTATTCAAGGGACAAATGCTGACTGGTAAATCGCTTGTTACAATTTCTAAGGGTGTTATCAGATACGACGGAAGATAAAAAGGCTTATGCCATAAAATATATTTTACAGGAGGAATAAAAATGTCATTTGACAGACTTATTGAGAAAATTATTGAATTGAAAAATCCTACAGTTGTAGGTCTTGATCCTAAGCTGGAATACGTTCCAGAATTTATCCGCAGACGTTATCTCGTTGAGGATGGGCTGACTCTTAAAGCTGCTGCAAAGGCAATTTACGACTTCAATCAGGCTATTATTGATGAAATATGCGATGTAGTTCCTGCTATTAAGCCTCAGGCTGCATATTATGAAATGTACGGTCACTACGGTATAAGAGCGTTGGAAAAGACGATTCGCTATGCAAAACTCAAGGGTATGTTTGTTATTACAGATGGCAAGCGTAACGATATCGGTGCTACAATGGAGGCTTATACAAACGCACATCTTGGAACTACAGCGGTAGGGGATAATGTTTCTGAGGCTTTCGGTGCTGACGCTCTTACAGTAAACGGTTATCTCGGTACAGATGGTATTGCACCTCTTCTTAAAGTTTGCAAGGAAAAAGATAAGGGTATCTATGTACTTGTTAAGACTTCAAACCCATCAAGCGGCGAGTTACAGGATTTAAAACTTGAGGATGGTACACCTATTTACGCTAAAATGGGTGATCTTTGTGAAATGTGGGGAGCTGACACAATCGGTAAGTATGGCTATTCAGCGGTAGGTGCTGTAGTAGGTGCTACATATCCTGAAATGCTTACAGAGTTGAGAAAGAGACTTCCCCATACAATGTTCCTCGTACCTGGTTATGGTGCACAGGGCGGCGGTGCAGAAGGCTTAAAAGGCGGTTTTGATAAGAATGGTCTTGGTGCAATTGTCAATTCAAGCCGTGCTGTTATGTGTGCATATCAGAAAGAGGGCTGTGATGAGCGTGATTTTGCAAAGGCAGCTCGTCGTGAGGTTATCCGCATGAGAGACGATATAACACAGTATATTAACCTTAAATAAAACAAAACCCGTGCAATGTCTGTTATACAACAGTTTTGCGCGGGTTTTCATTCACGGTATTTCAACGAGTAAACAAATTATGAACAAAAAGCGTTTAACAAAATGGAATCAAGAAAATTCGGCTCAAGCATACACTTGAATTGTTTATCAGGGAAACTGCCTTTAAATGAAGTGTCAGCCTTTAAAATGTTATAGGCGAATTGTCTTAATGCGTTAAAATTTTCAGCGGAGTAATCTTTTCTTGCTCTGCTTTCATCTTCTCTGAAAGATATATCAAGTACCCAATGCAATGAATTTTCAATACCCCAATGAGCTCTTTTGGCTTTCATAAGTTCGTCAGCAGTAAGATTAGGACAACTGTAAATAAAATAATGACGTTGTTCTGATTTTCGCCCTTTTTCCTCTACTGTGGATACTATCATTCCTATACCGTATAAATTTATCCACTTTTCACGATTGTTAAGCCATCCTATATCATGGCAGACATAACACTCTCGTTTTTCCAGTCTGCCATGCGAGTTGTCTGAGGTATGAGCGTATATTTCTTTCTCTTTAGCTTCTGAATCTTTGCAATATTCATCCATAAAAAGTTTCACATCATTGTATAAATTGAGCTGATTACTTTTTAATGAAAGAATGTAATCTGCACCACCTTCACGAATTTTTTTCGCTATTTCTGTTTGTGTTCCCATAGCATCAATTGTTACAATGCACCCTGTTATTTCAAGTGTTTCAAGCAATTGTGGAATAGCTGTTATTTCGTTGCTTTTTTCGTCGCATGCAAGCTGTCCGAGAACTAATCCGAATTCATGAGCAAATGCACTTACAACATGTAATGGACGTTTTTGCTCATCACCTGTTCTACGTGCTTGTTTACCGTCTATCGCAATTACTCCTTTAGCGTTAGGAATAATTGTTTTCATCCATTCAGTAAACATCAGATGTACCTTTTGTGGTGTGATTTTCATCATCACATATCTGAATGTATTTGCATCCGGTATACCGTTTTCAAGTTTAAGATATTTTTTCAACCATTCTTTTCTGCTGTGTGCAAACATTTCTATTCTTGCATATGTTGTTGCTCCGCATATTATGGCTGTAAGAATAATAAAAAGCACTTCATGCAGCGGATAAATCACGCTGTTTTTTCTTCGGGTATCATCGATTCCTTCAAGTATTTCTTCCAGACTCAGCTTTTTCATGGTATTGGCTCCTTTTTTATTTTATTATACCATATTTTTAGCCTTTTGTCTTCTTTTTGTTCATAATTTTTTTACTCGTTGAAATACCGTGGGTTTTCATTGATAAGCTATTGACTATTTCCTTAAAATGGGGTATAATATAAAAGTAATGATTATTATTTAAAGGAGTTATGAAAATGAGTGAATGTACACACAACTGTTCTACTTGCGGAAGCGATTGTGCAAGTAGAAAAGAGCCACAGAGCCTTATCGAGAAACCTAATGAAATGAGCAAAATTGGCAAGGTAATCGGTATTGTCAGTGGTAAGGGCGGCGTAGGTAAAACTATGGTTTCATCTTTGTTAGCTGTAGGTATGCAGAGAATGGGGAAGACTGTTGGCCTTCTTGATGCTGATATAACAGGTCCTTCAATTCCAAAGGCATTCGGTATTCACGGTAAAGCAGATGCTTGTGAGTTTGGAATTATCCCAAGCAAGAGTAAAATGGGCATTGATGTTATGTCAATTAATCTTCTTCTTGAAAATGAGTCCGACCCTGTTGTATGGAGAGGACCTGTAATCGCAGGTGTTGTAAAGCAGTTTTGGACAGACGTTATCTGGAAGGACGTTGATTATCTTTTTGTCGATATGCCTCCTGGAACAGGCGATGTTCCACTCACTGTTTTTCAGTCTATTCCCGTTGACGGAATTGTAATTGTAACATCTCCTCAGGAGCTTGTTTCTATGATAGTTGAAAAGGCAGTAAAAATGGCAAAGCTTATGAATATTCCGATTATTGGTATTGTTGAGAATATGAGCTATTTTGAGTGCCCCGATTGTGGTAAAAAGCATAAAATTTATGGAGATAGTCATATTGAGGATATTGCAAAGGAATATGGTATCCCTGTAATTGCACAGATTCCAATTGCTCCTGAGCTTGCTAAACACTGCGACCAAGGTACAATTGAACTTTATGAAGGCGATTGGATTGACCCTGCTGTTAATCAGATTGTAAATATGTAATAAATATAAACGGCTTTTGATTGTATATCATTAGCCGTTTAACTTTATAGGAAGGAAGTATTATATGAACTATGTCAATGAGAAAATAATTGATAGTATTATAACAAAAGCAAAAAAGGTATGTCCTGATTCCTTGGCTTTAATAGGAATTTACGGCTCTATGGCAACAGGAGATGTATATGAAAAATCTGATTTAGATCTGTTAATATTGATCAATGATGATGACGGATATAAGTTGGCAACTGGTTTTATTCTTAATGATAGCAAAATAGGCTACGATTTATACGGTACAACTTTTGACGGGCTAAGGTATGATTCTGAATGCCATAATGCACATCTTTCAAAGCTTATGGATTCGAAGATTATTTACATAAAAAATCAGCAAGCTTATGATGAGCTTTGCCGTTTAAGAGAGAAAGTAAAGCTTTTCTTGTGTTCTGATGAACGATACAAAAGGGTTGATGAATTAATAGAAAAGGCAAAAATTTCCTTTGCTAATATTTGTCTGAATGATGATATAGGACATATAAGAGTGAGCGCTTGCGATATAATGCTTTCTCTTGCAGATGCAATAATGATTTATCATAGTACATATTTTAAACGTGGAATAAAGCGCTTTTTTGATGAGCTTTCTCAATTTTCACTTGATAATGTTTTTACAGATAATATGAAAAAAATCTCTGAAAGTATGGATATCTGCGAAATACGAACCCTTGCAAGAGACATTATATTGTATGCTGAAAATTATACATCAAGGAAAAGAATGAGAGCCTTACCAACGAGAGATGCAATACGCGGTACATATGAGGAAATGTATTCAAACTGGCGAAACAAAGTTGAAGAAGCTGCTGAATGTAACGATGTTTTTTCCATATTTGTAAATATGTGTTCATTGCAGCATATGATTTCAGATATTTCATCTGTAATTAATATCAACTATGTAGATTTAATGGAAAATTTTGAACCTAATTGTCTTGCAGATAATACAAAAGCTGTTGATTCCTTTTTAGACGAATATGAAAAAACTTATCATAGTTGTGATTTATATGTAAAATTCTATTGTGATGTGAACGAATTCGTGGAAGATTATATTAATGGATCGGTGGGAGAATCATCATTTTGACTTCGTTATCAAATGTATAAGCCAACCTTGAAATTTGAATGACGTTTGCAATATTTGCTTTCTCTTAAAAGAACCCTTTCTTATCTGATTTTTAGCATTTTTTATGCCAACAGTGCCCTGAACTGCATACGGCAAAAAAACAAGCACACTCCCGAAATCGAGAATGTGCCTGTTTTGCGTCCAAAAGTATGGAGCTGATGATCGGACTTGAACCGACGACCTACGCCTTACCAAGGCGTTGCGCTACCGACTGTGCCACATCAGCGTTAACATATAATATTATACAACATTTGTAATAAATTGTCAATAGGAGAGTATATATTTTTATGATTTAATTTAAAAAAACCTTGACAATTTCTCTATTATATGTTATCATATAAAAAACGGTGAACGAATAAAACCTGTGGGAATATGCCTGTTCAGAGAGCTTTCGGTTGGTGTGAGAAAGTAGGGTATCACAGAGAATTACATTCGGGAGTTTCCTTGTTGAAACCAAGTAAGCAGGGACGGTTCGGCGCGTTATAGCCTTTGAGGTCGGGTGTTCCCCCGATGAACCGAGGTGGTACCACGAGTAATTTCGTCCTCGTACAGTTTTTACTGTACGGGGATTTTTATTTAGGATATATACGGTGATTATATGAAAACAGTACCTGTAAAGACTATTCTACAAAAGAATAAAACATCGGAATGGTTCGGCAATGATTATAATATGAATTTATATCGCGGCTGCTGTCACGGGTGTATTTATTGCGACAGCCGTTCAGAGTGCTACCACGTTGAGGATTTCGATACTGTAAAGGCAAAGGAAAACGCTCTTGAAATTCTCCGTGATGAACTGCGGAGGAAAATCAGATCGGGAATTATCGGCACGGGAGCAATGAGTGATCCGTATAATCCCTTTGAAAAGACAGAACTGCTTACCCGTCACGCTCTGGAGCTGATTTCTGCAAATGGTTTTGGTATTACTGTAGTTACCAAAAGCTCGCTTATAACAAGAGATATTGACGTATATAAGGAGATTGCCGAAAACTCACCTGTGCTTTGTAAAATGACAATTACTACAGCTGACGATGATTTATGCCGTATAATCGAGCCGAATGTTTCAGTTGCATCGGAGAGATTTGAGGCATTGGCGAAAATGTCTGACAGCGGACTTTTTACGGGGATAACTCTTATGCCTGTTCTGCCATTTATTGAGGACAGCGAAGAGAATATCAGAAATATTGTCCGTACTGCACATCAATGCGGAGTTCGGTGTATTTATCCTTTTTTCGGAGTAACTTTGCGGACAAATCAGCGAGAGCATTTTCTAAATGAACTGGACAAGCGGTTCCCCGACAGCAACTTCAGACAGCAGTATATCAGCTATTATGGCAACAGCTATGAATGTGTCAGTCCAAATATGAACAAGCTCTGGAAAATCTTTACAGAGGACTGCGACAGATATGGTGTACTTTATAATATGAAAAGCATTATTTCCGCCTATAAAATGGGCTATGGGGATATGCAGCTTTCGTTTTTCTAAGGGGGGGAATTATTATGAAAATTCTTGTAACAGGTGGAACAGTCTTTGTAAGCCGATACACAGCCGAATATTTCGTCAAAAGAGGACACGAGGTTTATGTCCTCAACAGAAATAGCCGTCCGCAGTCGGAGGGAGTACACCTTATTAATAGTGACCGTCATTATCTTGGTGATAAGCTGAAAGATATCCAGTTTGACCTTGTGGTTGATGTTACCTCTTATAATAAAGACGATGTAAAGGATTTATTAAACGCTCTTGGTAATTTCGGCGATTATGTAATGATAAGCTCAAGTGCAGTTTATCCCGAAACCCTGCCTCAGCCATTTAAAGAGGATATGAAAACAGGCTTTAATATCCATTGGGAGGCATATGGCACAAATAAAATCGAGGCAGAAGAATATCTCCTTGAAAATCTGCGGAAAGCTTATATAATCCGTCCGCCATATCTTTACGGCAAAATGAATAATCTTTACCGTGAGGCTTTTGTATTTGAATGTGCTGAAAAGGATATGCCATTTTATATGCCGAAAGACGGCAGTTTAAAACTCCAGTTTTTTGATGTTGAGGATTTGTGTAGGCTTATTGAAGCTATTGTTGAGAAAAGGCCTGATTATCGCATTATAAATTCGGGCAACGTACAGGCGATAAATGCGGCTGAATGGGTTAAGCTATGTTACGGTATACTGGGAAAAACTCCCGATATACGCTATATTTCAGCTGAGTACGAACAGAGACAGTATTTTCCGTTCAGAGATTATGAATATTATCTTGATGTAACAAGACAGACTGAACTACTGTCCGATTTGAAGCCCCTTGAAACGGGCTTGAAAGAATCATATGAGTGGTTCAAGAATAACCGTGAACTGATAGTCCGCAAGGATTATTTCAGATATATTGAAGAAAATTTATAAAGAAAATTTCTGAAAGGCGGTGATATCCGTGAAATCTGCAAAAGATTTCATCGCTTATGTTTCACTTTCATTTTAAATTAAGAAAAGTGAGATGAATTTTATGATAAGAAAAGCCAGAATGTCAGATGTTCCGCAGCTTGCAGAGATTTACAGGCAGCTTCATAGTGTTCACTGTAATATGAGAAGTGATTACTACAAAATGCCGAGCGATGATTTTTTCACCACAGATATTGAAAATATTCTGAAAAATGAGGAAATCACAGTAATTGTGAGCGAATATAATTCGATAATTGCAGGATATGCGTTAATTTACTTTGTTGAAAAAGGCGAGCCTTTAAATCATAGGTTCAGGAAATGCCATATAGAGCAATTAGCTGTCAATGAAAAATTCAGACGTAAAGGAATTGGAACAGGACTTATAACCTATATCAAAAAGCTTGCCGCTGAAAAAAATTGTCAGTCGGTTGAGCTTGGAGTGTGGTGCAGAAACCATAAGGCAGTTGGATTTTACTCAGAAATGGGATTTGTTCCACGCACATATAATATGGAAATGAAAATAATGTAAAGGAGAATAAAAATTATGACTACATTTGAAGAACTCAGACGAAGAGGTTTGCTTGCACAGCTGACCGATGAAAAGGAAATCGAGGAGCTTGTAAACGCTGGAAAGGCTACTTTCTACATTGGATTTGACCCCACAGCAGATTCTCTCCACGTAGGACACTTTATGGCTCTTTGCCTTATGAAGCGTTTACAGATGGCAGGCAACAAGCCTATTGTTCTCATCGGCGGCGGTACAGCTATGATTGGCGACCCCTCAGGTAAGACAGATATGCGTAAAATGATGACACCCGAAACAATTCAGCACAATGTTGACTGTTTCAAGAAGCAGATGAGCCGTTTCATCGACTTTTCAGAGGATAAAGCAATTGTTGTAAATAACGCTGACTGGCTTATGAATCTCAATTATGTTGAGCTTCTCCGCGACGTTGGCGCACATTTCAGCGTAAACAGAATGCTCTCCCATGAGTGCTACAAGCAGCGTATGGAGAGAGGTCTTACATTCCTTGAATTCAACTATATGATTATGCAGAGCTACGACTTTATGGAGCTTTTCCAGAAGTACGGCTGTAATATGCAGTTCGGCGGAGATGACCAGTGGGCAAATATGCTTGGCGGTACAGAGCTTATCCGCCGTAAGCTTGGCAAGGATGCATATGCAATGACAATTACACTTCTCCTCAATTCAGAGGGCAAGAAAATGGGTAAGACTGAAAAGGGCGCAGTATGGCTTGACCCCGAAAAGACAACTCCTTACGAGTTTTTCCAGTACTGGAGAAACGTTGCTGACGCTGACGTTATCAAGTGCTTGAAAATGCTTACATTTGTTCCCGTTGAGGAAATCGAGGAAATGGAAAAGACAATGGAGGGCGCACAGTTCAACGCAGCTAAGGAGCTTCTTGCTTATGAGCTTACAAAGCTTGTTCACGGCGAGGATGAGGCTGAAAAGGCTAAAGCTGCGGCAAAGGCACTTTTTGGCGGCGGCGGAAATGATGAGAATATGCCCACAGTTGAGATTGATTCTGCAGAGCTTACAGACGGTGCAATGGGACTTCTTACACTCGTCGTAAAGGCTGGACTTGCTCCCTCAATTTCAGAGGCAAGACGTCTTGTACAGCAGGGCGGTATCACAGTAAATGACGAGAAAATGACAGACGGAAAGGCACAGATTAAGCTTGATGGCGATGTAATTATCCGTAAGGGTAAAAAGGCTTTTAAGAAAATAGTTGTTAAATAAAATATTATAATTTCAAAATACATATTTATAGCTCAGATTTGAATTAAAACCCCGATTTTCTCTCGAAAATCGGGGTTTGATATTATTATTTACATTATGGTATTTTATTTTTCATTATAGTTACTTTTTCTTGATTTAAGTGTTCTGATAGAATTAAGTATCAGCAGCATAGCAACTCCAGAATCGGCGAAAACTGCAAGCCACATATTTGGATGACCAAGAATTCCAAGAATGAGAACAAGAAATTTTACTCCCAAAGCAAAGAATATATTCTGATATGCGATATGCTGAGTAGTATCTGCGATGTTTTTAGCTGAAACAACAGCCATAGGTTCATTATTCATAAAAACAACATCGGCTGCTTCAAGTGCAATATCTGAGCCACTTTGCATAGCTCCGCCAACATCTGCACCTGCAAGAACGGGAGCATCGTTTATACCGTCGCCTATAAACGTTACAAAACCGTTCTCTTTTCGTATTTTATTCAGCTCTGCGAGTTTCTCATCGGGCATAAGACCACCATTGATATCATCAATGCCAATCATTTTGCCAACAGCCAGAGCGTTTTCTTCCTTATCACCTGTCAGCATAATGGTGCGGAGTCTCATTTTTTTGAGTTGCGATACAGCCTGCTCCGCTGTATTTTTTATTGAGTCTGAAACAACAATTCGCCCTATTATTTTATTATTAACGGCTACAAATATAATATTTCCAAGCAAAATTTCAGGCATATCTGGAATTGAAATATTCTTTTCTTCCATAAGCTTTTCATTTCCGCAAAGAATATTTTTGCCTTCAAGAACAGCACATACCCCTCTGCCGGCCAGTTCTACTGAGGATTCAGGTTGACTTAGTTCAATGCCATTATTACGGCAATATAAAGTAATGCTTTCGGCAACAGGATGGGTTGAGGTTTGTTCACAGCTGCCACATATTTTAAGTAGTTCAGTTTCGCTGTAACTGTTACAACTGTATATATCTGTTATACTAAAACTGCCATTTGTAAGGGTTCCTGTCTTGTCAAATACAACTGCTTTTATTTTTGATAAGGCTTCAATAGAATTACCTCCTTTAAAGAGTATTCCAAGCTTTGATGCTGCTCCGATACCTGAAAAATAGGCAAGTGGAACGCTTAGAACCAGCGCACAAGGACAGCTTATTACAAGGAATGTCAGGGCGGAGTATATCCATTTATCGATATCTCCTGTTATAATTGAGCCAAAAACAGCTGTAAGCAATGCAATTATAATAACTATCGGTGTATATATTTTTGAAAATCTTGTTATAAATCGGTCGATTTGCGGCTTGTTTGATGCTGCTTCTTCAACTGCCCGAGCAATTTTTGAAATCATAGATTCAGAAGCAACAGCTGTGGCAGTCATTGAAAAAGTATCAGCAAGATTTATGCATCCCGACATAATTTTGTCACCTTTATGTACTACAAGCGGTACAGGTTCTCCGTTTATAGCAGATGTATCAAGCCTTGATTCACCTTCAAATAATATACCGTCAGCCGGTATGCGTTCACCTGTCTTAATTAGTAATATGTCACCAATTTTTATATCATCTGAGTTAATGCTAACATATTCATCATTATTTAAAACCGTAGCTTTATCGACTTTTAGTGCGGCAACGTCAGTTATAGCTTTGCGGCTTTTCGAAACAGCATAATTTTCAAAAAGTTCACCTATTTTGAAAAAAAGAACAACTCCAACAGCTTCGGAATATTCACCAAGAATAAAAGCTCCAATTGTCGCAATAGTCATAAGAAAGTTTTCGTCAAAAAAGTTACCCTTGAGAATATTTTTTACTGTAATTTTAAGGACATTAAACCCAATTACAAAATATGCAGCAATATAAATTAAAACGGAAAATTTAAAATTAAGAATATGTTCGGAAATAATTGCAAATATGAATAAAAGTATACCTAAGATGAAGAGTAAAATATCGATGTTTATTTCTTTTTTCTCGATTTTATGTTGTGTTTTATTATGATTGTGTCCACAATCGCAGTGGTGTTCGTGACTGTGGCTATGGCAACATTCACGAACATTATGCTTGTGCTGATGTTCGGCGTGGTTGTGATTTTGTGGTACAATTTCAACTCCTGCCTCAATTTTATCAGCAATTTGGTTTATTTCTTTAAGGAGAGTTTCAGTAATATTGCCTTTAATTTTAATTTTACGCATAGGAAAATTAAGGACAGCATTTTCAACACCGTCAAGCTTTTTTATAGCTTCTTCAATTTTGCCTCCACAATGTGCACATCCCAGTTTTTTTATATCAAAATTTTGTTCCATAACAACCTCCATGTTAAAATAGATATATGAACATCTGTTCATATATCTATTTTAACATAAATTTCTTCATTTGTCAATAGGGGAATTGATAATTTTTGAAAAAATATCGCAGAAAAAATTTTTCTGCGATATATACTGTTATTTAGCCATATTTTTAAATTCTTCTTCTGTTATAATAGTAACTCCAAGCTCTTTTGACTTTTTATTTTTGGAGGAATTCGAGGTGGAATCGTTATTTATAAGATAATCTGTTTTTGACGAAACAGCGGATGCAACCTTTCCTCCTTGTGATTCTATAAATAATTTCAATTCATTACGGTTTTTCCAAATATTTACCGAGCCAGTTATAACAAAGATTTTTCCTGATATTGCAGAATTGGTTTCAATTTTTTCAGGTTCTGTAATTTCTAATTCTTCCAGTAATTCGTGGTATTCATTAAGTTTTTTTTCATTTTTGAAAAATCCAACAAAATCTCGTGCAAGAACTTCTCCTATTGTATCAATAGATGTCAATTCCTCGACGGTAAGCTTTTCAAGCATATCTGGTTTTGAATAAACAGAGCATATTAATCTCGAAGCTGCTCTGCCAATATTTGATATCCCCATTGCATAGAGTACACGGCTAAGCTCGGTTTTACGGGAATTATTTATAGCATCCCACATTTTTTCATAGGATCTTTTACCAAATCCTTCAAGTGATTCAATTTTATCCTTGTAATTATTTATGTGATAGAAATCTCTGAAATTGCGTATAAATCCTTCGTTTATAAGAGTTTCAATTGTAGCTGTAGATAATCCTACAATATTCATAGCGTCACGCTGAACAAAATGCTCAAACCTACCTATAAGTTTAGCAGGACAGTCTGAGTTGATACAATAAACCGTTTCAACGTTTTCATCTGATGTCCTTACTTCTGTTTTATTGTGACATACAGGACATTCACATGGAATTTCAAGATTATCTGAACATGTTTTGTTTTCAAGAATTTGTGGAATTATCATATTTGCTTTGTATACCGAGATTATATCACCAATGCCTAACCGTAACTGTTTCACTATACTGAGATTATGAACAGAAGCTCTTGAAACAGTAGTACCCTCCAGTTCAACGGGCTCAAAAATTGCAACAGGATTGAGCAGACCTGTACGACTTGCTGACCACTCAACTTCGAGAATCTTTGTGTCTGCCGTTTCATCATTCCATTTAAAGGCTATACCATTTCTTGGTGCGTGAGATGTTTCGCCGAGACTTATACCATATGCCACGTCATCAAGCATAAGTACAAGCCCGTCAGAGGGGAATTCATTATCCTTAATGGACACCTCGTATTTTTTTACATTGTCTGCAAGATTATCCTTAGTGACTTTTACGCCGTCAACGCATTGAAAACCAAGATTAGCAAGCCATTTGAGACGTTCTGCAAAGGAATTTTCTTCATATCCTTCGGCTGAAACCAGGTTAAAAGCAAAAAAATTAATGTTTCTTTCGGCGGTAACCTTTGAATCGAGATTTCTTACTGTCCCAACACAAAGATTACGAGGGTTTTTATATTTTGCCCCATCTTCAATTTGTGCGTTTACACGTTCAAAATCCTTGTATTTCATCAATGCTTCACCGCGGATAACAAGTTTATCAGTAAAAGGAATTACTGCTGGTATTCCGATAATATGACGGGCGTTTGCGGTAATATCTTCACCTGTTTCACCGTTTCCGCGAGTTACAGCCTGCAAAAGCACTCCATTTTCATAAGTAAGGACAATTGTAAGACCGTCAAGCTTCCAGCTGAGGAACCCTGTATTTTCATCAAGCCAAACTATAAGTTCATCAATACTTTTTGTTTTATCAAGAGAAAGCATTTTGGAGGTATGCTTTACTTTTTTCAATGCAGAGGAAACTTCATAGCCGACTTTCTGCGTACGGCTTCCACTTAAAATAACACCTGTTTCTTTTTCAATCTGTTCAAGCTCATCATAGAGAATGTCATATTCACGGTCTGACATTATTTCCACGCCGGTATTATAATAGGCGTCAGCTGCTTTGCCAAGGATTTCATTTAATTCTTTCATTCTGTCGATTTTATTCATAAACCTGCTCCTTTATATTTTCATAATAATTTTTTCCTTGCCATAAATCATTGTCACAAAGAGCTTTATCTATACCTCCAAGCACTGCTATTTTATCCATAGTCCATAGAGGTGCAATAAGTTTTGATTTGTCTCCATCGCCTGTGATGCGCTCTATAATTGTTTCTGGTGGTAGCATAGACAGCTGTTTTGTTATAATATCAATATATTCATCGCGGCTTAGCAACGGAAAAGGGGAGTGCCCATAAATATTCCCAAGCCTTGTTCCTTTTATTATATGAAGCATTTGCAGCTTTACACTATCAGGTTGAAGCTGTGCTGTTTGACGTGCTGTCTCGATCATCATTTCGTAAGTTTCACCAGGCAGACCATTTATAATGTGCAGGCATACGCGTATTCCTCTATTTTTTAGTCTGTAATAGCCTGTCAGAAATTCTTTGTGGGAATATCCACGATTGATGTGTTTTATTGTTTTGTCGTGGATTGTCTGCATTCCAAGCTCAACAGTCAATTCGGTTCGTGTATTTATGTCACAGAGTAATTCTATTACATCATCGGGAAGACAATCAGCTCTTGTTCCGATTGAAATCCCCATAATATTCGGAAAGTTCAAAGCTTCTTCATATATTTTTTTTAGCTTATCAACAGGGGCGTATGTATTAGTATTTGCCTGAAAATAAGCAATAATAGGCACTGTGCCATTTTTGTTGAATATTCTTTCTGTTTCAAGCTGAAGCTGTTCCGTCACAGATATGTTTTTCTGAGTAAAATAACCGCTTCCGCCATCACAGAATATACAGCCTCCAAATCCGCATGCTCCGTCAATGTTCGGGCAAGTCATACCGCAGTCGATAACCGCTTTATATAACTTTTTTTCATATTTGCATTTATTATAATAATTAAGAGTATGATATCTTTTATTGTCGAAAGAATATTTAAAGGGATTTTCCATATAATCTACTCCAAAAAATCGCTTCCAGACCGAAATCTGAAAGCGATATTTCATTATTCGTTATCTAAAAGACCAATTCCAAGTACATCAAGATTTGGCTTGTCAACAACTGATGGACATTCTGACATAAGCTCACTTGCATTCTGTACCTTAGGGAATGCTGTAACATCGCGGAGGCTATCAGCTTTGCACATAATCATAGCAAGACGATCAAGACCTATGCCCATACCGCCGTGAGGAGGTGAAGCATAGCGGTAAGCTTCAACAAGGAAGCCGAATTTAGCTTCAATTTCTCCTGCTGACATACCAAGAGCCTCAAACATTTTCTGCTGCAGCTCAAAGTCTGTTATACGCATAGAGCCACTTGAAAGCTCTGTTCCATTAAGAACGAGATCCCAAGCCTTTGCACGTACCTTTGCAGGATCGCTGTCAAGGTATTCGAGACATTCGTCCATAGGCATTGTGAAGGGATGATGAGCTGCAACCCATATATTGTTGTCCTCATCATACTCAAAGAATGGCATTTCTGTAATCCAAAGGAAATTATACTGATTTTCATCAATAACATCAAGTCTCTTACCGCAGATCAGACGAATTGCACCAAGTGTTGAAAGAACAGTCTTTGTCTTGTCAGCACAGATAAGCACAAGGTCGCCCTCATTAGCATCAACAGCAGCACAAATGCTTTCAAGCTCACCTTCACCAAGGAATTTTTTGAAGCTACAATTAGGCTCGTCTGCCCAGCGGATATATGCGAGTCCCTTTGCACCAATGCCTTTTGCGTGTTCAATAAGCTTGTCGATTTCCTTACGTGTATATGTAGCAGCACCATTCTTTACATTAATTGCACGAACAGAACCACCTTCTTCAATAGCGTTTTTGAATACAACGAAGTCAATATCCTTTACAGTATCTGTAATATCCTGAATTTCAAATCCGAAACGTGTATCAGGCTTATCAGAACCGTAACGATTCATAGCGTCTGCAAATGTAAGACGAGGGAGGGGGAGAGGAATATCAACATTCATAATCTCCTTGAATACTCTCTGAACAAAGCCTTCTACGCAGCCTTGAATATCATCAGCATCAACAAATGACATTTCAAGGTCAATCTGTGTAAATTCAGGCTGACGGTCAGCACGTAAATCCTCATCGCGGAAACATCTTGCAAGCTGGATATATCTGTCATATCCTGCTACCATGAGTAATTGCTTGTAAATCTGAGGTGACTGTGGAAGAGCATAAAACTTACCTGGATGAATACGTGAAGGAACGAGATAATCTCTTGCACCCTCAGGGGTTGATTTCATCATCATGGGAGTTTCAATCTCAAGGAATCCGTTTTCATAGAAATATTCACGGGTAACTCTTGCTATATTGTGACGCATTATGATATTCTGTTGCAAAGGAGCTCTTCTTAAATCAAGATAACGATACTTAAGGCGAAGTTCCTCATTAACCTTTGTTTCATTTGTAATCTCAAAAGGAGTGGTCTGAGCCTTTGAGAGAATACGCAGATCGTTTACAAAAATTTCAACATGACCTGTTTTCAGTTTGTCATTTTTACTTTCACGCTCGATAACCTCACCCTTAGCCATAAGAACGTATTCGCTCTTACAGGAAGCAGCTTTTTCAAAGACAGCAGGATCAGATTTATCGCTGAATGCAAGCTGTACAACACCTGTTCTGTCGCGGAGAACGATGAATATGACACCGCCCTTATTTCTTACTCTTTCAACGAAACCGCATACCACAGCTTCGCCGCCGATTTCAGTAACTTCACCGCAATAGTGGGTTCTTTTAAGTCCATTCATATTATCAGCCATTGTTTTCTCCTCCTATGAATGAGAATAGATTGCCATCAGCTGATTCTCCATCCATAACATCCATTATTTTATTGAAGTAAATTTCTTCAAATACAGCAGCAAATTTATCATCAAGAGCAACTTCTGTTTCGTCGCCCTTTTCCATCTCTTTCAATTTAGCTTTGCCCTGTTCAAGCTCGTTATCACCAAGAACAACGGTAAAAGCAGCACCTATTTTATTTGCATATTTCATCTGAGCCTTTAAACCTCTGCCCATTAAATCGTACTCTGCAAAATATCCATATTCACGCAAAGCTTTGGAAAGCTCCATAGCTTTTTCCAGTGCAGCGTCACCCATAGTTGCAAAGTAAATATCACACTTTTTTGGTGTGAGATAATCACAGTTCTGCTTATCCATAACAAGAAGCAGACGCTCAATTCCCATACCAAAGCCGAGCGCAGGTGTATGCTGACCACCGAGCTGTTCAATAAGTCCGTCATAACGTCCACCGCCGCATACAGTACCCTGTGCGCCGATTTCGGTTGTTACAAATTCAAAAACAGTTTTGGTGTAGTAGTCAAGACCACGTACAATTTTAGGATTAACCTTATAGGCTATTCCGAGCTTATCAAGATAAGATTTCAGACTTTCAAAGTGATTGCTGCAATCTTCGCAGAGATAGTCAATTATAAGTGGTGCATCCTTGCCAATTTCCTGACAAACGGGACTTTTACAGTCAAGAAGACGCATAGGATTTTTAACAAGTCTGTCCTTGCAGGTATCGCAAAGTTCCTCTTTTCGTGCTTCAAAATAAGCTTTTAGTGCTTCGTGATATTTTGCACGGCATTCAGGACAACCAATTGAGTTGATATAGAGCTCAATATTTTTAATTCCAAGCCTGTTAAGTAAAGTGTTTGCAAGAGAGATAACTTCAGCATCAGCGGCAGGGGAGGCGCTTCCAGCCATTTCAAGGCCAAACTGGTGAAACTCACGGAGACGACCAGCCTGTGGTCTTTCATGACGGAAACATGAGCTTATGTAGTATACTCTTTGTGGTAAAGCTTCGTTAAGCAAACCATTCTGAAGCATAGCACGGATTGCACCTGCTGTACCTTCAGGGCGGAGTGTAAATTTGGACTCTTTAGCCATAACGGTATACATTTCCTTTTGAACAACGTCTGTAGTTTCGCCTACAGAGCGAAGGAATAATTCAGTATTTTCAAAAGTAGGAAAACGGATTTCACCGAAACCAAAGCTTTCCGCAGTATCTCTTGCGATTTTTTCAATTGTGTGCCATTTGTGTACGTCCTTGGGAACAACATCTTCTGTTCCATTTGGACGTTTGATATTAAGAGCCATATTATCAGCCTTTCTATTAAACATAAACGGATGCCGTAAATAAATCTACGGCATCACGTTAATAGTATTTTTTTAGTTATATTGGAATATTTCCAGCCTGACGCCAGTCAAGATCTCCTCTTTCAAGAGCAAGGATAAGAGCTTCAGCAGTTGCAATGTTTGTAGCAACAGGAACGCTGTGAACATCACAAAGTCTGAGAAGATCCATATCGTTAGGATCATTTGCCTTAGGATTTATAGGATCTCTGAAGAAGAGAAGCACGTCAACTTCATTGCAGGATAAGAGCGCAAGAATCTGTTCAGCACCGCCGCGGCCGCTAAGGTAACGCTTAATGGGCAGACCTGTAGCTTCGCTGACCTGCTTTCCTGTAGTATTTGTGGCAATAAGTGAATGCTTAGAGAGGATTCCGCAGTAAGCACTGCAGAACTGAACCATAAGCTCTTTTTTTGCATCGTGAGCGATAATTGCAATTTTCATTTATCTGTCCTTTCTCCGCATAGCGGCATTATTTTTAAGAGGTTTTAACAGTAAGTGGTACAAATTCTCCGCCAAGACGCTTCGAAATTGCATCAAACGCCTTTAATGCAGAGGAATCTGTA
The DNA here is from genome assembly GCA_045531615.1 of Ruminococcus sp. Taxonomy (GTDB): domain Bacteria; phylum Bacillota; class Clostridia; order Oscillospirales; family Ruminococcaceae; genus Ruminococcus. The sequence continues at coordinate 36,676 of JAZSEJ010000071.1, forward strand.
GGAATAGGTGTGCCTTTTCCAGTAGCCACTGTTGTTTTAAAGTCATCCGGAATTACGCCGATGAGCTGAACTCCTACCTTATCAATTATTTCATCAAGGTTATTTACAAGAGCTTCACCGATAACCTTCTTACTAATTTTATTTATAATAAGACGTTGACTCTTGTTGCCTCTGTTGTAGAACTCATCTGACATAAGTGAAGCATCTCTGATGCATACAGGGTCAGGGGTGGATACAACAAGAATAAGATTAGCCTGCTGAACTATATCAAAAACATGAGAGTTGATACCAGCACCTGTGTCAATGATAATATATTCAAAGTACTTTTTTACACTTCGGCATATATCTACAATCTGCTCTGCAGTAACCGATGTAAGAGTCTTAGGAGCGCAAAGCAGACTAAGGTTTGTAGCCATAGGAACGGTAGCAACAGCATCGAGAGCGTTTTTTCTTTTATTAAGAACATCACCCAGGTCGTATTTTATTTCATTTTCAACGCCAAACATAATATCAAGACATCTTAAACCGAAATCAAGCTCAATAAGCAGTGTTCGGTGTCCCTGTTTAGCAAGGGTATAGCCTAAACCGGCACAAACAGTTGATTTACCTGTGCCGCCTTTTCCTGATGTAACAGCAATAATTTTTGACATGGTAATTCCTTTCGTTGCTCCGAGGAGCATTATTTATCAATAATAATCCTAATGTATATTATATCACAATAAAACGTTTTTGTCAAAGCCTTTTTTGTGTATTTCGTAAAATTGTGTATTTCTATATTTTCCACATATTTGCTTTGTTCATTTTGCACAAAGGCACAATTATTTTAAAGTTCTACTCCGTTTTCCACGAGGAGTTCTCTTGCTGTATCTACGGAATCAACGCCTTCTTTATTTTTAACAGGAGCAAATTCCTTATTTCTTTCCACTTCATAAGGAAGGCAGGTTTTGTTAAAATGAATCATATCAAGTATAAGTGTTTCAAACTTATAACCATTGGGCTTATCAGGAGTGACAAAATTACCATTTTCGTCCATATACGGAATCTTCTTTTCTACAATATGAACGGGCATTTTTTCTTTATTTATCTCAACAAGTCTGTCCATATGGAAAAGATAATTGAGAATAACGCCATATCTGTAGGCAAGCTGTTCGTTATCAAGACGTTGATATGTCATTTCATCGGTAAGCTCATAATATTCAACTATCGAAGGCTTTCCATCCTCAAGACACATTACACCTACTTTTTCTTCAGGTGCTGCCTTTGATACTACCTTACTGCCGGATTCACTTTCTGTAGCAATTACAGCACCGATAAAACGCGGATCTGCAATTCTTTGGAGAACATTGTCCACCGCAAATACATTAAGCCATTCAACACCCTGTGAGCGGAGCTTATCAAAAATTCCCGAACGTACAAGTGATGAGAACCATCCGCCGTTTCCATTAGGGGAGGATGAAATTTTGTCCTTGCCCTCCATATAAATTTTGCCGTTGAAATCAACGGAAGGCGCCATATCCTGGATAAAGAAACTAACATATTCACTGTTGTAGCCGAAATAATTATGCTCCTTAAAAAATTCCACAGTATCCTTGTTATTTTTTTCACTGGTCATAATAACAAAAGGAATCCATGCACCTGAAAGTTTAACTACATCCATAAGATTGTTCACAAGACACTGGAAGATATACAACTCCTTTGTCTTTCCAATGTTAAACATACCCTTGGGTTTATCAAAGCCAAGGCGAGTTCCCTGACCGCCTGCAAGGAGAACAGCAGCAACCTTGCCAGCTTTAATAGCGGAAATACCAGTATCAAGGTATTTGTCGCTGTTTGCAGCAATATCTTCAATAGTAACAGCGGAAATTGGCTGGATTTCGCCCTTGTTATCAGCTGATTTATTTTTCAGAGCATCGAGAAGAGTAAAATCAATGCCTTCAATTTGCCTGAGAAGCTCACAACGCTGATTTTCATCGAGTTCATCGTAGTATTTAAGGATATGCTCCTGGTTGTATTCTGTAAGAAGAATTTTAGCGGATTCGTAATTCATATAGCTTCCTCCTAATGATAATATATTCTTATTTATTATACCACATTTTTTTTGTTACGTCAACCATTGATGAAAAAATTAAATAATAATAGCAATTATTGATGTAAAATACACAAATATTGACAAAAATCGAAATATAAGTTATAATTTATACATCTATCTGTTACTTTAATATTTTGAGAATAGTTTTTTAGGAGGGTTATATGCATATAAAAAAATTAATTTCATCCTTTATGGCTTTTTTGATTATATGTGGAGCTTTTAATTTAGTTGAAATAAAAGCTGCATCCGATGAAAAAGAAGATTTCAAATTGGTATGGAGCGATGAGTTTGATGGCAACAATGTTGATATGAGCAAGTGGTCATACGAATTAGGAAACTGGAAGCTTGATGAAAATGGCAATTATATTACCAATGGGTGGGGAAATAACGAACAGCAGTATTATACAGATAAAAATGCAGCTGTAGACGATGGCGTACTTACGATATCAGCCAGACACGAAAATTACAGCGATGAAATACAAGGAAATTATGAATATACTTCCTCCAGATTAAGCACACAATACAAATTTTCCACTTGTGGTGGACGAATTGAAGTGCGTTCTCGTTGTGATTCGGGAAAATCATTATGGCCTGCAATATGGATGCTACCTGAGGAAAGCCTTTATGGTGGATGGGCTGCGTCAGGTGAAATTGATATAATGGAAGGGTGGGGGAGTACTCCGGAAAAAGTTTGCGGAACGATACATTTTGGCGACTTATGGCCCAATAATACGTATCTCACAAATGATTATTTTTTTGAGAATGGAGATTCTACCGAAAACTGGCATACATATGCAATTGAGTGGGATAAGAATTATATACGCTGGTATGTAGATGATGTTTTATACAGTGAACAAAGTGAATGGTATTCTGCAAACAGAAAATCACCAGCACCGTTTGACCAGAATTTTTATCTGATACTTAACTTGGCAGTTGGCGGACATTTTGACGGTGTAAATGGAATATATGGTGACCCGTCTATATTTGAAAACGGTGAAAAAAAATTTCAGATTGATTATGTCAGAGTGTATAAGAACACACAATCTGATTTTGCTCCGTCTGAAATAAAATCCGCAGCTTTAAAGCCATATATGGAAGGTTCAGTCGCATCATTAAAGAATATGGATGACTATACTGAATTCACTATAGAAAATGTCGGTTCACTTGAATACGGAATTATGGGATTAATCCCTGCACAGAAGATTAAAGCAGGGGAGAGGTATCGCCTTTCATTTGGAATTTCTTCTACTATGGAAAGAGAGGCTATTGTTACAGTTGAAGATCAGGAATATGATCGATATCTTGATAAAAAAATTAATCTTACAAATGAAAAACAATTTTTTTCCTATGATTTAAACTTTGAAAAAGATATGTTGGCAGATATAAAATTTCAGCTAGGAAATATCGGGAAATCATCTGAGATTGGATCACATATAGTTACGGTTTCTGACATAAAATGGGAAAAAATCACTGATAATTCACTCGGAGATGTAAATGGTGATGGAATAGTGTCTTCTGCTGATCTTGTATTATTAAGCCGAAGACTTCTTGGCGATGCAGTTACAGTTATTTATAAAAACAGTGATTTATATAGCGATGGTCGCTTGGATGTTTACGACTTGATTAAACTTCGAGAAATTGTAATTAATAAGAATAATTCTAAAAATCCGCAGCTAATCTCAATGGCTGCGGATTTTTAGAATGAATTTTAATTTTCAGGGAGTGAAGTGAGTAGTCCTGCTGTAAACTTTTGTATAGCGATAGCATCGGAAGCTGTAATTCCGTCGCCACGGTTATATACATCTCCGTTAATCTTTCCCTGAGCTGAAAGTGCATACTTGTCAGGGTTTCCAATTGATTGGAAAATAGAAGCTGCATCAGCAAGAGAGATTATTCCATCGCAATTTGCATCACCGTAATTTATATTAACAGGTGATGTAGGAGCGACAGTTGTGGCGATTGCTGTTGTTACGGTGGTAGTGGAAGTTGTCGTTGGGTTTGTAGTAGTAGTTGTTGTTGTTGTAAGGCTTTCGAGAGAAACAGGCTCCATTATCCAATTCTGACAAGATTCACCATTTATTTCATACTGCTGAACATTGGCGCCGCTTTCTATTGAACCCCAAGCGATCTCAACCGCTGATTTATCACCGCTGATTTTAGTTATTATTTTATATGAGCCATCAGAATTTTTTATAAATTTGAACTGCTGATTATTTCCGCCATTATTCTGATAAATATCAATATTCGTGCCATTATCTGGTTTTTTAGCTTCTACATCAAGCACATAAGTATTGCCATCACCAACGGCGGAAACGAGGTAATAATAACCGTCGCTTGCTTCCATAAGCTTCCATACATCGTGAATGGAATTTTCTGTTGTTCCCCATTGCTGAACATTAGCACCGTTTTCAGCAGCAGCACCTGCAACTTGCATATAAAGGCCTGAATTTACATTTTTAAATCTATATAATGTTCCATTTTCAAATGTTTCATATTCAGGTGTTGAAGGCTTCATTTCGCCGTCAGGCAACGCTGTAAAGCCTGCACTGGGCATACCAGCGGAAGAATAACGAATGTACATTATATCTTTATATGAAGTTTTACAGCCGCTGTATGTCGAACAATAGTTTTTCGCCTGATCGGCTGAAAGTGCCTTATAGCTGTAATTTGAAGCGGGTCTCCAATTGCACACTTTAGCTGAACCTTCAATACCAAGTCGGCGGCAATTTACGCCTTTTGATCCTGAATCAGCAAATGCACCAGGATGAGTAACTTCGTTCCAGTCACATACAACATTTCCTTTTGTGGAAGCACCGTCATAGTAGCAGTTTTCAGCAAAAAGTTTGCAATCGGAATGAACTGTATAAGCCATGCTGAAATTATAGACATAGTTATTGAGAGAATGGAAATATCCGTAACGCATAAGACCAGGAGCTCTTGTTAGTGTATCTGTAAATTTATTACTAATAAGTGACATTCTCGGGAAATTATTTTTATTTTTATATGAATCCTCTGTATCGTCAGGGTAGCCAAGAATAAGGCCATATTCGTGAAGTCCGAATGAACAATCGGATACAGTACAATAATCCGCGTCGTAACAGCAAGCAAGGAATTTATCCCAGTCGGGAACATTTTCGCCTTGTGAGTTAACAGTGTTGTGACCGACAAAAGTTACGTGGTCAACCCACAAATTCTGTCCTGATCCGAAATATACAACAATTGAATCGTTTCCATTGGATTTTGCATCGTGCTTCATTTCGAAATTTCTGATTATAATGTTGTTTCCAACACCTTTATTTGTTGATGTACAGAATTGAACATTATTTAGAGTATGCTTTCCATAGCTTCCTACAATTGTCTTATTGCTTCTCACATAAATTCTTCCATCGGGACAATAATAGTGATTTTGAGAATCCATACTAAGATTTGTTACATTTATATTTTCTTTTACAATAATTGTATAAGGAGCATCAGATTCTGCATATTTTTTTAAGTCTGCAAAAGTTGTAACTTCAACAATCTCGCCAAAAAGTCCGCCTATATCTGATGCTTTGATATTTTTTGTGTTATCATCAAAACAATATCCTGCAAATCCTTGTAAGCCGTCAGCGTTCAGAAGCCAAATCTGAGAATCTGCACCTGTATATTTTTCAAGTTTCATACCACTTGAACTCTGGGTTATTGCAAGTTCGGGATTGGAATAGTTGACAATTTTATAATAGAGATCATTTCCAAGTCTGTCCTGCTTGACAGGTACAATAAACCAATGCTGACATTGATGCGATTCGCTGCCGAACATAATAACATCCGTACCTTCAGAAACATCATAGTTATTTGGTGTAATTAATCGTCCTGATTCTCCATTAGTAATTTTAAAGAATGTACCGATACTATTTGCACCGACACGGTCAAATCTCCAGGTAGCTGAATGATCTCCGCCAAGAGTTTTAACAGATAAAGATGAACCATCAGCTGTGTCGTTTTCTGCAAGCACCTTTGAATTATCCTTTACAGCAATGTTCATAAACTGCGCAGGATAATCAATGGATGCTGCAAGTGAAATTATTAATTCAGGATTAAAAAATAAATTCCCGCTGCATAATGAAATGGTCATTAATAATGCTATCATAATAGAAATAATTTTGTTCTTCATAGATTTACCTCCATATTATTTGATATCTATATTATACAAAAAAGTTGTCTGATATACAATGGAATATAATACTTTATTGAGAATATTATTTGTATGAGATTTAAGCTATGTGCAGTATAATCTTATATGTGACATTTTATAAAATACAATTATGCACGAATTTAATATAATTGCACCAAATGTAAGTTTGGTGCAATTATAAACGAAGATTATACGTCATCACATGAAAAATCCACAGAAACCTTATTATACTCAGGCAACTGTGGATTTGTAATCATACTGGTTATTTCTTTGTAACAATAATACCCCCGGTTTTCCATATACTATTTTCTGGTACAACACCGCGAACACAGCTTGTCGGATAGATATTTGAATTTCTTCCAACAATTGTACCTGGATTCAGGACGCTGTTACAGCCAACTTCGACATAGTCGCCAAGCATTGCACCTATTTTCTTTATGCCTGTTTCAATAGTATCTTCGGAAGACTTAATAACTACATTAGTCTTGTCTGATTTTACATTTGATGTTATTGAACCTGCCCCCATATGAGATTTGTAGCCAAGTATACTATCACCTACATAGTTATAATGAGGTGTTTGAACATTATCAAATATAATAACATTTTTAAGCTCGACTGAATTGCCAATAACGCAATTTTCTCCTATTAAAGCACTTCCTCTTATAAAAGCGCAATGACGAACTTCTGTATGTGCGCCTATAATACAAGGTGAGCCTATGTATGCACTTGGAAATACCTTGGCAGTCTTGTGTATCCATACATTTTCAGCAGGATTGTCATATTCATTTGGATTAAGATTTTCTCCAAGAGAAACAATCAACTCCCCTATCCCCTTCAAGGCTTCCCAGGGATATGTAAATCCTTTTAAATAATCTGCTGATATTGTATGGGAAAGATCATAAAGCTCAGCTATTGTTATATTTATCATTTTTGAAGTATCCTCCAGTTTATTTATTTCAATTCAGCAATGGTTACCCCATCTTCACCTTCGCCATATACACCAAGACGGAAGGTTTTAATTGATGGGTGTGATTTTAGTCTCTGATGAACAGCTTTTCTTAGAAGTCCTGTGCCTTTTCCGTGTATTATTGAAATTGTAGATATATTTGACATAACAGCCTGATCTATAAATGAATCAAGTTGGTATACACCGTCATCGCAGGCACATCCGCGGATGTCAAGCTCCATTTTACCGCGTCGTTCAACCTTTACTCCAACTTTACCTACATTTCTCTTATTTTTTTTCAGTGGATTGTTCCCTATAGTAACCTTTGGAGTTTCTTCAAGACGTAAGCGAGAAATATTCATTTTAGTCTTCATTACGCCCATCTGAACGTATACGAACTCACTGCCGTCAGGTTCGCCTGATATTATTCCCTTTCGTTGTAAATCTACTACATAAACGGTGTCTCCCCTTCTCAGTTTTCTTGGAAGCACATATCCCTCATTCGGGTCACTTCCACTTATGGGATTTGCGATGTCATACATTTTATTGAAGCTCTGCTTGGATTTCGATTTCATTCCAGAGACATTTGAGCTGAAATCTTTCTTTTCTTTTTCTTTGCGGAGCTTTTCAAGTTCGTCGATAAGCTCGTTTGACTGTGCCTTTGTCTGCTCAATTATTGTCATAGCCTGTAAACGAGCTTTTTCCATTTCATCGCTCTTGTTTTTTTCGATTTCTTCAACTTCTTTGCGCAGTTTTTCCTCGTGTTCAGCGGCTTCAAGACGCAATCTTGCGGCCTTTTCCTTTTCTCTTTCTAATTCTGCCCTTGAGGCTTCTAGCTTGCCTATAACATCTTCAAGGCGGATGTTATTGTCATTTACAAGAGATTTTGCCTCAGCAATAATATCTGACGGCATACCAAGGCTTTCAGATATGGCAAAAGCATTAGATTTTCCTGGCGAGCCTACAATAAGGCGATATGTCGGCTTCAAGGTGGCTATATCGAATTCACAGGAAGCATTTTCTACATTTTCTGTATCAATAGCGAATACTTTAAGCTCCTGATAATGGGTTGTAACCATTAATCTGGCGCCGTTGAATATAAGCCTCCTGATAATTGCTATAGCAAGTGCTGCACCCTCAACAGGATCAGTACCGGAGCCAAGCTCGTCAAGAAGAACAAGCGAGCTTTCATCAGCTGTATTGAGTATCTCTATAACCTTATTTGTGTGGGATGAGAATGTTGATAGATTCTGTTCAATACTTTGGCTGTCGCCTATATCAACGAGAATATTTTTGAAAATGGAAATACTGCTTCCGTCGGATACGGGAATAAGAAGTCCGCACATTGACATAGCAGCAAGAAGTCCTGCAGTTTTTAATGCAACAGTTTTACCGCCTGTGTTTGGACCTGTTATAATAAGTGCCTGGTAGTCCTCGCCGAGAGAAAGGTCAATGGGTACTGCTTTCTTCATATCAAGCAAGGGATGCCTAGCTTTTTTTAGACACATCCTTCCATCGTCAGTAATCTTAGGCATTGAACACTTTAGCTTAGCAGCAAGATTTGCCTTGGCAAAATACAGATTAAGTTCAGCACATATCTTGTAATTCTCGCAGAGTGTATCAGCATAATCTCCGCAATCTGAGCAAAGCTCGCAGATAATACGTTCTATTTCTTCCTGTTCTTTACCCTGGAGAATTCGTATATCGTTATTAGCTTCAACAACAGCCATAGGCTCAACAAATATTGTTTGACCTGTTGCAGAAGTATCGTGAACAAGTCCGCTTATCTGACCTCTGAATTCGGTTTTTACCGGAAGAACAAAACGTCCGTCACGGATTGTTACATTTGTTTCCTGTAAATACTGCTGAGTTGTTTTGTTCTTTACCATTTTATCCAGGGTTTCACGCAGCTGCAATTCTGCACGATTTATTTTACGTCGTATAGCGGCAAGCTCAGGACTTGCTGCATCTGAAATCTCCGTTTCAGATATAATGGAACGGTCAAGCTTTTCAAGAAGCCAATCATTTGGTGAGAGCCGTGAAAACAAATAGTCAAGCTCTGTTTCTACATTTTCGCAGGTGCTGTACCATTTTGCAAGACTACTGATTTGCCTCAGCATAACGGCAATATCCATAAGGTCACGCAGAGATATAACTGCACCTGTCTTGGCTCTTTTGGCTGACACAGAAACATCCTTAAAGCTGCTGAAAGGCGGAGTTCCATATTGTACAGACAGTTCAAGAGCCTGATTTGTTTTTAGATTTTCATGACGTACAACTGATAAATCGCTGCACGGACGAAGCTCCTTTGCCATACGTCTTGTTTCGTCGTTGGAGGCAAAGGAGGAGAGCATCTCAAGAATTTTATCAAGTTCAAGAGTTTTAAGATAATTATTCATATTACTTACCATTTAATGATTTATAAAAATCCAGAGTATTAAAATTCCTTTCAAGATGTGATTTGATATATAACTCCGAAAAATCAGCAAGTCTGCCAAGACTTTCATCGGAGAGGCGAAAGTTGAACAGTCTGTTGAAATCAGCAAGAACTATATGGCGAATTGCCGATAGTTCAGATATTGTTAGTTTATAGCTATTTATATCGGAATCTGAACAATTGCTGCATCTGAAGCAAAAATCCTGAAAAGAAAAATATAACTCCTCAGGTTCGAATACTCCACAATCACGACAACAAACGATATCGGGCATAAATCCGATTTCTGACATAAGTCGCAGTTCAAAAACCGATTTAAGCATAATTTCACTTCGAAGTTCTTTTTCAAGAAAATGCAGTGTATTCAGAAAAAGCCGAAGCACATTTCCGCTGTCTGCAAGAGAAACAGTAGAAAATCGCAGTACATCGGCAAAATAGCTTGCAAGTGAAAGTGCTGAGAGGGAATTTCTCAATCCATAGAATATATGTATTGGCTCAGCACTATTGAGACAAAGCTTGTCTCTGTGAATATCATAACAAAATCTGGAATAGGCGAAAAGCTGTGTTGAGGAGCCAGATTTGCCATTAATCTTCCTTGCTCCCCTGACAGATATTTCAATAAGTCCTTTTTCTTTGGTCAGAATATCTATAAACTTATCTTGTTCGCCTACAGTACGTTCTTTTAAAACGATTCCTTCAAGTGTTGTCATTTAAGGATTCCTTTTTATTTATATATGTGAGATAGTCATCAATTCTTCCGCTGGATGCAAATACATCCCAGAGCTGTTCGTTATTCATAATTATATTTTCTCCCGCTTGATAACAATTTAGTAAAACACTATGTAAATATTATTTCCGCGGAAAGAAAAAATATATATGTAATTATTTGTCAGAAAGACCAAAACTTCGGATAAGTCCTTCGCGGTTTCGCCAGTCTTCCTTGACTTTTACCCAGCATTGCAGGTTGACTTTTATCTGGAAAAATTCTTCTAGTTCGATACGTGCGGCAGTAGAAGCCTTTTTGAGCATAGTTCCACCTTTTCCGATGATAATACCTTTATGTGAATCACGCTCGCAGTAGATAACAGCGGAAATATCAAGTATATCCTTATCATCACGTTCTGACATCTGTTCGACACCAACAGCGATTCCATGAGGTACTTCGTCTTTCAGAAGCTCCAGGAGCTTTTCACGTATCATCTCCCCTGCCAGTACTTTTTCAGGCTGGTCTGTTATCATATCATCAGGGAAGTAATGTATAGAATCTTCGGCAATTGCAATGATTTCATCAATTACAAGGTCAACGCCGTTATTATCAATAACACTTACAGGTATAATAGCCTGAAAATTTGCTTTTGATGTCAGGTCAGCGATTGTAGCTGCCAGTTCCTCTTTGTTTTTCAACAGGTCAATTTTGTTAAGTACAAGAATTACAGGCATATTTGAGTTGTTCAGAGATTTAAGAAGATTAACCTCATGTTCGTTTATCTTCTTTGTACAATCTTGAACAAATAATACAGCATCAATATCGCTAACCGATTCTTTTACTGTATTCAGCATATGCTCGCTGAGTTTATTTACAGGCTTGTGAAGTCCCGGAGTATCGAAAAATACAAGCTGTGTGTCGCCTATATTGCGTATACCCGTTATACGTGTGCGTGTTGTCTGGGATTTACGGCTTACTGCGGCAATTTTTTCGCCTACTATGGCATTGAGCAATGATGATTTTCCTGCATTTGTTCTGCCTGCAATCGTTACAAAAGCTGTTTTTGACATTATTCCTTATCTCCTGTTGTAACAAAAGTTACATCTCTTGAAATTCCGAGCTTTTCCAGTACGGATTCTTCCTTTTCACGCATTATACGCTGGTCAAGCTGTGATGTTTCGTGGTCATATCCAAGAAGGTGAAGCATAGAATGAACAGTAAGAAATCCTATTTCACGCTCCAGAGAATGTCCGTAATTCTGAGCCTGTTTAACAGCAGTTTCGAGAGAAATTACAACATCGCCCAGCTGTACTGCATTTGTATCAGGGTTGATTTCAGTTTTTCCGTCTTCACTTGTAAGAGGGAAAGAAAGAACGTCGGTAACACTGTCCTTATCTCTGTAAATCTTATTAAGATTTTTTATCTCGTTATTGCTGACAAATGATACAGAAACTTCTGCGTCATTTGTAAATTTTTCAGTTGCAAGAACAGCCTGACAGCATCTTCTGATAAGAAGTCTGATACCAACAGGGACTTTAACCTCCGTCTGATTATTTTTAACATATACTTTAAGCTTAGGCATGATTTTTTCTCCCTTCGTTAAATTTTTCATATGCCTTAATAATATCCTGTACAAGTTTATGACGGACAACGTCTTTCTCAGAAAAACGATGTATGCCTATATCATCAATACCTTTCAGTATTCTGACAGCTTCAACAAGTCCCGATTTTTTCGGGTCAGGCAGGTCAATTTGGGTAATATCGCCTGTAATTACCATACGACTTTCATTTCCAAGACGAGTTAGAAACATTTTAATCTGCTCAGATGTAGTATTCTGAGCCTCATCAAGAATAATAAAAGCTTCATCGAGAGTTCTTCCTCTCATATATGCAAGCGGGGCAACTTCAATAATACCCTTTTCCATATAGCGGCTGAAGCTTTCACCGCCGAACATATCAAAAAGTGCGTCATAAAGAGGTCTTAAATATGGATCAACCTTATCCTGCATATCGCCAGGAAGAAAACCCAGTTTCTCCCCTGCTTCTACAGCAGGACGGGTAAGGATAATCTTCTTTATTTTATGTTCGCGGAACGCCTTTACTGCCATAGCTACAGCAAGGTATGTCTTACCTGTACCTGCAGGGCCTATGCCAAGAACTATGGTATTATTTTTTATTTCATCGATATAATTCTTCTGACCGATTGTCCTCGGTCTTACGATTTTTCCCGACGAAGTAACGCATACACCATCCTTGCCAAGGTCTTCAAGCTGCTGCTCCGCACCCTCTGCTACAACAGAGGTAACATATCTTATTGTCTGGTCACTTAGCACCTGACCATTTTTATTCATCCTAATAAGAGCCTGGACGGACTTTGCGGCATCGGAAACAGCTGATTCTTCGCCAACAATTTTAATATTACCGTCTCTGTTAACTATGCTTACATTATAATTTTTTTCAATTTGTCTGATATTGTTGTCCAGCTGACCAAAAAGTGCGGAAAGCTGGGATTCATTTTCAATCTGTACGATTTTTTCTGACATTAACTAACTCCTTTTATGAAGCATTTGTTGGAAATTTTCCTGCCGTACATAAGGCGGCATTAGAATATCTGCTGTCACTGGAAACTTCTTTGATAATTTTAATATACTCAGGAAACTTTATCTCTTGTGATGGAGAGTCAAGTTCAAGTTCAAGTATTGCAAGCGTATCGGAAAACGGGTAAATATCAAGTTCAAAATATTGTTCAAGATAATCAAAGCAAATCCTATTCTTTATAACAGCAGAACAGTCTGTTCGTGCTTGTTTTAATAGTTCATTATACTTTTTTTCACTAATTTCCGATTCAGTTTCTTTTCTGACAACAGGAGAGTAAAATATTTTTTCGGTATATACAAATTTATCTGATGAATTTTCAGAAATCTTTCTGACTCTTCTCTGAGAACCATTTTCACCTTCTGTAAGATAAGTCTGAATAATATCAAGCTTGCGTTTGATACTGTTATGGGGAATTTCAGGTGTTTTGATAAGAAATTTCCTTTCAATTTCTAAACTTTTACTCATTCAGATACGTCTCCTTAATAAGATATTGAAAAAATTCCACTCCTATGCTATTATATATTATAACTGATTTTTTGCATATTGTCAACAAAAAAATAAAGTTTTTTTATTGAAAAAATGATTGATATTAATAGTTTTTTTAAAAGCCACTATATAAGACTTATATTGCTAATAATTTATAACCAATCTTTGATAAAAATGTGACGATCACCTATTATTGTATTGCAAGTTTCTATAAGTTTATGAGTACAGTTTAGGATATATGAATATAATTGTGAAGTTGCACAAATTAAATTGTTGAATACTGTGCTGAATGTTATTTTAATGACAAATCTGTTAATTTTTTATCTAACCACTTGAAAATTATGCCAATATAGTGTATAATATAAATATCGCAGTTTTATATAAACTGTAATGTAAAATTCAGGAGGTAATATCCAATGTCAGTTAAAGTTGCTATTAATGGTTTCGGACGTATCGGTCGTCTTGCATTCAGACAGATGTTTGGTGCAGAGGGTTATGAGGTAGTTGCTATCAACGACCTTACAAAGCCTTCAATGCTCGCTCAGCTTCTCAAGTATGATACAGCTCAGGGCGGCTACTGCGGTACAATCGGCGAGAACCTTCACACAGTTGAGGCTAACGACGAAGAGGGTACAATCACAGTTGATGGCAAGACTCTCAAAATCTATGCAAAGGCTAATGCTGCTGAGCTTCCTTGGGGAGAAATCGGCGTAGACGTTGTTCTTGAGTGCACAGGTTTCTACTGCTCAAAGGACAAGGCACAGGCTCACATCGATGCTGGTGCTAAGAAGGTTGTTATTTCTGCTCCTGCAGGCAACGATCTTCCTACAATCGTATTCAGCGTTAACGAGAATACTCTTACAGCTGATGATAAGATCATCTCTGCTGCTTCATGCACAACAAACTGCCTCGCTCCTATGGCAAAGGCTCTCAATGACTACGCTGCAATCCAGAGCGGTATCATGAGCACAATCCACGCTTACACAGGTGATCAGATGATTCTTGATGGTCCTCACAGAAAGGGCGACCTTAGAAGAGCAAGAGCTGGTGCTGCTAACATCGTTCCTAACTCTACAGGTGCTGCTAAGGCTATCGGTCTTGTAATTCCTGAGCTTAACGGTAAGCTCATCGGTTCTGCACAGAGAGTTCCTGTTCCTACAGGTTCTACAACAATCCTTACAGCTGTTGTTAAGGGTACAGACGTAACTAAGGAAGGCATCAATGCTGCTATGAAGGCTGCTGCTTCTGAGTCCTTCGGTTACAACACAGATGAGATCGTTTCTTCTGACGTTATCGGTATGAAGTACGGCTCACTCTTCGATGCTACACAGACAATGGTTTGCAAGATCGCTGATGATCTCTATGAGGTTCAGGTTGTTTCTTGGTACGACAATGAGAATTCTTACACATCACAGATGGTAAGAACAATCAAGTACTTTGCAGAGCTCGGCTAATCCCGAAATCGCATAATAAAGTAAATAAATCTCCGATTCTTTTGAATCGGAGATTTTTTATAATAAGAAATCTCTTCTGTATATGCAGAAGAGATAATTTACGTATATACCCCGACTCCACCCTCATATAACAGCTGATATCCGGTAATAATAAAAACTTGTAAACCATTAAGGTAAATGCACGTGTAACATTGCAGGACAATAATAAAAATAAAAAGTCTGCCCAAAACTCATTATGTACTTAATTTTGAAAGTCATTCTCACTTTCGGGAGATAATATCCACTCTGCCATACTACCGCTATTGTCGGGTTATAATAATTCAGTAGTCCAGTTCAACTCTTGAATTTTCTCGTCAATCTGACGCAATTCCTTAGAAATAACATCAAGTTTCTTCTGATATTCAGCTATATTAACTGTGCTTTTAATGAGAATTTCCGTCTTGCTGTAACGGTCAATCTTTGAACTTGCGTTATTGAGAAATGAACGCATTATATTGACATCTTTTTTCAATCTGTCGCGTTTAGAAATAAGCTCTGTAATTGTTATTCCATTGCATTCTGTTTTACTATTAGTGAGATTAATTCTTGTAACAAGATTTTCAAGTTCATCAAGAATTCTGTCCTTTTCAGCAATAAGCTCAATTGGATTTTCAGCAGGTGTATCTCCTTCCTGAACCTTTGCATTGGCATTTAGACGAATTTGGATTTCTGATAAACGAATCTGCAAACTTGCTCTCTCGGATAATGCTGTTGCTAATTTCATAAAAATCTCCATTCTGCCGCATATAGCGTCAGCACAAATAGGAATGATAGAAGCTGACAGCGGCAATAGTATCAAAAGTGTGATATAATTACTGTATGAGGAAAGGCGAACTACAACGAACGTGAGGGTGAGTGGTTGGTACTCTGATTGTTTCTTTCACGATATCACTCCTTTTATTTATAAACATAATTATATAATATCATTGTGATAAATACGTGATAAAAAATATTCTACTAAATTTTCCATAAATATTTTTTTATTTATGATATATAATACTATCACGGCATCAATAATTAAACTTTAAGGAGAACAAAACTATGAGCAGCAATTCTAATAACAGCGGTGTAATGACAGAAAAGGGCAGAGAGGCTCTCGAGAGATTCAAGATGGAGTCAGCTTCTGAGCTCGGCGTAAACCTCAAGCAGGGTTACAATGGTGACCTTACTTCTCGTGAGGCTGGTTCAATTGGCGGCCGTATGGTTCAGAAGATGATTAACTCTTACAAGATGCAGTAAGTTCATTAGATAATTTAAAGGGATGTCATTTGACATCCCTTTAATATTACTTATTCTTTCTTCTGACAAGAACTGCAATAAGATCAGGTCCGATATTTGATGCTACGGCACAGCCAATTTTAGCATACATTTCAGCCTTTTTGCCTGTCTTCTTTATCATTTCCTTTTCTACTTCTTTAGCGATTGTATCATCTCTGCCGTAAATAAGGAGATAAGGTGTCTGCGGAGTCATATGTTTTTCCACACAATCAATAAGCTTAGGAACAATATTCTTTTCACCGCGGATTTTATCAATAGTTGTTGTAACACCGTCAGAAAACTCAATGATTGGTTTAAGTCCGAGAAGTTCTCCGGCAAAGGCAGCAGCAGCGGAGATTCTTCCTGATTTCTTGGCGAATTTAAGATTATAGGGTACAACATAAACAGCACAGACATTGAACCAGTCTTCAAGATATGCAACAATATCCTCTGCTGTAGCACCTTTATTTATCTTCTTAACGGATTCCATAATTGGATATCCATAAAATACCGTATAGCATTTTGAATCGAGATTGAAAATACGGATTTTATCCTTCAGTTCAGGACTACTCTCAAAAAGTTCATCTTTTGCAAGAATTGAGTTGTTATATGTTACAGAACCAAGACTATTAAGTGAAACAGTGATAATATCAGTATATCCTTCATCAATCGCCTGTTTGTATGCTTCTAAGAATGTTGTAGGATTAATTGCAGCGTGTTTAGGTGTTTCTTTTGCATTTAAAAGAATATCATAAAACTCATCAGCTGTTTTATCATATGTTTCACGGAATGTCTCACCATCTACTGTGATCATTAGAGGAAGTACAGTAATTCCGAGTTCTTCAATCATTTCTTTTGAAAGGTCACAGCAACTGTCTGTGATAATTTTAATTTTTGACATAATAGTCATCTCCTTTACCATTCGTATTGTGTAAGCTTTCCCTCGCGGGATAAATCAGGATAATCCCATTGCCGTAGCACTTCATATACTGCAATTGCCACAGAATTAGACAGATTGAGACTTCTAAGCTCGTTTCGCATAGGAATTCTTACGCAGCTTTCGGGATTTTCAAAAAGTAATTTTTCTGGAAGCCCCTGATCCTCTCTGCCGAAAATCAGATAGCTGTTATCGGGGTATTCCGCTTCGCTGTGTACATATCTGCCTTTAGTGGTAAAATAAAAGAAATTACCATTTTTGTTTCTTTTGAAAAATTCCGCAAGATTGTCATAATAGGTGATATCAAGCTTATCCCAGTAGTCAAGTCCAGCTCGTTTTAAATGTTTATCGGATATTTCAAATCCAAAAGGGCGTATGAGATGAAGTCTTGCGCCTGTAACAGCACAGGTGCGGGATATATTACCTGTATTCTGCGGTATTTGCGGTTCAACAAGAACAATGTTAAGTTCAGGCATTTTTTCTCCTTGTGAATAAAAAAGTTTATTTTTCAGAAAATATAAAAGAACTTTTATAAAAGAGTTCTATTAAATTCTGGAAGTGATTATATGAATATAAAAGCAATTACAACAGGTGTAACTGCAGGAGCAGCTATGGGGCTTGCTTGGTATGCTTTTGCATCAAGCGGAGCAAGAAAACGTCACAGCATTAAGAAAAATGCTGGAAGAACCCTCAAAGCGGCAGGAGATCTCCTTGAAGATATCACCTCTATAATGGGTTAATGCGGAGGACGGAGCAATCCGTCCTTTACATATTTGAAGAAGAATTTCTTCTGTAACCAAGATAGCTTTCAAGAATAATTGTAGCTGCTACAGCGTCTACTACTGCTTTTCTCTTTTTACCTCTTGTATTAGTTACATTCATATAGTTGTGCGCTGATACGGTAGTACATCTCTCATCCCACAGCTCAACGGGGCAGCCTGTCATCTCTTTAAGCTTTTCTGCAAAAAGAGTACATTTTTCAGCCCTCTCCCCTATCGTATTATTCATATTTTTCGGATATCCTACAACTATCATTTCAGCCTTATTTTCTTTAGCCGCTTCTGCGGTTTTTTCAAGGCATTTATCGAAATCCTTTTCAGCTATAACTCCTATCGGGCTTGCAATAAGTTCACTTTTTCCGCAAATAGCAAGTCCTGTTCGGGAATCGCCGAAATCAACAGCCATAATAATCATATATTATTACCAGAGCTGAACTGTACCAACGATATCGCGTACAGAGGATATACCCTTTTTATCAAGGAAATCATTCATTTCCTCGACTATTTTTACAGGTGCATACGGGTCTCTGAAAATAGCGGCGCCAACCTGTACAGCAGATGCACCAGCCATCATAAGTTCGATAGCGTCACGACCACTCGATACGCCGCCCATACCGATTACAGGGATATTTACAGCATTAGCAACCTGATATACCATACGCACAGCAACAGGGAAAACCGCGGGGCCACTGAGACCGCCCATATTGTTGTGTAAAATTGGTCTGCCTGTGTTTATATCAATTCTCATTCCAAGAAGTGTATTGATAAGAGATACCGCATCTGCACCAGCTGCTTCTACAGCTTTTGCTATTTCTGCTATATTAGTAACATTTGGTGAAAGCTTTACCACAAGTGGCTTGGAAGTTGCGGCTCTTACTATTTTAGTAACTTCCGCCGCCATTTCGCAGCTTGTACCAAAAGCCGCACCACCCTGTTTTACATTGGGACAGGAAATATTCAGCTCTATCATATGAGCGCCTGTATCTTCCAGTTTTGCTGCTGTTTCTGCACATTCCTCTGGAGTTGAACCTGCAATATTTGCAAGTACAACAAGGTCTTTAGTGAGAAGATAGGGCAAATCGGTTTCAATAAAGTGTTCAATACCAGGGTTCTGGAGGCCCACAGAATTGAGCATACCAGAAGGAGTTTCAGCAATTCTCGGAGCTATATTACCTGTTCTTTTGTAGCGTGTTGTACCCTTGGTGGCAATGCCGCCAAGCTTATTCAGCGGAAAAAGCTCCTCATATTCTCTGCCGTAGCCAAAAACTCCCGAAGCAGGGATAATTGGATTTTTAAAATCAACTCCGCATATATTTACAGAAAGATCAGCCATTACCAGATTACCTCCTCTGCGTTAAATACAGGACCATCCTTGCATACGTGTGCAAAATATTCCTCATCATTTCGTTTTGTGCGGCAAGCACATCCAAGACAAGCACCAATTCCGCAAGCCATACGTTCCTCAAGAGAGATTTCACAATAAATTCCCTTTTCCTTACATATAGCAGCAATACCCTTAAGCATAGGCATTGGTCCGCAGGCAAAAACAGCATCTATATCGCCGTTTTCTGCAAGTTCAGCAAAAGGCTGTGTTACGAAACCGTGAATACCAGCTGAACCGTCATCAGTGCAGAGAATAGTTTCAGCTCCTGCTGCTTTGAAATCTTCCTGGAGAATAGCAGCAGCACTGTTTCGGAAGCCACTGATAGCAACTGCCTTTTCGCCGTATGCTTTAGCAAGAGGAAGCATAGGAGGAGTTCCGATACCGCCACCAATAAGTACAACTTTTTTGAAATTATTATCAATTGTGAATCCGTGACCAAGAGGTGCAAGCATATCTACTACATCACCCTTGTTGAGCTGTGCGATTTCAGAAGTACCCTCTCCCCTGATTTCAAAAACAATGCGAAGAGTTCCTTTTTCTTTATCAATTCCACAGATTGAAATAGGTCTGCGTAGAACAAAGCTTCCAATTCTTATATGTACAAACTGTCCAGGTACAGCAATTGCTGCTACCTCGGGGCAGCTTATTTCAAAACTGTATATTTCTCGGGCTATAGCCTTTTTATCGGTTATAATGTATTTTCCCTGTGTATATTTCATAATATCACCATTAATCCTTTTTGTTTCCACAAGTCTTGCATTTGCCAAATACGCCGTATTTTCCACCGCATACAGGACAGAGTCCTATTGATTTAAGGTATGCTGAAACACATTTGAAACGATAAACATCATTTGATTCGTAAGCAATGCCTTTGAAAAAAATTCGTTTTACACCTTTTTCAGTTGCTTTTCTGCTGATTTCAAATGAGGGATTTGTGTAATCATTGAGAGGCTCCCAAGTGGTGTAGCTGCTTTCAAAAACAATTTCTTCTAATCCACAGCACATAGCATTATATACGATTTCTTCTACTGATGCAGGGATAGTAAGCGTTTTTAAATTTGTACAGTCGTTGAAAGTTTTATAGCCGATTTTTTTAAGACAATTAGGCAAACGAACATTCGAAAGTGATGTACAGCCTTCAAAAGCGGAATCTCCGATTGATGTAACAGTATCGGGAATATGTACAGTCCTGATATTAGTATTGTCTTTGAAAGCACAAGCATCAATTTTTGTGACGTACTCGGGAATATCTACATCCTCATCATTACCTGCATATTTTACAAGAATTTCTTTATCGCAAAGAAAGATATCACCAGTAAGTACAGGAGCTGCCTTTTCAGGAGCTGCCTTTTTTTCTTCCTTTACAATTTCAATTTTTTCTCCGCAATGTCCGCAAAACCAGTGGTCAAGTCTTTTTTCTGCGAATAAAAGAGCTTTACATTTGGGGCATACAATCTGATAATAGTCGTTAAGTTCCATAATTCCTCCTATTGACACATATTTACATACATTATACCATATTTGAAGGGGAATTTCAATATATAACTAAAAATTTAATTGTTCTACTTAATATAAAACAGCAGTAAGCTTTAAAAGATTACTGCTGTTGATGTTTTATTTATCTTCGGGAAGCTTATCAATAAGATTTGCTACAAATTTCTGAACTGAAAGCGCGTCATTAGCTGTTATACCGCTTCCGGGGTTATAACAGTCAGCGTTTGCAGCACCTTTTTCAGATAATCCATATTTATCAGCATTACCAAGTGATTGGTAAATTGCAGCGGCATCAGCCATTGTTATTACGCCGTCACAGTTAGCATCTCCGTATACAATATCGCTTGCAGGAGCTTCTGTATGTGCAGATGTAGGTTCGTCTGTTGGAGCATCTGTAGGGGGCTGTGTTGTTACAGGTGACTCAGTTGGTGCTGTTGTAGGCTTTATAGTAACATCACCGCCTGGAGTATTGTTGTAATACTCGGAAAGAGT
Source organism: Ruminococcus sp. (assembly GCA_045531615.1). Classification (GTDB taxonomy): domain Bacteria; phylum Bacillota; class Clostridia; order Oscillospirales; family Ruminococcaceae; genus Ruminococcus. Next base: position 57,945 of record JAZSEJ010000071.1, read on the forward strand.
GATACCATTTCCGCTCTGTCCCAGAGGAATTTTGTGGTCAAGACCGATAAATTTACCGTCTTCTGTCTGCCAGAGAGCCTCTTTTACAAATTCATACTTTGCAACATCCCAGTCCTGGAAGTCGTTGCAGAGAAGTCCGCCGGTATCGCCTGAGTTCTCGTTGAAGCACCAGAATGTGTGATGAATACGCTTTTCAATCATATAATCACGAAGGAGCTTCATCCATTTTCTATTATCACCTGTTGGATCGTGTTCATCATCATAGAAACCGCCCCACTCACCCATAAGGAGTGGTGAAATCTTTTCTTCAATAAGGAATGCCCAGGTATCGTACCAATAATCATCAAGAAGGGTCTGTGTTGTGAAATCTTTTTTAAACCATTCCTGTTCCCATACAAGAGGGCCGTAGTCATGGGGAGAATATACGAGCTGGTCTTGATGTTCGCCTAAATCTATGGGATAATCTCTTACACCGCGGAAATTTCCGCCCCACCAGGCACCGTGGAATGCCTGTGCATTAGGGTCATCGTAATGAGCGTAATCAACAGCAGGACTGTTCCAGTCCTTACCATTTTCAAATTTAGGATAAACTTCAATACCTTCTACCATAATGAGAAGATTGGGATTCTGTTCAAGACAAGCAGCTGCACCTCGTTCAGCGGCATATTTCCAGTTGTTTTCAGCTGTTGAATCATCCCATATAGCCATTCCTTGACCGTCATTCTTGCCGTGAGGCTCATTTTTCAGGTCTATAGCAATAACTGTATCATCATCCTTGTAGTATTCAGCAAACCAAGAAAGTGCTTCTAGCCAGTCATCGGTACTGTAGTTGTTGTCATACCAAAGGGGTATCTGATGTCCGTTTGAAGCTGTTGTAGCACAGTGGATATCCATCATAATCTTGATACCGTTTTCTCTACACCATTCAACAGCCATATTCCATATATCAAAGCTGTATTTAGGAGTACCACCCTCAACGCCTTCTACGGTAAGCTCAGGATTCTTCCACTCATTTATCTTAACCATATACGGATCTGGGTCGTGATTTTTCCACTGAAGAAGAATCTGAGTGGACATAGGTACACGGAGCAGGTTAAAGCCGTGATCAGCCATTTCATTCAGCATCTCATGCATATTTCTTGACCATACACCGTCAAAACACTGAGTTGTGACGTTGTATCCGAACCAGTTACAGCCTGTCATCCATACAGGATTTCCGTACATATCAACAACTTCGGCATTTTCATTAACGTGGAGCCAGTCATCATGATATTCATCGGGGGCAGCAGTGGTATTTACTGTTTCAGGTATACTGCTGGTGATAACAGTACAAAGCATTAGCGTAGCTGCAATTGAAGAAGCTGCTTTTTTGAAAATTTTACTCATAGACAATCCCTCTCTTTATCCTGAACAAAAATTACACATTTTGTTCATATTATCTTTATTATATACCATAAATATGCGAATGTCAAGACATTTCCAAAAATTTCAGGAAAACAAATGAGCTTCCGTTAAGGAAGCTCATTTGCCATGATATAGGGATTATTGGGGATTTATAATTAAATGTTGGGGTAAACATTTAATTACCATAAATTAATTATCAGAGGGCTTGTTCTTCCCTCTATATATATTATACAACATAAATGTGAAAATTGTGTTAAAATTCCGTTCGGAATAATGATGAAATTCGCTGTATAACTATTTATTATTTTGTATACTTTTAACATCCTTGGCATTGATTCTGAACCAGAACACAGAACCTTTGCCTATTGTACTGCGCACACCATAATCATAATTGTGAAGCTTAAGCACTGCTTTAACAATGGATAACCCAAGACCTGTACCCACAACTTCGCGTTTATGATTTTCGGAACGATAGTATTTATCAAAAATCAATTTGATTTTATCAGGTTCAATTCCTTCTCCGGTGTCCTCTACTTCGATTATTACTCCTGACGGGCTGTTAATTTGTCGTACAAAAACCTGCTTATCCTCTCCCGTATAGTTAATAGCATTATTTATAAGATTATAAATAACCTGCTCGATTTTAACAACATCACAAAACACAATACATTCTTTATCAGGTGTAAAGTTTATGCTATAACCCATTCTTTCTGATATTCCTTTAAATCTGTCGATTATCTCCGACATTTTTGAGCTGATTTCAAATTCAGATGGGGTAAGTTTCTGTTTGCCGCTTTCAAGCTTGGATAGATCCAGAATATCATTTACCATAAGAGAAAGGCGATCGGTCTCATTTATAATTATTTCAAGATGTTCATTTCTCTTTTGGGGATTATCTCCCGAAAGGTCACGTATCATCTCGGCATATGCTTTGAGCATTGTGAGAGGAGTTCTTAAATCGTGTGAAACATTTGCAATTAAATCTCTTTGCAATTTATCCACACGGGAAAGCTCCTTTTCAGCATATGTCAATGCATCAGCAAGTTGTTTGACTTCAAGATAACCTCTGCCGTCGAATTTTGTATTAAAATTACCTTTAGCAAGGCTTTCGGCAGCTACTGTAATCTTATCAATTGGACTTGCTATTCGTTTTGAAACAAAAAGTGAAATGATGAAAGCAAGTATCACGAGTATAAAAGTTATAAGCATAAGCTGACGTTTAATGATTGTAACAGTTGAACCGACAGGAACGAGTGCGGTATTTATAAAGAGATATCCATCGGGATTTTCAGTGTTGCCTAATGCACAACCGAACAGTAACATCGGATAATTCTTATGAGCATTTTGCGGCTTGCGCCATATAGGCTTATTGTTGTTTTCCTCGATTTCGTTTTGATAGGTATATGTACTGTTTGAACGGCCATGAATTACACAGTCAACAGAATATTCTTTTGTATACCAGGATCTGCCATAGCGGTTAACAATTTCTATGCACAAATCATTCTCCATCGCAATTTCTTCAAGCTTTCTGCTGAATTCAACGGGATCATCAATTTCATAGGAGCTGATAATGCGTATAGCTGCTGCATCTACATCGTGAATCTTTGATTGGGTGTAGAATTTTTCGAGAAAAAGAATTTGAAACAGCCACAAAAGAACAAATACTATTATTGTAAAGCCTATAAAATACATCCATATACTGAATTTAAGCGGTATTCTTCCAAATGCGGCTTTTAATTTTTTAATTAGCTTCAAACTTATAACCCATTCCTCTCAGCGTAACTATAAATTTACGGTATTCGCCAAGACTGTTACGGAGCATTTTGATATGGGTATCGACTGTTCTATCGTCACCGAAGAAGTCGTACCCCCACACTTCTTCAAGAAGCTGGTCTCTTGAAAGTGCAATATTTTTATTTCTAACGAGATAAAAAAGAAGGTCGTATTCCTTTGGAGTCATTGAAGCCTTTTCGCCGTTTACGTAGACCTCTCTGCCTGAAATATCAACTTCAAGTCCTTCAAATACATATTTATCAAGTTTGACTGCGTCAGAAGAGGTTTTATTTCTTTTAAGTACGACCTTAGCTCTTGCCATAAGCTCCTTAGGTGAAAATGGTTTTACAACATAATCATCAATACCGATTTCAAACCCAAAAAGCTTGTCGTATTCCTCACCTCTTGCTGAAAGCATAATTACAGGGATATTCTTTGATTTGCGGATTTCCTTACAAGCGGAGTAGCCATCAAGTCTTGGCATCATTACATCCATAATTATAAGGTCATAATTATTGTCGTGACACAGATTTACAGCCTCCATTCCATTTTCAGCCTCTGTAACATCATAACCTTCAAATTCTGCATATTCGCGTACAACTTTGCGAATATTGATTTCGTCATCTACAATTAATATATGGGCCATAATTTATTCCTCCATTTCAGAGTATATTTGAATAATCATGTAATACTCTGTATATCTTTAATAACGATTGTCATTTTTCTTTCTTTATTATACCATATTAAACCACCAATGTGAATATATTGTGATATTTTCTTGTAAATTTCCTACAATTTTATAAAAAATGTTGTGAATCCGAAATTTATTCTTGACTTTTTAGGCTATATTTGCTATAATTAATATAGTATATAATATCTAAATGGAAAGGTGGATTTTATTTTGAAATACGGAAACATTCTTGCTGCTTCACTTGCAATATGCCTTTCCACTGCTCTTGTTGTAACTTTTGCTTTCATGCATCCTGAATATACGGCTATGACACTTGTTGTATTCTTCTTATCGATTATAATCACTGGCACAATTGTTTTTATAATCAGCACTATATACAACAAGAAAAAAACATCGGTTGATACTGCTGATTTTGTAAAAGTAATAGAGAATCTGGATTCGGAATTCATTGTATGGTCAGATGATTTCAAATATATCAGAATGAATAAGCGTATAAGAGAGCTTTTAGGGTTTACTTATGAAGAAAGTTGTACAAAAGATTCCCTAAAAAAAGCATTTGCTCTCTCTGAGCTCAGTGTTAACAATCTTGCTATGGTAACAGGTGGAAATTATCAGGCAACCTTCAAGGATTCAAATAACAAATCCGTAAGTATTACCTGGAGCACTTCCCTTTTCAAGGGATTCAGAAAAAAGAGTTTTTATCTCAGTACTGGCTTTAATATGACAGAGTTAAAAAAAATGAGGACAAATCTGGCAAGCGCCAATGATTTTTTCAATTCCTCAATGGAACTTGCCGAAATCGGTGTTATTATGAGTACAGACAGAAAAAAATATGCCGCTTCCTCAGAAACAGTCCGTATGTTTAACTTGAAAAGCAATAGTATAACACTTGAGAAGTTTCGTTCACTTATCCATCCAAATGATCGTATGCATTTTGACCACGCTATCAACTCTGCAAATGATTATGGCGATGTCAGAAAAATTGATCTGCGTATCAAAAAAATCAACGGGGCAAGCTATCGATGGTACAGCTTTCGTTACAAGTCAATGAAAGCAACTGACAATACACTTCCCCTTTTTGGTGGTGCCATTCTTGATGTTACCGACGAAAAGGAAAAGGATATTCTTATTGAGCGTCTTGCATATATAGATGAAGTGACTGAAATTGCCAACCGCAATAAACTTGTCACTATGGGAGAGGAAACATACGATTGCAGCCGCACTCTTGGCTATAGCTACTGGATTATTGTTGTTGATATTGACAGATTTCATATCATTAATGATACCTGCGGTTATGAAAATGGAAATAAAATTCTTCGTGATTTTGGTCATATTCTGTATAAGTTTGTAACTCCCGGTGGTCTTGCAGCACGTATAAGCGGAGATAACTTTGCCCTTGTGTTACGGGATTATGGCGATGACGATCTCCCATTCCGTACTGCAAAGGGCATTCAGGAAGAGTTTGCAAGGCTTGCAGTAGATGATTTTGCTGCTGTAAATCTCACTTGCTCTGTAGGATATTCAAAAATCCCTGATGATGGTGATTCTTTTATAGATGTTCTTGAGCACGCTGAATTTGCCCTTAAAACGGGCAGCGGTCAGAATGGTACAATCTGCCGTTACGACCCAAGTATGCACGATTCAATAATAGGTATAAACGAAATTGAAAAATCACTTGCACTTGCTATAGATAATAATGAATTACAGCTATTCTATCAGCCAAAGATTGATCTTAAAACAGGTCAGATTATGGGCGTTGAGGCTCTTATTCGCTGGATAAAGCCTGACGGAACTATAATGACTCCCGACTCATTTGTACCAATAGCAGAACGTTCTCGTCTTATCGGCAGAATCAGTGAATTTGTACTCAATGAGGGCTGCCGACAGAATGCTTTATGGCAGAAAATGGGTTATCCAAAACTTGTAATGTCGATAAACTTTACATCTGCTGATTTTTATCAGAAAGACCTTAAAGAACGTGTTCTTGACGCTCTTGTCCGTACAGGTCTTGATCCGAAATGGCTTGAAGTAGAACTTACCGAAACCCTTGCACTTAGCGATATAGATTTTGCTGTATCACAGATGAACAAACTTCGTGAGCTTGGTGTTAAGCTTGCTATGGATGATTTCGGTACTGGTTACTCATCTTTGAGTTATCTGCAGATACTTCCGATTACATTGTTAAAGCTTGATAGATCATTTATCACTGATATTCAGAATGATAACATAGCTTATGAAATTGTATCAGCAGTGATAAGTATTGCGAAATCAAAGAAAATTAAAACAATTGCTGAGGGTGTTGAAAATTCTAAACAGGAAGATATTCTCAGAATGGCAGGTTGTGATTACGGTCAGGGATTCCTCTATGGTAAGCCGATGCCTGCTGAGCAGCTGGAAAAATTGCTTCAAAAATATATGTGATAATTTTGGAAATCCTCATAGGCAAGAGGATTCCATAAAATAAAGCAGAATAAAATATATAAAAACGGAGGTTTAAAAAATGAGAAGAATCGGAATCTTAACAAGCGGCGGAGATTGTCCTGGACTTAATGCTACAATAAGAGGTGTAGCTAAAGCATGCTATGAGCAGTTCGGTGAAGATAACGTTGAAATTGTCGGAATATCGAATGGATATTACGGACTTATCAATAATCTCTGCAAGGATATGACTCCCTCATCTTTTTCAGGAATTCTTACACAGGGAGGAACTATTTTCGGTACAAAGCGTCAGCCATTTAAGATGATGCAGGTTATCGGCGAGGACAACGTGGATAAAGTGAAGAATATGAAGGAAACCTACAAGAAGCAGAAACTTGACTGTCTGCTTACTCTTGGTGGAAATGGTACCCACAAGACTTCAAAGCTCCTTTACGACGAAGGACTTAATGTAATTGGTCTGCCTAAAACTATTGATAATGATATCTTTGGTACAGACGTAACTTTTGGGTTCCATACAGCTGTTGATATTGCAACTGATGTAATCGACAGACTTCATACAACTGCCGCAAGCCACAGCCGTGTTCTTGTTTGTGAAATTATGGGCAATAAAGCTGGCTGGCTTACTCTTAATGCAGGGATTGCAGGCGGTGCTGATATTATTGTTATCCCTGAAATTCCTTATGATATTGATAAAATCTGTGATGCTGTAATGGCTCGTTCTGCATCTGGAAAGACGTTCTCAATTCTCGCTGTTGCTGAGGGTGCTTTTGATGTTGTTGAAGCTGAAATGAAGAAAAAAGAACGCGCTAAGAAGCGTGCAGAAGCTGGAATTATAACTGCTACAGGACGTATTGCAGCTCAGATTCAGCAGAATACAGGAATTGAAGCACGTGTATGTGTTCCTGGACATATGCTCCGCGGAGGTGCTCCCAGCGCATATGACAGAATACTTTCAACTCAATTTGGCGTATTTGCTGCATCCCTTATTGCAAAGGAGAAGTATGGCAGAACTGTTGCTAAAATCGGCGATAAGATTACATCAAACAAGCTTGCGGATATTGCAGGAAAAACTAAGTTTGTAACTCCAGATGATCCTCTTGTTACAGCTGCAAAGGCTATCGGTGTTTCATTCGGAGATTAAAATATAAGGAGAGTTATAATGACTTACAAAGAAAGCTTTATCAGATTTATGGTTGATTGCGGTGTACTCACTTTTGGCGAGTTCACCCTGAAAAGTGGACGTGTTGCTCCATATTTCATCAACTGCGGTAACTACAAGACTGGTGCTCAGCTTGCTAAATTGGGCGAATACTATGCAGAATGTATTCACGAGAATAATATTCCCGTTGAAACTCTTTTCGGACCTGCCTACAAAGGCATTCCTCTTGCAGTATCAACTGTTGTTGCTCTTAGTAATAAGTTTGGCATAGACGTTTCTTACTGTTTTGACCGTAAGGAAGCCAAGGATCATGGTGAGGGCGGTATGTTTGTAGGAAAAGTGCTTACTGATAACGAAAAGGTTATTATCATCGATGATGTTATGACATCGGGTAAGGCGCTTCGTGAATCAATGCCTAAGCTTAAATCAGCAGCTGATGTTGATGTTACAGGTATGGTAATCACTGTTGACCGTCAGGAAAAGGGCACAGGAGAGCTTTCAGCTGTTCAGGAAGTAAAGCGTGATTTTGGTGTTACTGTGTATCCAATTGTGACTATGGAAGATATTATCAAGGCTATTGAGAACGATATTGTTCCCGGTAAGGAATATCTTGATAAGATGATTGAATACAGAAAGACATACGGTGTATAAAAATTACAACGGGTATCAGAAGTAACTGCTGATACCCGTTGTAATATATATGAGTGAACTATTTTTCGTTTCATAAAAAATGAATACAAGGAGAATGATTATGGAATTTATAAAAAAGGAAAATATAGTTGAATTATCAAATCCTGGAGTGGTTTCAAAACAGCTTCTTAATCCCGAAAATTCTGCAAGTGAAAGAGTTACAATAACTGAAGTTCATCTTGAGCCAAATGCAGAACAACCTCGACATATTCACGAATTTTCCGAACAGATTTGGTATGCTGTTAAAGGTATAGGAACGCTTCTTCTTGCTGATGATAAAGAAATGTCATTTAATGCAGGTGATGTTATTCGTTTTGCTGATAAGGATATACACGGTTTAAAAAATAACGGCGAGTCCGAATTTGTGTATATCTCGGTAACCTCGCCGCCTATTGATTTTGGTTATGCTTATAAGGATAAAAAGTGATTATAATCCCTCCACAATTCTTTCTCTCATAAGACATAAATCGAATACATCAATTTGTCCGTCTGTGCAGAAATCTACAACATCAGGATTATCAAGGTTTGCATCAGAACTGCCTAAAATCCACTTTTGCAGAGTTACAGCATCAGCGATATTGAATTTACCGTCGCCGTTTGCGTCACCTGAAATTGTCTCTACAGTTTCTTCCTCGATAACTTCAAACTTTCTATTGTATTTTTCAGCGTATGCCTGTGCTGTCGAGCCTGCATAGCCATGAATTACAACAGATTTGTTAATAGGTTCTTCGGGTTCTTCAACTGTTTCGCCTGTAATATCTCCCCAGACAGAGGTAAAAACTCCGTCACTCTCTAATTCGGGCATCTTTTCTTTTATTTTATATTCCGCAGGAATTGTCTTTTCAGAGTCGAAAATATAGCAATCCTTGTCATAAATATAAAAGTCGGACGTGCCTTTTGATGCTCCTAAAGTTCTTTCGTTCAGATAAGGCGCTCTGTAGTGGATTTCATTTGGATAATCACCGCTTCCTGCTACAGCCATATCGCCTACATAAATTACTGATTCGGGGAAATCCACATATCTCAACTCGTCGGATTGTAATGCAAAAGTCATCTCTGCAACCCCTATTGTTCCGTCCCTGAAAATAACTTTTTCTAATTTTGATTTTTCATCATTGTTCACAGCCCAATTGTCAACATAAAATATACCGTCAACATTTTCTGCACAAGCGGAATCTGCAAATGCATTTGCACCGATATAAGTAACAGTATCTGGAATGTCAAATTCCTCAAGAGATGAACATACACCGAAAGCACCTACACCAATTGCGGATATATTGCTGTTGAATTTTACGGTTTTGAGGGATTCGCACAAATAAAATGTATCCATATAAACAGCATTAATACTTTTGGGAAGTTCAATACTTTCAAGATTTATACAGGCGACAAAGGCTGCATTATTTATCTGCTTGATATTTTCGGGTACAACAGCATTTTTCAGCTTATAACAGCCCGTAAAAGCGTAATCGCCTATGATTTCAGCCTTTTCGGAAATTTTTAGTTCCGTTAAATCCATAGCTGGCGGACATCCCACAAGCTTTGTCATATCCTTTGTGTAAAGTATACCGTCAGATAACGTAAAATAGGGATTTGTTTCAGATACCTTTACCGTTTCTACTGTGGGGTAAATAATATCTTCCTCATCTGCCATAATTGTTACATTTGAGGGGTTAAATGTTGTTTCTTCGTCTATTTCTGTAAGCTGAGTGTTTACAGATACAGTATGCGAACCTGATGAACTGCTTGAAACTCTCGTTACAACGCATACAAGGTCGAACCAGTCAAAATACTGCAAACTATCGGGGAGGGTTATGCTTTTAAGATTTCGGCAATATCCAAAAGGTGTGCCGTTAACTCCTACCACGGGTACACCTTTTATTTCAGCAGGAATTTCAACTTCTTCGGCTTCAAGGTTTGAAAAATCGGTAAGAAATGCAAAATCCGCATATACATTAAATGTAAAATCACCCTCAGTAACTTTCTTATGTGCAGTTTCAAGGTCGGGCATTTCAGCATCTTCTTCCTTACTCTGCTCACTTAAATCCTTAAAGCTTATTGTGTTAAGAGCATTGGCGGTTGGTGTGTAAATGTTTGCAACCGAGCCAATAAGCGTAACTGCGGCTAAGAATGCAGTTAATTTCTTCATATAATTACCTCCGTTTCATTTTCGGTGGTTATATTATACCATAAAAATTCTATATAGTCAATATTTTTTAGGAGTGATACAATGAAAATTACAGTTCTTATTGAAAATAGCTCAGAATGTGAGCTTGCAAAGGAACACGGTTTAAGCCTGCTTATCGAAACAGAGGACAAAAAAATTCTTCTTGATTCAGGGTGTTCGGAATTGTTTGCAGATAACGCAGATAAGCTGAATATAGACTTGACAGATGTTGATTTCGCTGTCCTTTCCCACGGGCATTTTGACCATTCAGGAGGATTTGATTCATTCTTTGAAAAAAATCCCCAAGCTCCGCTGTATGCGCGAATAGGTGCAGACGGCATATACTACTCCCCTAACGGCGGATTTCATGAAATTGGCATACCTCAGAGAGTTCTTGAATTTACAGACAGAATTGTATATGTGTCTGATAACAGAGAAATTTGTGAAGGTGTATATCTTATTGGTCATAATACTCCTGATATGCAGAAAATCGGGGAAAAAGTAAGACTATACAAGGACAAAAACGGTGAAATTGTTCCCGATGATTTTGCACACGAACAGAGTCTTATTTTTGATACTCCCAAGGGGCTTATTATCTTCAACAGCTGTTCTCATGGCACCGTTGCCAATATTATCCGCGAGACAAAGGAATATTTCGTTGATAAGCCTATTTACGCTTATGTGGGAGGACTTCACATGATGGGAAAAACTCCTGAGGGTAAGGAAATATGTGCTTTTACCGATGAAGAAATAAACGCACTTTGCGATATAATCAGAAACGAGAATATTGCATACCTCTGCACAGGACATTGTACAACCCTTGATGGATTTGATAAGGTTAAAAATCGTCTTGGAGATACAGCTGTAAAACTGACAACTGGACTTGTTTTTGAATTATAATCTGTTAACTCTGGTTTACGGATTGTGATGAATATTGCGAGAAAATTGCAAAATATTTGTGCGGTATGCTTAAAGCCATACCGTTTTTTTGTGCATGTATACAAATTTTAAGAAATTTTCAGCTAACTTTGTCTTTTTAGGCCTTTAAAATCACTTATATATGAAAGTATTTAAAATGCTTGAAAATTATAGCCAAAGGAGGCATTACTATGAGAAAAATTTTATCATTAACCCTTGCCCTGACAGTTATGTTGTCAGCCGCATCTTGCACTGAAACAGGTGAAAAGAAATCAGAGCCTAAGCAAAGCTATACCGCTGAAAAAATGAGTGTAGCGGCTTACAAAAAGGAGAGTATTCCCCTGCCTGATGATATGCAAATGGTGTATACTGTTATGCCATACAACAACGGCGAAGATTATCTTATGCTCGGTACAAGCACACGAACGCCAGAAATATGGAAAGTCAAGGGAGATTTTTCGGAATCGGAAATAATCGAATATCCCGAATTTGATATTGGTGTGAATTACAATCTCACAGCAACCAATGACGGAACAATTGTGCTTTTTGTGTGTCACGCGGATTACGGCGATTTACCGCCAATTCCATTGTATGAATATCCCAACGAAGAAGAACAGGAAAAATACGATGCCGCTGCTGAATACTCATTTATGATTAAAACATATTCACCTGACGGTAAATTAAAATCTGAAGTTGTAGTTGAAGATTTTGGTGTAGTTCCCGATAAATCAGTAAATTTCAAGGGTATCTATTCCGACGGAGAAATTGTAATTGCGGAAATCAATGGCGGATTTGAGATGTTCGACTTCAACGGAAAATATCTTGGAGAATTTAAAACCGATAAAGGCGAGGTTGACTGCTTCGGGCAGGATAATCAAGGAAATGTTATCTGTGCGCTGAAAAATGAAGTTGATGAAAAAGAAATCCTCACATTCTGCAAGGTCGAAAAAGACGGCAAGCTTACAGAACTGAATAATACCGAATATAATTTCGATGAAACAGTTTATGAAATGCAGGCAACAAGCGGTGATTACAGCCTGCTCCTGCGTACAAATTCACAGATATATGGTGTAAAATCCGATACACAGGAAATTGTTTCGCTTTTTGATATTTCGTCGTCGGGTTATTCTACAAATTATATTGAGGGTTACAGCGTTATGCCTGACGGAAATATTGCTCTTATGCTGAATAATTCAAAGGAATGGAAAGTTGAACTGAAAAAGTTTATTCCCCGAACAGAGGAAGAAATAGCGAATTTAAAGACGATTACTCTTGGTGTAAGAGGTGATAGTTTTATCGAACAATATGTAAACGAGTGGAACGACAGCGGCAATGATTTTCTTGTGGAAATCGTGAAATACAGCGCAGACTATGAGAATATGGACGCAGTATTTGACCAACTTCAAAAGGATGCAATTTCGGGTAATTTACCTGACATAATGTGTTTTGAATATGATTACGCTGTAATGAATAATGTGGATTTTGCCTCTATGGGTGTACTTGAAGACTTATACACATATATGGATAATGACGATGTCTTTACCCGTGATTATTTCATGCCAAGCGTATTGGATTGTTTTGAATATAACGATGAACTCCTGTTACTTCCAAGCCGTGTTCATCTTGAACTGGGAACAGTTGCAAAGACTAAATTTGTAGGTGACGGCTCTGACTGGTGCTTTGAAAAAGAGCTTGAAATGACAATAAATCCGCCCATTGAAAGAGAAATCGTAAATGATTCGAAGTATACACGTCTTGGAATCGGAGTTCCGTGGTCTGACTGGATTGACTATACAGACGGCTCATGTCATTTTACTGATGATTCTTTTATACGCTATCTCAATTTCTGCAATGAGGCTGATGTAATTGAAGTTGAATTTATGCCAAAGACAGATGCTGAATGGCAAGAATATTTTAATTCAGACGAGCATAAAGAAGAAATGCGTAGTGAGGCTTTAAAATATATTGAAGACAGAGAAATTTTCTCCCAAGAAAGTATTCTCAGATATGGTAACTATACAGAAATGGCAAAGGGACAATTCGGCGGTGAGCCAATTACAATTCTTGGAGATGTAACTCTCCGAAATTCGGACGGTTTTGCAATTACAAAGACATCTGAAAATAAAGAGCTTGCATGGGAATTTATCAAATCACGTATGACTGACGAATATTACAGGGATAATTTACAATCAGCACCTTTCCCTGTTACCAAAACAGGCTATAAGCTTTACAACGACCACCATTTTTACAATGAATATACTGACTTTACCGATGATTACTATGATGAAGATATAAGAGGCTATGTAGGACTTGTTTACCACATTACCGACGATGAATTAATGAAAATAGGCAAGGTTACAGAAGAAGACGCAGCGGCTGTTGATAAATATTTCAATATGGCAACAAGAAAACATAAAATTACTTTTAAAGAAGATAAGATGTATGAGATTTTCTATGAAGAAATCAACCGTTTCTTTAGTGGAGGATGTACTGCTGAGGAATGTGCTGAGGTTTTACAGGATAGAATTTCCACTTATATTTCTGAACAGATAGGATAATCGGAACGACTCCCCGATGAAAATATTTGTCGGGGAGTTGTCTTTTTGCTGAAAATGTGATATAATATCTTCTTGGAATAACTATTGCTCTGAAAGGAAGATTATTTTGAATTCACGTTTTTTAAAGGGAGTATCTCACGGTATTCCCATATGTCTTGGCTATTTATCGGTATCATTCGGCTTCGGTATAACTGCCGCCGCTTCGGGATTATCAACTATTGAAGCTTCTATCATTTCTGCATCAAATCTCACCTCTGCAGGACAGGCTGCAGGTGTTGGAATTATTGAGGCTGGTGGTACACTCCTTGAAATGATACTTGTACAGCTTACAATAAATATCCGCTATGCCCTTATGGGACTTTCTTTATCGCAAAATCTTGACAAAAAATTCACAGCGCCACACAGACTTATTGCATCTTACGGCATAACTGACGAAATTTTTGCTGTTTGCTCCTCTCAGAAGCAGCCGCTTACTCCTGCTTATATGTACGGAATTATTCTGATATCTATGCTTGGCTGGGTTACTGGCACATTTTTAGGGGCATCGGCAGGACAGCTACTCCCCTCTTCAATATCCTCAGCATTGGGAATTGTCCTTTATGGTATGTTTATCGCAATCGTAGTACCACCTTCACGTAAAAATAAGAGCATATTATTTGTAACACTTTGTGCTGCTGTACTGAGTATATTATTCAGGTATGTTCTTACTGACGTATCGTCAGGCTTTGCTGTTATAATCTGCGCAATTGCTGCCGCAGCTTTATGTGCATTGCTATTCCCTGTAAAAGACGATGAGGAGGCTGAAAAATGAGTACAGCAGTTTATATTCTCGTTATGGCAGGAGTAACTTACCTCATACGTATGATACCATTCACTTTCTTTAACAAGAAAATCAAATCAAGATTTATCCGTAGTTTTCTTAAATATATCCCCTATGCGGTTTTAAGTGCAATGACAATACCTGCAATATTCTACAGCACTGGAGATGTTGTTACAGCTGCAGCAGGGACTATAGTTGCAGTTGCTCTTGCTTTTTTCAATTGTCCTCTTATTGTAGTAGCATTGGCAGCATCACTTGCGGCATTTTTGACAAGTTTAATTATATAACGTAAAATTTAGATTTTTTGTCGTATTTCCTTGCAATATCATTTCAATTATGATATAATATACTTATGTGTGTAATAACACAATTCTTCATTAAAATTAGGAGTTTTATTATGAGTAATAATTATTATGCAAAGCAGATAAACGATATCGTTGCCGAGGTAAAAAAAGCTGTCATAGGTAAGGATGCTATAATTATAAAAACCCTCCTTGCTATTCTCTGTAAGGGACACATCCTTATCGAGGATATCCCTGGAGTTGGTAAAACAACTATGGCTCTTGCTTTTTCGAAGGCACTTTCGCTCGACCATAATCGTATGCAGTTTACCCCTGACGTTCTTCCCTCTGATATTACAGGATTTTCTGTATACAATAAGATGAAAAACAGTTTTGAATTCCGCCCCGGTGTGGCTTTTTGTAATCTTTTCCTTGCTGATGAAATCAACCGTACATCAAGCAAAACTCAATCAGCACTTCTTGAGCTTATGGAAGAGAAGAGTATAACAGTTGATGGTAATACATACAAACTTCCCGAGCCTTATACTGTTATTGCTACACAGAACCCTATCGGTTCAGCAGGTACCCATAATTTGCCTGATTCTCAGCTGGATAGATTTATGATTAAGCTTAGTATGGGCTATCCAGAATTTGAAGATGAGGTTGCTATTCTTAAAGCAAAATATAATGCAGCCCCCCTTGAAAGCGTGCAGCCTGTTGTAAATGCAAGTATAATTAAAGAGTTACAAGAACATATTGCTTCAATTTACATTGATGATAGAGTATATGAATATATCGTAAAATTATCAGCTGCAACAAGAAATCACCCACTCATAAAGCTTGGTATAAGCCCTCGTGGTACCCTTGCTCTTATGCAAATATCAAAGGGAATTGCTGTTGCTATGGGACGTGATTATGTTATTCCCGATGATGTATCATACATATGTCGTGATGTTTTTGAGCATCGAATTATTCTCAGTTCAAAAGCAAAACTTTCCGATATGACTGCTTCGGATATTATAAATGAAATTATTAAAAAAACGCCTGCTCCAGGTATTTCAGAGAGTTAATATATTATGTTTATTATAAGATTATTCTATGTCATACTCCTTATTGCCTGCATTATTTTCTACATAATGTATCTATGGGATTTTGCTCTTGTTCTTCTCGTAACAATGATAGCAATTCCTGTTGTTATGTTTGTAACACTTTATATTACAAAATGTTGTATCAGTATTGAATTTACAACAAAAAGTAATACAGTTCAAAAAAATCAGGGGTTTCCTGTACAGATAAAAATTACCAATCGTAGTTTTTTTCCTGTAGGAAAAGCAGAGGCAAATATAGAGTATTGTAACATTTTTAATAATGAAATGACGAATTTTATCCTTCATATGCCTGTTCAGGCAAGAAATGAACAAAATGCCGTATTTCAGCTCAATTCAAAATTTTGTGGTATTCTAAATGTTAGCTGTGCAGGTATAACTATATATGATCCTTTGAAACTATTTAAATTTACTATTGGAAAAAACAGAAATTTACGTATTGCTGTTATGCCAGAGGGTCACGAAATAAATGGTCAGGTATGTTATACAGACAGAGTTAACGAAGAAAGCAATATATTTTCAGAGCATAAACCAGGTGATGACCCTTCTGAGGTATTTGATTTGCGTGGCTACGTTCCAGGAGATAAGCTTAACAGAATTCATTGGAAACTTAGTTCCAAAAAGGATGAATTCATTGTAAAAGATTACAGCCTTCCGATCGATGTCCCCTGTTCTATATTTCTTGACTTAAAATGCAGTTCATCATCTCAGGTTGTTCTTCCTTTATTTGATACACTTCTGGAGTCGCTTTTATCAGTTTCTCAATTTCTTATAGAAAACGAGAAGTCTCATTCTATTATATATTATAATTTTGTAAAACAAGATTTCTGTGAAGCCACAGTAACTGATATGGATTCCCTTTCACTTGCTGTAAGAAGTATCATAAATTCCCTTAATAGTGCAAATTTATGCAGATCTGCTCTTGATTATTTTACAAACGAGCATAATCTTTCATTGTCTTCGTTCGTTTACATTTCCTCAGAAGCAGATGGCGAAACACTTACTCATATTGATGAGAAGATTGATGCAGATTTAAAAAATGCTTTAATTGTTGTTCCGTCTCAAGATAATATAAAAGAACTTCCGGATTCTTTATCAAATATAAATATTATTCCTGTCGTAATAGGCAAAATTAGTTCATCTATAACAGACATTGAGGTGTAAACACAGTATGAAGAAAAAACAAAAACAGAATTTAAGCGGAATACGAGTGTGTGATAGCATTGTAATGTCTGTAAAGAACAGAAATATAAATCTGCGAAGGATAGAAGCATTCATAATAGCTGTTGTTGGCTATATTTCAACTATTATGGTGTTTCTTACGATGTTCGATTTTAATTACAATAAAACCCCTGTAATTATATCGGCTGTTATTTTTTCAGTAGTTTATATTCTGCTGTCAAATTTAGGTAAAAATGCTCTATGGCTTATAATAGCTTCTATAGGTGGAGTGGGTGCTATATTCTGGAAAATGATGAATTCCATAACCCTTGGTTATAAATTTGTATATAATACAATTTATAAAGCTTCATACCACACGGAAATAAATTATTATAAATTTCTTGATTCAACCATCGAGGCAGAATCCATAACTACATTTTTTATTTTCGGAATCTGGGTTCTTGCTATTATAATATATGTTTTTACCATATATCATCCAAACCCACTACCACCTCTTCTTACAGCTTTTCCTATACTGGAAATAGGTTTGTACAATGGTATTGATGTAAGTATATTCTGGGGTATGATGGTAATATCATTTCTTATAGCCTGTTTTGCAATGAGTACTATTGATATGGGTGAATATTCAGGCGGTACAGGCGGATTTGTCCGCAAAGGGAATATGTTCTTACCCAAAAGACAAATGAGGCTTAAGGTTACTGAAAAATGTGGTGTTTATCTCATACTTCTTGTTATGTTTTTCACAGGAATTATTGTCGCTGGTATAAAAATTACTGATTACAAGCGAAGTAAGGAAATTAACGAAAAACGTAGCGAAATCAGAGATGCTGTGGAGAACTTTTCGACAGATAATCTCGCCGAAAGTATAACAGAGCTTTCAGCGGCTTTTGGATTGGAGTTTAAAATTGAATCGCATAAGCTTGGCAATGTAGCTTCGATGAAGTATAAAAATACTGATGACCTTAAAATCACTTTAGACAGGGCGTCGCAAAACGCTATTTATCTTAAGGAATATACCTGTGCTGTATATGGAGATAATGAATGGACTTCTCTTCCAGACAGTGTTTATAACAATTCATTGTTTAATGATTTTGAGAAATACAATGTATTCCCTCAGGATTTCCCACATCGATTTAATCTTACACTTGATAACTACAATGGGGATTATACTATGAAAATTCAATCCCTTTTAAGAGGGAACAGAAGCTTTTCGCCATATGGTACCGATAACTTAGGTGGTCTTTCTTATGACCGTGACCTTACTGTTTCATCGAAAAAGAGGAATAAAAAGGAATATTCTTATATATTTACCAACGCAGACGCTGAAATTGCATCAATGTATCTTGATCTTCCTGTTAGAAATGTAATTAATCTTAACATGATTTCTGATGAGGAACAAAAACAGGATGTGATTGAGTATTGCAGTGAATATGAAATTTTTGAATATGATAATTATATCAATATTGACTCAGAATTGCAGCTTCCACCACAACTGCTCTACGATAATCCTGGGCTTATTACAACTCAGCTTCTTGAAACTAAATACAAAGAATTTGTTTATGATAACTATTTAGCTGTTCCTGACAATGTAAATATGCAGGAGGTACGTCAGGAGTTTGAAGAACTGCTTGCTTTGGCAGACGAAAATGAATCCCCTGCATATAAACTTAGCCTTTTATATGGTTTGAGACAAATGATTGCTGATAAGGCTGAATATTCGCTCTCTCCTGGTAAAACACCAAATAACAGAGATTTTGTGAACTATTTCCTTCTTGAAAATAATAAGGGATATTGTACACATTATGCTACAGCGGGAGTGTTGCTGGCGAGAATGGCAGGAATTCCAGCACGTTATGTTGCAGGATATGTGGTAGTAGGCGATGATTTTAATTCAAATACTAAAAACCAAGATGGTACATATACAATTATGGTAAAAGATAACCGTCGTCACGCCTGGGCTGAGATATATCTCGACGGCTATGGCTGGGTTCCTTTTGAATTCACCGAAGGTTATACTCAGCAGACAATTGATACAAGTCCTACAACTACAACAACAACTACTACAACACAAACCACAACAGAGCATACAGGAACTACCACCACTGAATCATCCAATTCTGATGAAAGTTTTGAGGAAAACACTAAAAAAACCACTGGCGATTCAAATGAAACGAATTCAACTACAACTGTTGTAACTGAGGTAGTTAGCGGTGATGAAGGTGATTCTCAGTTTCCTGTTAATCCAATTTATAAGAAGATTTTTTCTGTTTTAATTCAAATATTATATCTTGTTTTATTTATAGCTTTAATAATATCCGCATTTTTAGTAAGACGCATAATAATTGTTTATAATCGAAATCAAAAATTAACCCATAAAAATACAGTGAAACAAATACAATATATTTATGGATATGCAGAAAAGTTGCTCAACTATAAAAATATTGATACAAAAAATATGAGTTACACAGAGCTTACTGATTTTGTTGAAGATAAATATGGTGACATTTATTTTAAGCAAGGTACTTTCCGTGGATTTGTAGATACAGCTTTATGTGCGGTATTTTCAAATATTCCACCTGAAAGATATCAAAATGAGCAGTTCATTAAGCTTGTAAATGGTTTTGCTGAGAAAATTTACCAAAAATCTTCCGCAAAACAAAAGCTTTATCTTAAATATATTCTTTGTCTTATATAACAATAAATCCCTGAGAGGACTCTCAGGGATTATTTTTATATAAGATATCTAATTAGTCTGCGATAAACGCTGCAAATGCCTTATATGCCATATAAAGGTCAAGTTTTGAAATTACTTCATATGGAGCGTGCATTGATAATACAGGTACTCCCATATCAATTGTATCTACATCAAGATTTGCAATATATGCGGCTACTGTGCCGCCGCCTCCTGCATCAACTTTACCTAGTTCACCAGTCTGCCATATTACATTTTTACTATCCATAAGTCTGCGTATTTTACCTGCGAATTCAGCAGATGCATCAGATGTACCAGACTTTCCTCTCGAACCTGTATATTTTGTGATACAAACACCCTTGTTTACGTATGCAGCATTGTTACGTTCGTTAACCTCAGGGAATGTGGGGTCAAATGCAGCATTAACATCAGCTGAAAGGCATTGAGAAGCCGAAAGAACATCTCTGCCATTTACTCCGAGAGATTCTGCTAAATCCTCGATAAAATATTTCAGATACGATGAACAAAGACCTGTGTTTCCGTCGCTTCCTGTTTCTTCTTTATCTGCAAGGATTGTTACTGTAGTATGCACTGGTGCGGAGCATTCTATTGCTGCTCTCAGAGCAGGATAAGCACAGCAGCGGTCATCGTGACCATATCCACCAACAAGACTTCTGTCAAAACCGATATCTCTCGCCTTGAACGCTGGAACAGCTTCAAGTTCTGAGGAAATAAAGTCAGCTTCGGTGATTCCGTACTTTTCAAAAAGAATATTCATTATATTTAGTTTTACTGCTTCGCTTGCTTCATCATCGCGGAATGGAATAGAGCCAATAAGAAGGTTGAGGTCCTCTCCCCTGATTATCTTTGTAGCTGTACGTGTCATCTGCTCTGTAGCAAGATGAGGAAGAAGATCTGTAACGCAGAAAACGGGATCGTTTTCATCTTCACCAATATTTACAGTTACAGTAGTACCATCAGCCTTTATGATAACCCCGTGAAGTGAAAGAGGTATTGTTGTCCATTGATACTTCTTGATTCCGCCATAATAGTGGGTCTTGAATAGCGCAAGATCGCAATCCTCATAAAGAGGATTCTGCTTTAAATCAAGTCGTGGGCTGTCTATATGAGCAGCACAGAGTCGAACTCCCTCGCTGATTGGTGCAGTACCTATAACAGCAGCAATAATCGCCTTACCTCTGTTATTGCGGTAAATCTTGTCACCTGCGTTAAGTTTTATTCCCTTTTTATACTCGACAAAACCATTTTCTTCAAGAATTTTTATAGCTTCACACACAGCTTCACGCTCTGTCTTGGCTGTATCAAGAAATTTTTTGTAGTCCTCAGCAAAGTCAAAAACAGCTTTTTCCTCTGCTTCGTCTATTCTTGTATATCCGTTCTTACGCTGTAAAAAAAGCTTTTCTTTGAGCTCTTTTGATAAGCTTTTGTTTTCTTCCATAGATAATACTCCTTTTTTCGTGTTATTGTACACTCATCTCAGTAGAGCGTATATGATAATAGTAATACTTTATTTTGTCTGACACTTCCTTTGAAATACTGCTTAAGGATTCAAGAGTATCATTATTTTCAATGACATAATCAGAATGCGACGCGAAGTATTCTGCGTCAAGCTGACTGTTCATACGGTCATTTGCCTGTTTTTTAGTCAGACCATCACGATTTATTATACGTTCTTCCCTTATTTCTTCATCAGCAAGAACAGATATGATAATCTCGCAAAAATCATCTGCATGACTTTCAAAAAGTGTCGGAGCATCGAGAAGAACGAGTTTTTTACCACAATCAGAAAGATGTTTTATTTCATTTAAAATTTCACTTGTGATATAAGGATAGATAATTGTATTCAGCATTTCAAGCTTTGTCTTATCAGTGAACACTATATTACCCAGTGCTTTTCTGTTAAGTGTACCATCGGATTTAAGGATATCCTCCTTAAAAATATCTACAATTTCTTCAAGGCATTTTGTACCCTTTTCAACTACCTTACGTGATATCAAATCTGCATTTATAATGGAAAAACCATTATCAGAAAATACCTTTGATACAGTGCTTTTTCCAGCTCCTGTCTGTCCTGTAAGGCCGACTACAAGCACATCAAGACTTATCATACCCTTATCACCTCGAATCCTGCCGCCCTTATAAGGCGGTTATATACAGCAAGCCCGACACCTTCCTTTGAAGGTGGGCGGACATATACTGTTTCGGCACCTGCATCATCAAGTTCTCTAAGGCGCTGAAAGAGAAGATGTGCCTGTTCCTCAGACGTATTGCCATATGTCATATAGTTATATTCAAAGTCTTCGCTTTCTCTGTCATATATCAAAGAATAAACATTTTTTCCGTTATTGCAGGAAATAAATTCTTTAAACGCGTCTGTATCGCCCTCAACAACTATTACATTTGCTTTAGGAGAATAATGGATGTACTTCATTCCTGGAGAGGATGCAATCTCCTTTGCTTCAAGTTCTTTCAATACAGCAGGGTCAATAAGTACCTCTCGACATATTTCAAGAAGCATTTCCTGTGTAACAGCACCAGGACGAAGAATACGCACTGTATCTTCACTTTCAAAGGAGATTACTGTTGATTCTACACCGAATTCTGATGAACCACCGTCAAGTACAGCGGCAATTCTGCCTTGCATATCATCCATAACGTGTTCAGCGCAGGTAGGACTGGGAAGTCCTGATAAATTAGCTGAGGGTGCTGCAATGGGACAACCAGACTCAATAATTATTTTGTGCATTATATCGTGAGACGGTACACGTATACCAACAGTATCAAGACCTCCTGATGTAACAGAGGGAATATTATCCTTTTTGGGCAGTATCATTGTTAATGGTCCTGGACAAAATTTTTCTGCCAGTTTATATGCCAAATCTGGAATATTCTTTGTGTAATTAATAGCCTGCGAAAAGTCGGCTATATGAACAATAAGCGGATTATCAGCAGGTCTGCATTTAGCGGCAAAGACAGCTCTTACAGCCTGTTCGTTCAGTGCATCAGCACCTAATCCGTAAACGGTTTCAGTAGGTATACCTACTACATAACCTTTTTTTATCAACTCTGCCGCGGCTGAAATATCCTCGACAGAACCACTTAATAATTTCGTTTCCATAATTATTCTTCCTGACTTGCAAGCTTTGCAGCCTGATCTGCTGTTGCAAGTGCGTCAAATACTTCGTCCAGATTTCCATTAAGTAAATCCTCCAGACGGTATATTGTTAAACCTATTCTATGGTCAGTAAGTCTGCCTTGTGGATAATTATATGTTCGTATACGCTCAGAACGGTCACCTGTTCCGACCTGCATTTTTCTTTCAGAAGCAACCTTTGCTGCTTGTTCCTCCTGCATAGCCTCATATATACGTGATCGGAGAATTTTCATTGCCTTGTCTTTGTTCTTATGCTGGCTTCTCTCATCCTGACATTCAACTACAACATTTGTAGGAAGATAAGTTATTCTTACAGCAGACTCTGTTTTATTTATATGCTGACCGCCTGCACCGCTTGCACGAAAGTAGTCTATTTTAAGGTCGGTAGGACTAATTTCAAGTTCTACTTCATCTGCTTCCACAAGAACTGCAACAGTAACAGTTGATGTGTGTATTCTTCCCTGTGATTCGGTTTCGGGAACTCGCTGTACACGATGAACGCCGCTTTCATATTTAAGACGGGAATATGCATTTTCTCCCTCAATAGAGAAGCTGATTTCCTTAAATCCGCCAAGCTCAGTAGGCTGTGCGTTTAGAATTTCCTGTTTCCAGCCTCTTGATTCAGCATACATCGTATACATACGATAAAGAGAGTTTGCGAATAAGGCAGCTTCCTCGCCGCCTGCACCGCCTCGGATTTCAATAATAACGCTTTTGTCATCGTTAGGGTCTTTAGGTAGAAGAAGTATTTTAAGCTCCTGTGAAATGTTCTCCATAGCAGCTTTGTTTTCTTCATATTCAGCCTGAGCCATTTCCTTGAAATCCTTATCAAGACCACCTGCATCAAGAAGCTCTTTTGCCTCATTAAAACTGTTTTCAGCTGATTTGTATTCTCTGAATTTTTCAATAATGGGAGTCATATTTTTATACTCCCTCATAAGCTGGGCATAAAGCTTATTATCGCTTACTGTATTAGGGTCTGATAAACGCTGACTGATTTCTTCATATTTATTTTCCATTACCGCAAGTTTTTCAAACATAATTAATTCCTTTCATCATACATAATACACTTTGATATTTGGTCGCTGGAAAGGCTAACCCTCTGTTTCTCTGCGGATACTTTTTATACTCTTTTCAATTTTTTTACGTGGAACAAGAAACTCATGACCGCAGCCTGTACATTTAAGACGAAAATCCATTCCTGAACGAAGCACAAGCATTTCAGAAGCGCCGCAAGGATGCTTCTTTTTCATTTCAAGTATATCATTTGGACGTACATCCATAATCTGCTCCACCTTTCTAAAAATTTGTTAATCCCGTACTGTATAATTATACCCCAAAATACAGATTAAATCAATATATCTGAGGTATATTTTTTAAATTTTGTGTAAAAATAATAAAAACACATTGAAAAAATATGTAATGCAGACAAAAATAAATAGAAAAGAGG
This sequence comes from Ruminococcus sp., assembly GCA_045531615.1. Taxonomy (GTDB): domain Bacteria; phylum Bacillota; class Clostridia; order Oscillospirales; family Ruminococcaceae; genus Ruminococcus. Next base: position 82,447 of record JAZSEJ010000071.1, read on the forward strand.
TAGTACCTATGGTTACTAGAATTACTGCAGAATTTGAAACTCCCGAAATTGCGGAGAATGTTCTTAAAAAAATTCGTGAAAGTGTGAAGGGTGTATACTCTACTAACTTTGTTTATAATCGAACATCTGACAAGGCAGAAAAACTTCGCAGTGGAAATATCTATACTGTCCTTCCAACTGTTGCAGGTTCTTCAAATTACACAAACTATCTTACTATGGTTATGGATTCCCCTGCTTCGGCGGATGTTATTCCTGAACCTGAACAAAGCAGAAAGACAAATGTATTTATTGTGTGTGACGGCAACGGTGCAGAACAGATTAGTTCAATACTGACTTCAAACGGCGGAAATAATATTTATATCCCACCACGAACTATGGTATAAAATCACAGCAAGGTGCATATTATGTACAGTAAAGACAACATCGTAAAAGAAGATGTTTCTTATACGATGTTGTCTAAAATAATTCGGAGGTACAAAATATGAACAAATACAAGCCTGAGGGAAGCCTTTTCAGAACCGCTGCAAATCAAAAGTATATCTCATCTCTTGATGGTCTTACAGAGGCTATGGAAAAGGGAATAATACTTGAAGCAAGGGCAGCCCTATGCGACAGCTCTCACAATCTTATCATCGACCTACCCTGTGCAGATGGAATAATTTACCGTGAAAACGGTGCTGTAGGTATTTCAGATGGTTCAACCCGCGATATCGCAATTATATCACGGGTGAATAAAATTGTATGCTTCAAAGTTGTGAGAATTGTCTCATCAGAAAACGGGAAAATAACTGTTGAATTATCAAGAGCGGCAGCACAAAAGGAGTGTATAGCAGATTATACAGATATGCTTTGCCTTGGCGATGTTATCGAAGCACGTATTACACATCTTGAACAGTTTGGATGTTTTGTGGATATCGGCTGTGGTATACCCTCGCTTATTCCGATTGACTCAATATCTGTTTCACGTATTTCACATCCGTCAGATCGTTTTACAGTCGGACAATTTATAAAAGCAGTTGTTCGCTCACGCGACGGTTCAAGAATATGTCTTAGTCATAAAGAACTTTTGGGAACCTGGCAGGAAAACGCTTCACAATTTAATACAGGCGAGACCGTTTCTGGAATTGTTCGTTCTGTGGAGGAATATGGCGTTTTTGTAGAGCTTGCACCTAATCTTGCTGGCCTTGCTGAGCTTCGTGATGACATTAAAGCTGGACAGAATGTCAGCGTTTACATAAAAGCGATTATACCTGAAAAAATGAAAATAAAGCTTGTAATTGTGGATGTATGCGAGAATTACAATACTGATAGTATCTGCCATTATTTCACAGATGCATCGCATTTTGATCGCTGGGATTACGCTCCTGAATGTTCAGGAAGAAAGATTTTCACAGATTTCAGATAAAACGAAAAACTCCTGTCATAATTTAATATGACAGGAGTAATTTTGCTTGTTTTTAATTTTCTTTTTATTAATCCGAAAGATTAGAATGCAATTTCCTCTGCAATATGATGAAGTTTTTCATCATATGCCTTTGTCATTGAAAGAGCTTCCTGAATGTCATAATCAACAATTTTGCTGTCCTTGATACCAACGACACGGTTGCCGATGCCCTGTTCGATAAGCTCTACAGCATAATAACCCATACGTGTTGCTTCTACTCTGTCTCTAAGAGTTGGAGTGCCACCTCTCTGAACGTGGCCGAGAATTGTAGCTCTTGCTTCAATACCTGTCTTTTCCTGTAACATAGTAGCAATTTCCTGTGAATGTCCAACACCCTCAGCAACAATTACTACAAAGTTCTGTTTGCCCTTTGCTTTCTTTTCAAGCATTGTGTTTGCAATAGCATCAATATTGTAAGGAACTTCCTGAGTGATAATGTCTGTAGCACCACAAGCAATACCTGTATTTACAGCGATGTGACCTGCACCACGTCCCATAACCTCAACAACAGAAATTCTGTCGTGGGACTGTGATGTATCACGAAGCTTGTCGACAAGCTCCATAGCTGTATTCATAGCTGTATCAAAACCAATTGTATAATCAGTGCAGGAAATATCATTATCAATTGTTCCGGGAATACCTACGCATACCATACCCATAGCGGAAAGATCTGCAGCACCTCTGAACGATCCGTCACCACCGATAACTACAAGTCCCTCAATGCCAAGCTCATCACACTTAGCCTTAGCCTTTGCAACACCTTCCTGTGTTCTGAATTCAGGACATCTTGCTGTATAAAGGCAGGTACCACCCTGGTGAATAATATCAGAAACACTTCTCTCGTCCATCTGGAAAACATCACCATTAATGAGACCATTATATCCTCTGTGAACGCCGTAAACCTCCATACCCTTGCTGAGAGCACTTCTTACAACTGCTCTGATAGCAGCATTCATTCCAGGTGCATCTCCACCACTTGTAAGTACAGCAATTTTTTTACTCATAATAAATTCTCCATTCTGCTATAGTTATATTGAGCCGTTTACGGCTTGAAATTCATACACTTATATTTTACCTCTTTTTAACAAAAAAGTCAATACCATTCCTCGTTTTTTTTATCAGTTACTGATTTTCCGTAGTTTTGCACAAATAATTGCAATTGTGAAAAATAATTTGTACAATCATATCAAACCCATATCTTCAGAATTAATCACATTTTGCAGTTTGTCATATACCTCTGGTGTCAGACAAATGGAAAGTTTTTTTCTCGGACGTACCATTTTTTTTATATCTGTCAGATAGAAGCATATTTCAGTATTTCCTTTATGCTGTGTGCAAAGATTATCGAGAAAATCCATTGGAATTTTATCCGATTGTATTTTAATACAAAGCTGCATATGCTCTATCATATGGTGGAATTCATCTTCAGTAGCTATATTGCCGCATATTACAGATACACTATCATCTTTTTTTGAAATTTTCCCGTTAATATATACTATAACATCAGTATTGAGTTTGGAAGCGGTCATCATAAATAAATCAGGGAAAACAACAGCATCTGCTTCTCCCCTTCCGTCTTCCAAAGTAAGAAAAGCCATTTTGCTGCTCTTTTTGGTTTCATGGATTTTCTTCTCTCTAATAATACACATCATCTTTACCGGATCATCGTCTTTTACATTTTCAATGCTAATATCAGAGGTTTTTTGGACTTTTAAAAGCTGTGCAAGGTAATTATACTCAGAAAGAGGGTCGCCAGACAGGTATATTCCGACAGCTTCCTTCTCCATAGCATAGAGCCTTTTTTTGTCATATTCAGGTCGATAAGGAATTTTAATATTTGTATCTGCATCAGAAACAGAATCAAATAAATTCATCTGTCCTTCAATTACACCTCTTGTTCCTTTTCCAGCCATTTCAAGAAGCATTTCATAGGTGTCAAGCATCTGTCGTCTGTTAAGACTTAAACCGTCAAATGCGCCTGCTTTTATGAGGTTTTCAAGTGCTTTTTTATTAAGTTCTCTGCCTGTCATTCTTTCACAAAAATCTTGCAAACCTGTAAATCTGCCGTTTTCATTTCGTTCTGCTATAATTTTATCTGCTAATCCCCAGCCAACATTTTTTATTGCAAGAAGTCCAAAATAAAGCATATTTTGGTCATATACAAAACATTTCATACTTTTGTTTATATCAGGCGGAAGAACTCCAAGTCCTGTCGTTCTGCTGTCGTTGATATACTCTGCAAGCCTATTCCCTCCTGTCATAACACTTGACATAAGAGCAGCCATATATATACCTCTAAAATGGCATTTTAGATATGCAGTCTGATAGGCAAGATAAGCATATGCTGCTGCGTGGGATTTGTTAAAAGCATATGAAGCGAAGCTTACCATTTCATCAAAAATTTTATTGGCAACTTCTGTTGAAACACCATTTTCTATTGCACCATATACAAAGCTTTCTCTCTCTTTGAGCATTGCCTCTTGTTTTTTCTTTGCCATTGCACGGCGAACAATATCGGCGTGACCATAGGAATACCCTGCAAGTTTACGGCATATCTCCATTACCTGCTCCTGATACACCATTACTCCGTATGTTTCTTCAAGAGTTTCTTTCAGCTTAGGGTGGAGATATTCTACATTCTGGGAATTTCGTTTGTTATTGATATAAACTGGTATAGATTTCATCGGTCCCGGACGATACAGAGAAATTATTACAATTAAATCCTCCATACGTTCAGGCTTCATTTCCACAAGCCACTTTGTCATACCGTCGCTTTCAAATTGAAATATACCTGCTGTATCGCCTTTTGACAACATTTGATATACAGCCATATCATCCTGCGGTATGGAATTGATATCAAAATCAGGGATAGTTTTGCGGATTTCATTGACAGCATCACGTATTACTGTTAGATTTCGTAAACCGAGAAAATCCATTTTCAGAAGTCCCAGTGCTTCGAGATGAGCCATTGTATACTGGGTTACTATTGTATTATCATTCTTCTGGACAGGCACAAGATCATCAAGCTTTATGTCTGATATTACAACTCCCGCTGCGTGAGTTGACGTATGCCGCGGCATTCCCTCAAGCTTTAATGCAAAGTCAACAAGTCGTTTGACTGATTTATCTGCGGAATACAAAGAGGCAAGCTCTTTATTCTCTCTAAGTGAATAAGTCAAATCATTTTTAGGGTCAATCATCTTTGCAATCTTATCACCAAGACTATAGGACAATCCAAGAACTCTCACAATATCACGTACTGCGGCCTTTGCTTTTAATGTATCAAAGGCTATTATTTCAGATACCTTATCAGCACCATATTTTTGTACAACATAATCTTTTACAGCCTGTCTGCCCTCAATACAGAAATCTATATCAAAATCAGGCATACTTACACGTTCGGGGTTGAGAAAACGCTCAAACATAAGATTGTATTTCATAGGGTCAATTCCGGTTATGCCGATACAGTATGCACATAGACTTCCTGCTCCTGAACCTCGGCCTGGACCTACAGGTATATTATGTTCCCTTGCATATCTTATAAAATCCCATACAATAAGAAAATAATCAACAAAATGCTTTTCTTCAATTACAGAAAGCTCATATTCTAGACGTTTGATAATATGAGGAGAAGCTTTTTTCCCGTAATGGCGGTAAAGTCCCTCGAAACTTAGTTTTCGGAGATATTCTGTGTTGTTTGATACTCTCTCTGCTTTGAATTCGGGAATTTTTATTCCGCTGTCAAAGTTGAAATCGACATTACATCTTTCAGCAATCTGCGATGTAACAGTAATTGCTTCGTTATGCCCGTCAAAAAGCTTAATCATTTCCTCCGCAGATTTGATATAGAATTCATCTGTGCCGAAATCAAGTCCATTCGGCTCTCCAAAGACCGTTCCTGTCTGAATACAAATGAGAAGTTTTTGTAATTCACTATCCTCACGGCTGAGATAATGGCAGTCATTAGTAGCGACAAGAGGTATCCTTGTTTCAGCAGAGAGTTTATACAGCTTAGGAAGAATTTCTATTTCTTCCCGTAATCCGTGATTTTGTATTTCAATGAAAAAATTACCCTCACCAAATATATCAAGATACTCATAAGCAGCTTTTTTGGCAGCTTCAAAATTATTATCTGAAAGATATCTCGGTATCTCACCTGCAAGGCAAGCAGAAAGGCATATAAGACCTTTATGATATCTTTGAAGAAGTTCTTTGTCTATTCGCGGTTTGCTGTAAAATCCTTCGATATTTGCAGCGGATACAAGTTTTACAAGATTACTGTATCCCTCGTTATTCTCACATAAAAGTACAAGATGATAAGGTTTTGTGTCAATTTTTGCCTCTTTATCAAAACGTGTACGCGGTGCAACATAGACCTCGCAGCCGATTATAGCTTTAATTCCGTTTTTTTCAGCTGTCTGATAAAACTCCATTGCTCCGTACATATTACCGTGGTCGGTAATTGCAACAGCTGTTTGTCCGAGCTCTTTCAGCCGTGTCATTAATTTGTTTATACGACAAGCACCATCAAGGAGGCTATATTCCGTGTGAACGTGAAGATGTACAAAGTCGCTGTTATTCATTCTCCTCCCCCACTGTTACGTATTTCGTCTGCTATCTTTGCTAACTTTTTAAAACGATGATTTACACCTGAACGACTTATAGGTGGTTCAAGGCTTTCTCCTATATCCTGTAGGCTAAGTCCTATGCTTTCAAGTCGTATTTCTGCAACCTGGCGAAGCTCGTCTGTAAGGCTGTCAAGTCCGCGTTTTTCTGCAATAAGCTTTATATCCTCAACCTGCTTCATTGAAGCTTTTACCACTTTATTTATATTTGCATTATCACAATTTGTTATACGATTTGCTTTGTTACGGACATCCTTATATATTTTCACATTCATCAACTCAAGAGTACACTGCTGTGCATTGATAAATGTAAGGGTATCTTCTATAGACTCGCTACCTTTGATATAGACAATATACTGGCCTCGACGTACTGTTATGCCAGCGTTTACTCCGATTTCACCCAAGAGTGATGTAAGCTCTTCTGCAATTTTCTTCTCTGGTGAGGTGAATTCAAGGTGATATTCCTTTTCTGGATCGTTTACACTTCCACCTGCAAGAAATACTCCAGCTGTAAAAACGCCAAGGCTTCCAATCGATACAATTTCGGAATTCATATGACGTTCACCGTCTTCAAGACGATATTTTGAAAATACATCAGATATAAGTTTTTTATCTGTAATATCAAAAATATACATTGTCCTGCCGTTTTTCGCTTCTGAGAGTCTGTATTCAGGAATATACTTGAAAACAGCAGAGAATAATTCAGCAAATGTATCTGCAGCTTTGTGGCTCTTACTCTGAAAGCAGATACGCTCTTTTGTAAGTGTTCTGCTGAATAAAAGCATTCCATACAGGCAGGCAAACCGCTTATCCTTATCGTTTATATAAGCACATATTTCGTTTCTGACTTCATCAGAAAAAGACATTCCTATCAACTCTTTTCATTTCATAAAAAAACGCACACACTTAAGTATGCGTTTTAAAACAAGTTAAATTATTTTAAGTATTTTGGCAAATCACGATGGAATTTCTGTACCTTAAATCCGTTATTTTCGAGATGGTCGTGCATTTTCTCTGCAAATGTTACAGAACGATGCTTTCCGCCTGTACAGCCAAATGCTATTACAAGTTGGCTTTTTCCTTCGCTTATGTATAGTGGTACAAGAAAATCAATTAATTCTTTCAACTTTTTGAAAAGCTTATTAGAAGCTTCATACTGCATAACATAATCCTGAACACAGCTTTCAAGTCCTGTATGCTCGCGGAGAGAGTCAATATAGTATGGATTAGGCAAACATCTTACATCAAAAATAAGATCAGCTTCTGTTGATACTCCGTATTTGAAGCCAAATGACATAACCTTGATAGTAAGGGAATCTGATGTGTTTTCAAGAAATGTTTCCTTTACTTGTTCTTTTAACTGTGCAGCCGAAAGAACAGATGTTTCAATATAGAAATCTGCAATTTCTCTCATTTTCGAAAGTTGATTACGTTCAAATCGAAGTGCATCGTGCATATTTCCGCTGAATTTTTCATCAAGGGGATGTTTGCGGCGTGTTTCTTTGTAACGCTTTATAAGTACTTCATCCTCAGCTTCAATGAATAATATTTTTAACTCAATTTCTTCGTCTAAACGGATAGAATCAAGGCAGTTATAAATCTCAGCAAACATTTCGCCAGTGCGTATATCAACTGCAACGGCTATCTTATCAATATTCATTTCAGATTTACGACAAAGGTCGACAAATTGACGTATAAGTTTAGGTGGGATATTATCTATGCAATAATATCCGATATCCTCCATAACGTCCATAACGCTTGACTTCCCCGAGCCAGACATTCCCGTTACTATCAATAGCTTCATAATAAACCTCTTATTCAAGAATTATTGGCTCAAGCTCCAAGCTGTAGCCTGTTTTTTCAAGTACTATTTCTTTTACCCTGCGACAAAGTTCAAGTACATCTGCACAAGTTGCGCCGCCTTTATTTATAACAAAACCACTATGTTTTGTACTTACTTCAGCTCCGCCTACAGACATTCCTTTAAGTCCGCACTGTTCAATGAGAAGTGATGCATAACTGCCTTCAGGTCTTTTGAATGTACTGCCGGCACTTGGATATTCCAATGGCTGCTTTGTTATGCGTTTTTGCATACATTCTGCCATAGCTTCATTGATTGTTTCAGGGTTCCCCGCTGTTAGTTCAAAAACAACTGATGTTATTATAAAGTTTCTTTCAGAAAATAGGCTATGACGATAGGAAAGCATCATATCCCCTGCGGATATATTGCATATATTGCCTGTCTCATCAATATATTCAGCTGAAATGACAACATCCTTCATTTCGCTGCCATATGCACCTGCGTTCATATAAAGTCCACCGCCTACAGAACCAGGGATTCCGTAAAGGTTTTCCATTCCGCTTAAGGCGTTTTCTTGTGCCTTACGGCATACAGCCGCAAGAGATGCGCCTGCATCGGCACATATTGTTGTACCATTTACTGAAATATTGGAAAAATCTTTTCCGAAGTGAAGTATAACTCCGTCATATCCACTATCAGAAGCTATGATATTGCTTCCTTTACCTAAAATTGTATACTTTATCTCATTGGTGCAAAGGTATTTTACAAGCTCTGCTGCTGAATTTGCTGAATTTATTTCAATAAGAAAGCAGCAAATACCTCCGATTTTAAAGGTGGTATGTTCGCTTAAAGAGCAGTCTGTGCTGAATTTACAGCCAAGTCTGCTGCATATCTCTGTAAGTTTAAGAATATTTATCATATTCACGCTCCTATGGGTGTTTAGTTGTGGAGTTATTGCTTCTCACACTCAGAAATTTTCATAATTTCGTACTGTTTCTTTAGGGTCTGACTGCATACCAAGTCTGTTAAGAAGCTCAGCAGCTGCGTTATATCCCATTTTTTTCTGTCTGTTGTTCATTGCTGCAACTTCAAGAATTACAGCAAGGTTACGTCCAGGCTTTACAGGGATTGTCAGTGACGGAATCTTTACACCGAGAAGTGTTACATATTCCGTATCAACTCCCATACGATCGTAAATCTTCTCAGGATTCCACTGTTCAAGCTCAATTACAAGGTCGATTTTCTCTGTCATCTTAACTGCACCGATACCGAAAAGTCGACGTGCATTGATAATTCCTATACCTCTCAGTTCAAGGAAATGACGGATATTATCAGGGGAACTGCCTACAAGGCTGATATTCGATACCTTACGGATTTCTACAGCGTCGTCAGCTACAAGACGATGACCTCTCTTTACGAGCTCTATAGCTGTTTCGCTCTTACCTACACCGCTTTCACCTGTAATGAATACACCTTCACCGTAAATCTCAATAAGTACACCGTGTCTTGTAACTCTAGGGGCAAGATTAAGGTTAAGAAATGCAATAAGTCCAGACATAAAGTTGGATGTACTTTCCTTACTTCTCAGCAATGGTATTTCATATTTTGTGGCAAGCTCAAGCATTTCAGCAAAATAAGGAAGCTCACGGGTGATAATAATCGCAGGAAGCTTCTGTGAGAATAAAAGCTCAAGTCTTTCGCGACGTGTTACTTCATCAAGGGTTGAAAGATACGCAAATTCAACCTTTCCGATAATCTGAATACGCTCAGGATTGAAGTATTCATAAAATCCCATAAGCTGTAATCCAGGACGGTTTACTTCGGTTTCATCGATGAGTATATCTTCCGCTTCCTTATGGATAAAGATAACCTCAAGCTTGAATTCATCAATGATTTTTTTAAGGGAAACTGTAAAATTCTCTGCCATAGCTTTCTCCATTCTCCGATAATTCGGTTTTATTTTTGTACTTTTTGCCGAGGGTTTACCCACGGCTGTATATTAAATTCGCTTATTTTATCCGATAACAAATGAATCATAACCGTATTCAGATACGATCTTTTTAATTGAAGTCAATTCCTGCTGAGGAATTGTTGCTCCTGATATTTTAATAGTGGTATTAAACTCCACAAGCTCACCATTCACAAGTACAAGACATTGTTCTATCATTTCAGAGGGTGAGCCTTTGAATTCATACACTGTTTCTCCGTCAGCAATTCCCTTGCCTAGCTTATCAATTTCAATATTGAGTATAATATTGTTTGATGTAAGAAGCATTGGCTGCAATATATCTTTTCTGCCGCAGAGAATATCTTCTGCTGTGACTTCAATCTGCATTGAAGCACCGTTTGAAAGTGCAGTGTTATAGAGAAGATTTGCTGTGGAAGTAAGTGCCATACATCTGTCATTCTTGCTGAGAATCGGATCAAGTACCTGCAAATCATACTCTGTGAAATCGGGAAATACAAAATCAGAGCAGATTATTCTATCAAAGCCTGCGATAGCCAATTCAAGCACAATTGCAGTACTGTAATCCACAGCTCTCTGTGAATAGGGAGATGACCAGGATAATCCCTGTGAATCATACCATAGGCTTCCGTTGGATGCGAAAACATATCCGCCATCATAAAATGTGGCTGGCATAGTGTTATCACGGAATATGCTTATAACAGCCGCAGGTTTGTATCCGAAACCTTCTACTTCTTGGATAATTTCAGATAAGGTAATTGTTGATTTCAAAGCAGTCTGTGCTTCGTAAACAGATGATGCATAATAAATTCCGCCGCCCTCTGCTTTTAAAGGCACCTCAATGTAGCCTATTTCTTCATTTTTGGGAATAGCTGAAATAGCTGCTCTCAACGCCTCAATAGAAACAAGGTCGGTTTCTTTAAGAGACGCTGCCATATAATTTTCTTCAGTAACAGGCTGTGTAGGAGCTTCTGTGGGAGCAGGCGCTGTTAAAATGGCTTTTTCAGTTCCTTCAGTAACAGGCTCTGTCACAGGAGGCTCTGCAAGAGCTGGTTCATCACCTTTATGCTTTGTGTAATTTATAATAGGCTCAGCTACGCTGTAACCAAGAAAGCCTATTCCACCAATAAGAAGTACAGTTAAAGCTCCTGAAAGAAATTTCCCCATAGGGCTTTTACCGTAGTAATTCTTTTCTTTTGTCTTATAAATTTTTCTTCCTTTGTTTTTGAATTTCATTTATTTTATTATCTCCCGAAATATTAGTAAGCATTCTGTAAATTTATCTGTTTTTATTACAGTAATGCATAAATTGCCATTGAAATGATGCCAAGGTACACAAGGGTTGCAGGAAATCCTCTGAATGCGGCAGGAACGTCCTTGGAATTAAGTCTTTTGAATGCAGCGGTAAGAACGAAAGCCGCAAAGATAAAGCCAGTTCCAGCTTCTGCACCTGCCATAATATAGCAGCCCATACTCATATCAGCACCAAACGAGCTGTCGGATATTGTAAAAAGAGTACCCATTACCGCACAGTTGAATGCAGACATGTGTACATATTTTCTTGTTGTACCAAAGCTTTTTCTGTCAGCAAAATAAAGGACAGTCAGCAGAATAACATATATAATTCCTATAACAAGCACATAGAACAACAATCGCAAATCATAGAAATTATCGGGTAAAAGACCGTTTACAAGACAAGCTCCGAATGAACCCAATATAGTAAATACAGATATTGTTATAGCTGTCCACAAAAGATTTTTACGGCTTCCTGCTGCAATAAAAAGTGTACTAGTACCCAATGCTTGTGTCAAAATTAGATTGGTTGTAAGGAGTGCAACAAGCTCAGAAATTATAAACATCGCTGTCACCTCCAAAATCGTCAGTATCCTTGCTGTTTGGAGCTATGCACCTGTAAATTCCGCAGGCAATACCCAGAATTATAAAACCTCCGAAAGGCAGTCCAAGACCACTTATAACTATATCAGCATCGACAACTCTGCCACAGAATGTACCATAAGCAATAAGTTCACGTATTGCGGATATTACAAGCATTACAGCGTCAAATCCCAATATATGGCGTATCAGTGATAAAATCATTTTTCCCTTTGTAAATCGGTAGAATTTTGTTTCTGCCTGTACAGTAATAAGCGAATTCACCGCGATAAGCATAAAATATATGCCTATTCTGTCAATAACACCAGGGAAAAATTCCTCTGCAGCAGCTTTAACAGGGATATAAGAAAGTGCTCCAAGACAAGTATAGATTATTATCTTTAATCCATAAGGCAACTTTTTGGGGACAAAAGATCCCACCGCAACAGATATGAATGTAATTGATGAAAATGCATAAATAAGAGCAAGGGCATTCATTAAAGTATTGCCGCAGACTATTATGGGGGATATAACCATAAGTCCCGAAAGTACTGAGTTTCTGCGTATAAAGCCATCTGAGACAGACATTTTCTTATTCATCATATGCCGCCTCCTCTATTTCAGGAATCTCATATTCTCCGCTTTTTATAGCTTCCCACAATTCCTCTGCCTGCTTTTCCTCTTTAACAAGGCTGTCAATGTGGCTTTCAAGGTTTCTGAATCCCAAAGCAGCAGGTGTAAACAGAAGCGATACTATGACAATTGCATTTTCTTTTGCTGTTGTCAGTACGAGAATATACGAAAATGCAGCTATGAAGAAACCATAGAAAAATGCATAGTAATTTCGACGGGGGGCAATTCTTCTGTCTGATATAATGTATATAGCCGAAAACAGCACCATATTCGTTGAAAGTGTGTATTTAAGAGATTCCAGAGAATCACTGCAGACAGGCACGAGTATCGCAGGAACAGCTGTTCCAAGGATTGTTCCAATAAATGCACCAACAGAGATATCGCGGCGAAATAACAGAATAATTGCAGCAACCGCAAGAAGAAGTATACTTACAGTACCTGTCGGTCCTGCTACATTTCCCATTAATATTTCAAAATCACTATAATTCATACGGCCTGTTATGTTAAAACTGTGGCTTGCTGAATTAACAAGACTCTCAGCTTTTTCAAATATTCCTGTGTGGACATGGGGTGCCGTATACATCAGCAGATTACCCTTCCACGACGTCAAAAGAAATATATATCCCGCGGCTGCAGGTGAAAAAATTATATTTTTTCTGCCACCAAATATATTTTTTGCTGCAACAACAGAAAATACACAGGCTATAGATGCAATTTTATAATCCATAATTGCAGGCAGCATAAGGAAAAGTATTATCGCATCTGATATACATGTAAGGTCGTCAGCTGTAAAACGGCGGTGCATAAGACGAAGTGAGATTATTTCTGTCGTCAGAGACACTGCTACACATAATCCTCCTAAAACTACCGCACGAACTCCGCAGTAAAAGTATTCCATTACCGCCAGAGTAAGCAAAGTAAGCATTATGTCAATCCATATGAAACGCTGTGATTTGATTTTATTCTGCATCTGTTGAATTATCTTCCTTTAGTTTTATAACTGCCTCTGCCATATTTTCAGCACGGAACAGATAACTGCCCGATACGAGGATATTTGCACCTGCTTTTTTAACAATTGGTGCTGTTTTATCGTCTATACCTCCGTCCACCTGAATAGCAAGAGGAGCTTCCGCTGTTCTGTTTTCATCGGCATATTTTCTTATAGCTGCGATCTTAGCGCTCATATCCATAAATTTCTGACCGCCAAATCCCGGCTCTACCGTCATAACCAGTACCATATCAACATCGTTTATATATGGGAATACAGCTTCGGCAGGAGTATTTGGCTTAACTGATATAGCTGCCTTTACACCTTTGCGACGGATGGCATTGATTGTTTCAGCAACATTACTTTCGCTTTCAACATGGAATGTAATGATATCAGCGCCTGCATCTGCAAAGTCGTCAATATACTTCAATGGGTCGGTTATCATCAGGTGAACGTCAAGATTACAGCTCGTTTTACCCTGCATACTTCTAAGCAAAGGCATACCAAACGTAATATTATTGACAAAAACACCATCCATTACATCATAATGAATCATTTCAGCTCCCGAAGCCTCAACCCTTTTGATTTCTCTGCCAAAATTAAGAGGATCTGCACTTAAAACTGAAACTGATACTTCTATGTTTAACATTTAATCATCCCTTTAATGCACTGCATAAATTTATATAATTGTGCCTATATATAATTATATAATATTTCTCACTAAACGTCAATATGTTTTAATTGATTTTTTGTTTTATCTTTTTTATTTTATGCCTGAAAGGATTTTTTCAGAAAAACTTGAAAAATTTTCAAAAATCTCTTTACAAAAATATTTTTTTGTGGTATAATAAATTCACCGTGTACTTGGAGTAAGGCTTGTCCTCAATAATCACCTTGCTCTACGTTAGCGGAATATATTTTAATGAGGTGCTTTCAATGTTACTGAAAGAAGAAAAAACAGCCGTTATCGAGGCTAACAGAACCAGCGCAAACGACACAGGATCTCCTGAGGTTCAGGTTGCTATTCTCACAAAGAGAATCAATGACCTCAACGCTCATCTTAAGATCCATAAGAACGACCATCACTCCAGAAGAGGTCTGCTTAAGATGGTAGGTCACAGACGTAACCTCCTCTCTTACCTCAAGAAGAAGGATATCAACAGATACCGTGCTATCGTTGAGAAGCTCGGTCTCCGTAAGTAATTTCGTTTGCGAAGGCAGAGGGGTCACCCTTCTGCCTTTAAGTCTTTAAGCATCAGCAAAACGGTGCTGTTTAAAATTCACTATACGGCTTTTAGCATTAAACTGTACGCCATTTTTATTATGACGCAGAGTTTATTGCTAAAGCCGAAAAATAAAATTTTTAGGAGGCAAAAATAATGTTTGAAAACTACAGAACTTTTGAAACCACATATGCAGGCAGACCTATCGTTGTAGAAACAGGCAAGACCTGCGAACTTTCCAACGGCTCATGCTGGGTTCGTTACGGCGAAACTGTTGTTATGGCTAACGTAACAGCAAGCGCTAAGCCCAGAGAAGGCGTTGATTTCTTCCCCCTTTCTGTTGACTATGAGGAAAGACTTTATTCAGTAGGTAAAATTCCTGGCTCTTTCACCAAGAGAGAAGGTAAGCCCAGCGAAAAGGCTATTCTTACTTCACGCTGCGTTGACAGACCTATCCGTCCTCTTTTCCCTAAGGATATGCGTAATGACGTTTCCGTTGTTATGACAGTTCTTGCGGTAGAGCCAGACAACTCCCCTGAAATTGCAGGTATGATTGCTACATCTATAGCTATTTCAATTTCTGATATTCCTTGGAACGGTCCTGTTGCAAGCATAAATGTTGGTCTTGTTGACGGCGAAATCGTTCTTAATCCTACACTCGAGCAGAGAGCTAAAACAGACCTTGTTCTTACAGTTGCAGGTTCAGCTGAGAAAATTGTTATGATCGAAGCTGGAGCAAATGAAGTTCCCGAGGACAAGATGCTTGAATGTATCCTTGCAGGTCACGAAGAAATCAAGAAAATGGTTTCTTTCATTGACGATATTCGTAAGGAAATCGGTAAGCCTAAGTTTGCTTTTGAGTCTATGGATGTTGACCACGATATGTTCGACGCTATTGAAGCATTTGCTGCTGATCGCGTAAAGGTTGCTCTCGATACAAACGACAAGACTGTTCGTGATGCAAGACTTGCTCCAATTATTGATGATATCCACGCTAAGTTCGATGAAGTATATCCTGAGAAGATTGCTATGATTGACGAGTGCATTTACAAGCTTCAGAAGAAGATTGTACGTGCTTGGCTTTATGAGGGTAAGCGTGTTGACGGCAGAGGAATTGACGAGATCCGTCCTCTTGCAGCTGAGGCAGGCGTTCTCCCTCGTGTTCACGGTTCAGGTCTTTTCACAAGAGGTCAGACACAGGTTCTTACTATTGCAACTCTTGGCCCCGTAAGTGAAGCTCAGAGAATTGACGGTCTTGATGAGGAAGATACAAAGAGATATATGCATCAGTACAACTTCCCAAGCTATTCTGTAGGTGAAACAAAGCCTAGCAGAGGTCCCGGACGTCGTGAAATCGGTCATGGAGCGCTTGCTGAAAGAGCTCTTGCTCCTGTTATTCCTTCTGTTGAGGAATTCCCCTACGCTCTCAGACTTGTTTCCGAAGTTCTCTCCTCTAACGGTTCTACTTCACAGGGTTCAATCTGCGGCTCTACACTTGCTCTTATGGATGCAGGTGTTCCGATTAAGGCTCCTGTTGCAGGTATCTCCTGCGGTCTTATCACTCTCCCTGACAGCGATGACTTTATGACAATGGTTGATATTCAGGGACTTGAAGATTTCTTCGGCGATATGGACTTCAAGGTTGGCGGTACTCACAACGGTATCACAGCTATTCAGGTTGATATCAAGGTTGACGGTCTTACTCCTGCTATTATCAAGGAAGCATTTGAAAAGACAAGAAAAGCTCGTCTTTACATTCTCGATGAGATTATGCTCAAGGCTATTCCTGCACCCCGTGCTGAGGTTAAGGAGTATGCTCCCAAGATGCTCCAGACTAAGGTTCCTGTTGAGAAGATTCGTGAAGTTATCGGTCAGGGCGGTAAGGTTATCCAGAAGATTTCCGCAGACTGCAATGTAAAGATTGATATTAATGATGAGGGTAATGTATTCATCAGCGGTATCAACGGAAATGATGCTAAGAAGGCTCTCCAGATTGTTGATACAATCGCAAACGGCCCTGAGGTTGGCGCTATCTACAGAGGTAAGGTTGTTCGTATTATGGACTTCGGCGCATTTGTTGAAATTGTTCCCGGTATGGACGGACTTGTTCACATCTCCAAGCTTGACAAGTCAAGAGTTGAAAAAGTTGAGGATATCGTTTCTATCGGCGATGAAATCGTTGTAAAGGTAACAGAAATCGACCGTCAGGGCAGAATTAATCTCTCCCGCAAAGACGCTCTTGCTGATATCGAAGCAAAGAGAAATTCATAAGCTTATAAAATTAACCGCACAAGATGCTTAATCTTGTGCGGTTATCTGTTTTATATGGAACAAGGGCAGGAGTTCTCCCCTGCCCTTTCATTTTATTCTGCTACTGGAAATTCACTGATTTTTCCTAAAAGATATTCTTCGATTAAAACGAGATCTTTTTCGCCAAATTTACTGTCATTATCCACATCTGCAACACTTGACAGTACTGTTCTTTCACTATTAGTTAAACCCTCTCTTGCAAGGCATAAATCAAATACATCAACTATACCATCAAAGTTAAGGTCAGCAGGAAGTAGTTTTATAGGCTTATCTGCACCAAGTATTCCTGTTCCGTCTATTGCCGTTATAACTTCATCAACATAGAAGGAATCTGTGCCGCTTTCTGTTTCAATATATAGATACATATCTGTAGCATCTTCGGGAATTTTGAAATTTGTATTTGCAAGCTGTATCCATTGATTTTTCTTAGCGGCACCCTCTGCAATAGATGTATAATATGTTTCACCGTCAGCACCTACATACTGGAGCTTCATAAAGAAGTTGTTAATCTCCTCCCCTTCAGTAAACATTACATTCGCGCTGAAACTATAGCTTTCCCCTGTTTTGAAAATATTCTTGCTTAGCGAAATTGTAGCACCATTCCAGGCAGACTCTCGTCCCGATACATAAAGTGAACTCTCGCCAACAAAAGCTGAATCCTTAACCGATTCCACGGACGCACTTCCTCTTCCGGTCCATTTATCGCTACTTCCCTCAAATCCGTTTACAGAGTACCAACCAAACTCGTTAGGTTCCACAACCTGCGCTTCATTCCACGGTGTACGTTCGTAATCAAAGAAATCTATATCAGCGTAGCCGCCTGTTGTTTTGGTTGCATAGCTGTAAATTCCGCTTCTGTAACCCGTAAAGAGCTTTAAATCGTAGGACATACTAAGCTCGTTTCCGATTCGTGTCCAGTTCTGACCGTCATAGGAATAGAAGAATTTCACCTTATCGATATTATTTGATGAACTCATATCTGAATTAACATTATTAAATGTAAATTCTTCTTTAAGATAGATTACATCACCATTGAGGTTTACCTCCTCAATTATCTTGTTATAACTGTCTGTAACTGCTGCAGAGCCTGAATATCCGCCGTTTTCTGCCATATAAATTTTCTTTGAGCCATTGTCCGCAACGTATACACCAACGTTACCATATTTAAACTGAAATGCGGATAATCCTGCGTAGTCACCTGATTTCATTCCCTTTGTATCAAGCTTTATTACGCTTGAACAAGCAGGTCCCTCTGTACGCTGCGTAAGAGTATTTCGTGCATTGAGAAGATTTGTTGCAAGTGTTTTATTGGTAAGGCGAAGATAACCTTCACGCTCCGTTACGCTCCATGCAGTATTATCGGGATTGTGATTCCACTGCCACACAAGGTCAAGGTCGTTTGAAGAATATGTGAAGTCATCGTCTTTGGCAAGCTGTGTGCCTGTAAATTCTCCCTCGATTTCAAAGGTAACAGGAACTTTTCCGTTTACACCCATTTCAGGCCAGTCATTTACCCAGTTAACAGGTACAAGCGCAGGAATACGTCCAACAGAACCGTGGTCCTGGAAAAGCATACCATACCATTTGCCGTCGGTAGTGTCTACAATGCCGCCCTGTGCAACGCCTGAGCCATATGTACCTATTCCTGAATTTAGTATAGTTTTGCCTTCATAATTTCCAAGAATATCCTTGCTTCTGTAGACAAGCTCAATACGTCCGCTTCCACTTGGCCACGCTATAATAAACACATAGTAATAATCGCCGATTTTCTGAATGTGAGCGCCCTCGCCTGCAAGATTATCAAGTCCTGTTTTGAACAAAACCTTATCAGCACCGCCCGATTTAAAGCCTGTCATTTCAGAATTCAGCTCTTTTATGCGGATTTCTCCACCTCCGCCGTAAACAAGATAGTTTCTTCCGTCATCATCAAAAAGCATTGAAGCATCGTGATACATTCCGTTTATTTCAGAGCGCGTCCACTCACCGTTTTCAATATCAGTTGTTTTGTAAATATAAGATTTTCCTGTGCCATAGCTACCGAAAAAGACGTAATATGTACCTTTATGATAACGAAGACTTGTAGCCCATTGACCATGAGCGTAGTCGTGCTTACCATTAGTGAGATTCTGCACATCGCCATTGGCAAGAGTATCATATACGTAATTGCATATCTCCCACGAAACAAGGTCTTTAGACTTCATAATCGGCGCACCTGGAGTAAAATACATAGTAGTGCTGACCATATAGTATGTGTCCCCTACCCTGATTACATCACAGTCAGGAACATCTGACCATATAATCGGGTTGCATACGGTTGAAGTTGTTGCAGCTGTTGCTTTTTCTCTTACAGAGAGATTTCCTGTTGCTGCAGTTGTACATAATACCGCGGCACATAACGCAGAAATAAATCTACATATCTTTGTTGATTTCATCGTTTTAACACCTCATTAATTATCCAAAAATTAAAACCAAAACTTATAATATAATTTTATATCAATTTGTAATATATGTCAACGGATAAAATGAATAAAAGGTGGACAAAATGAAGAAAAACCGACAATTACAGTTTAAGCCGTAATTGTCGGTTTATATTATTTCTTACTATTCTTTTTCTTGGCTATAAAATAAACGATAACAAGAAAAAGAAGCAAAACAATATATATAATCAGAAATATTATTGAAATGTTACTTTTATTCAGGAATACTTTTACCGATGTATTTATAATTGCTAAAATACAGATAAAGATTTCAAAAATCAGAATTTTTCTATCTCTGTTCCACATAAACTTACATTCTCAGTTCTGCACCGATTGCAGCGAGTGCTTTAAGTGCCTTTTTCATTGCGCCGTCAGCCTGTTCGTCTGTGAGTGTACCCTCGTGAGAACGCATAGAAATTGAGTAGGAAACGGATTTTTTGCCTTCTTCAATCTGCTTGCCCTTATATACATCGAAAAGTGTAACCTTTTCAAGAATTTTGCCTACTGCACCGCGAATTGCCTTTTCAATCTCTGCAACAGGTACTTCATCGTCAACAATAACGCTGAGGTCACGGGTTGAAGCGGGGAACTTTGGCAGAGGGCTGTATGTGATTTCATCACAGGAAAGTTCAAGCATTTCAGGAATATTAAGCTTTGCAACGTATGTCTTTACACCAAGTTTATAATTCTCCTGTACCTCAGGATGAATTTCACCCATAATTCCAAGATATTTACCGTCCTTGACGATAACTGCGCTTCTGCCTGGGTGGAGTGCTGATTTCTCGTCAAAGACATCACAGTCATTTGCGCGGATATACTCAACTTCATCAATATTTATTTCAGCAAAAATCTGCTCAACCATACCCTTTAATGTGTAGAAGTCAGCATCACCGCCGTACATACCTACTGTAAGTCTCTGAGGCTCATCAGGAAGCTGATATTTATACTCATGGCGGAGCTTTCCGCTGTTTACAAGAATAGCCTCGTCACCCTCATAATTGCGCTTTTCATCAACAGGGATATATTCCTTTGAAATCTCAAAAAGACAAGCTTTTTCGTTGCGGTTGTTGTAGTTGAATGAAAGAACATCAAGCATTGAGGGGATTGTTGTTGTTCTCATAACGCTTGTATCCTCACCAAGAGGATTTACAATTCTTACTACCTTGCGGAGCTTGCTGTCCTCGGGAAGTCTGATTTTATCGAAATATTTTGGAGATACAAAAGAATATGTTGCAATTTCATATCCACCAAGAGATGCAGATGTATTTCTGAGAGTACGTACAAACTTCTGCTCCTCTGTAAACTCAGCCTTTGCAACTCCTCTGAAATCTGTTGAGGGGATATTGTTGTAGCCGTAAATTCTTGCAACTTCCTCTGCGATATCAGCACGACACTCAATGTCAATGCGGAATGATGGAGCAATTGCCTTGCCGTCCTTAAAATCAAAGCCAAGACGATTGAGATAGTTAATCATATCAGCCTCGGGAATGTCTGTGCCGAGGAATTCATTAATCCAGTTGGAATCAAAATCCACAGCAGCAGGTGTCTTGTCAGTATAGTCACAGTCGATAATTGTATTAAGCACCTCGCCTGCACCGAGTTCCTCAACAAGCTCAAATGCACGTTTAAGGCAAGTCATTGAAATAAGACGGTCTACGCCCTTTTCATAGCGTGAGGAAGCGTCTGACTTTAATTTGAGGTTCTTAGATGTACGGCGAACCTGTGAAGGCTCAAAATATGCGGATTCAAACACAACAGTTGTTGTATCATCCATAATTCCGCTGTATTCGCCACCCATAACACCTGCAACAGCTACGGGCTTCTTTTCGTCAGCGATAACGAGCATATCCTCTGTAAGCTCACGCTCAACACCGTCAAGGGTAACAATCTTTTCACCGTTTACAGCGTTTCTTACGTTGATATGTCCACCTTCTACATAGCGGAGGTCAAAGGCGTGCATAGGCTGACCATATTCAAGCATTACATAGTTTGTAATATCAACAAAGTTATTGATAGGACGAACACCGCTTGCACGGAGTCTTTCTCTCATCCAGCGTGGAGAAGGTCCTATTTTTACATTTTTTACAATACCTGCGCAGTAACGCTGACACTCCGCTGTATTGTGGATATCAACCTTGAGCATTTCGTTAATATCTCCCTCAACACCCTTGAATTCAGGGGCTTTTACTGTAAGTGGGAGATTATATGTTGCAGCTGTTTCTCTTGCAAGACCGATTACACTAAGACAGTCAGGGCGGTTTGATGTAATTTCAAACTCAACTGATGTATCGTTAAGTCCAAGTGCATCGTGAATATCCTGCCCGATTTCACATTCTTCTTCAATTACAAGAACACCTTCGGGGTCGGCATAAGGGAAATCGTTTATTGTAAGTCCGAGAGTGTCAAGTCCGCAGAACATACCAAAACTTTCAACGCCTCTTAATTTGCCCTTTTTGATTTTTCCCTCAGGAAGTGAAGCACCGTCAAGAGCAACGGGTACAATATCGCCCTCTTTGACATTCTTTGCGTTTGTAACAATCTGTATGGGAGCTTCTGCTCCTACTTCAACCTGACATACAAAGAGAGCATCAGCATTTTCGTGAGGTCCTTTTGAGAGAATTTTTCCAACTACAACCTTGGAAATTTTCTCACCTTCGACTTCATAACCCTCTACCTTAGAACCGCTCATTGTAAGAGCGTGACAATAATCTTTTATCGGCACGTTGATGTCAACATAATCAGCGAGCCATTTCATAGATAAATTCATCTGAATAACCTCCGTTAAATTTATTACAGTTATACACTGCCGAGCCAATCATTTCTGTTTTCCTTGTTCTTTATATCTTCCTCGTCCATAATCATACCTTCATATTCATCAGCAGAATATGCAGGCATATTGCTTAAAATATCAGCACACATCTCACAGTCATAATTTTTGTTACTTTCAGAGATTTTACGACTCATAAGCAGATATGCACAATCGCGGGCGTTTTTACTTGTATCAAAATCAAGATAATCAGATGTCGTTTCTGTTATAATTAACAAACTGTATGTATTGTAGCTTAATACATGATGTCGATGATACTGCTGATTTTTTTCATTTCTGTTATTTCGTATAGATTGTAAATTTTATTTGTATCGATATTTATAACCGTGTCTTCTTTTACGTAAAGCTTGTTATGAATAATAACTTCACACTCAGAAAGATATTGTTTTAATTCTGCTTCATCGCCTAATCCTAGTTGTTCAAGCAGTTTTTTTCGGTTTGTATTTGATGGACTGCTATTAGAAAATTTGTTATATAGAAGAAAAATCGACAACAATAAAACTATTATGATTGCAAAGCCTTTTGTTTTTTCATCAAATGAACCCAATATGACAAATAATACAACTATAATTATATACTCGACAATATAAAAGACTTCCCTATTCTTCATATCATTTCCCCTATCCCCATAATGAAAATGTTTTGAATATAACTAAATATATTTCGCAAAATCTCTGTGTGTTATTACCTTAGTTTTGTATCGTTTTTTCCTTCTATATATACATTCAAATGAGAAAGAAAAAACGGACACGAATTTGATATATTTTTATTTTCTAACAAAATATATTCGAAATATTATATTTATAAGGTTGATTTTAGTTAGAACTGCTCTAAGAAACGAACGTCGTTCTCGTAAAGCAGACGGAGGTCATTAATGTCATAACGTCCCATAACCATACGCTCCAGTCCAAGACCGAATGCGAAACCAGAATATACTGTGCTGTCAATTCCGCAGTTTTCAAGTACCTTAGGATGAACCATACCAGCACCGAGAAGCTCGATGTATCCCTCATCCTTGCACATAGAGCATCCGCAGCCACCACAGTTGAAGCAGCTTATATCAACCTCGCAGGAAGGCTCTGTGAATGGGAAATGGTGAGGACGGAAACGAAGCTTGCAGTCGTTACCATAAAGTTTCTTCATAAGCATTTCAAGAGTTCCCTTAAGGTCACTCATCTTTATTCCCTTGTCGATTACAAGTCCCTCAATCTGGTGGAAAAGAGGTGAATGTGTAGCATCTACAGCGTCAGAACGGAAAACTCGGCCAGGTGAAATAATACGAATTGGCGGTTTCTGAGTTTCCATTACGTGTACCTGTACAGAAGAAGTCTGAGTACGGAGAAGAACTGTTTCGTCTGTTCCCTCGATATAGAATGTATCCTGTGTATCTCTTGCAGGGTGATCAGGTGGGAGATTAAGTGCCTCGAATACGTGGTAATCATCGTCAATCTCAGGACCATCTGCAATGTCGAAGCCCATACCCATAAATATTTCACGGATTTCATTCTCAACCTTAGTGAGAGGGTGAAGCTTACCCATAGGAGCTGTCTTTCCAGGAAGAGTAATGTCGATTGTTTCAGATTTAAGCTGTGCAGCCTGTGCGTCAGCCTTTAATGCTGTAAGTTTGCTGCTGAGAGCTTCTTCAATATCTGCTCTTACCTGGTTTGCAAGCTGACCTATAATTGGTCTTTCCTCCGCGGAAAGCTTACCCATTTGCTTTAAGATAGCTGTAAGTTCACCTTTTTTACCCAGATACTTGACTCTTAAATCATCAAGCTCCTTGATTTGTGTGCAGGATTCAAGTTCCTGCTTTGCCAGCGCTTCAATTTTTTCAAGCTGTTCTTTCAAAAAAATCACTCCTATAAATATATTTATTTGTGCCGAAATAAAAAAGAGTCCCATCCCAAACAGGACAAGACTAACTTGCTATACCACCCATTTTCGGGAGAGCCGACACTCTCTTGTCTTTAACGCAGACTTGCGTCGGAACCTACACAGCATAATACGCCTTTCAATACCGCCTCTCGTGAGTGAACTTCAACCGATACTCTGTCAGAACACTCTCACCAGTGTGTTCCTCTCTGTGGACTTCATTCTCAGCCTACTCTCTCAGTCATTGAGTTTAACATTACTTATATTATATCAGTATATTTAAAAAAAATCAAGTATTTTCTGAAAATTTTTCTTTTTATTATTGAAATTTTCAAAGAAATGTGATATGATAGTATATATAGTATAAATTATAAAATCAAGGAGAAAAAAATATGGATAATTTTGCAGAGCAGCTTGTTAAGAACAACTCAACAGGTGCAGACAGAATAAAAAACTTTGCGCTTGTATTTATAGGTTTATTTGCGTGTGTGGCCTTATTCGGTCTCGGTATTCTTACATTAGGCAGAGGTATTATTTCATTTGTGCTTTTTCTTGTTGCCATCGGTGCTGGATTCGGTACGTACTTTCTTTTTAGAAATACAAAGATAGAATATGAGTACACATTTACAAATGGTGAGTTAGATATTGATAAAATTATTGCACAAACAAAGCGTAAGGAAATGCTGACTATATCAGTAGGTAAATTTATCGCTTTCGGTAAATACACCGCTGAAACACCCGAGGAAACTTCAGATATGACAGTTGTATTTGCTACTGATAATATTGTTGAACATGAATACTATGCTGATTTTCCCCACGAAGCTTATGGCAATACCCGTCTGATTTTTGTGCCAAATGAAAAAATGGTTTCAAATATTATAAAATTTCTTCATCCTTCAATAAGAAATAAGGCGAAGGAGGAACTTAAAAGCTCATTTTTATCAGATGTAGGTAATAATATCTGATACCTCTCATATAGACGGTGACGTATTCAACCTGTACGGTACCGCCTGAAAAAAACACAAAAAGGAGTGAATATCAATGCAGATTGTAAACACCAAACAAATGACAAAGGTTGAAAAACAGGCGAAAAAACTTGGAGTTACTCCCAGGGAGCTGATGCAGAATGCAGGCAGAAAAATTGCAGAGCGCGTTATACAGATATGTTCAGCTGAACATCAGAATCCTGAGCGCACAAGCATAGTCTTTCTTGCTGGAAGCGGAAATAACGGCGGTGATTGTTTTGCTGCCGCAAATATTCTTGTTTACAGAGGATATCATGTCACTGTTGTCAATCTTGTCAAGGAACCCTCAACTGACCTTGCGAAAGAATTCTTTGAAAAACTTCCCGATAAGGTAAATATTGTTACAGGCTACAGAAGTGAGAATATTGAGGCAGCCATTGAAGCTGCTGAGCTTGATTATACTACCCTGTATGACAAGGATATTTCTTCATTGAAGAATAAAAAAGAGCTTACAGCTATTGAAAAAATCCTCATTAAAGAAAAAGAGCGTATGACTTCAGTACGCCGTGCTGTTGTTTCTGCCGATGTACTCATTGACGGAGTTTTTGGCACAGGGTTCAAAGGTAAGCTTGACAGCGACCTTATGGCTGTATTCTCAATCGGAACAAGTGCATATAGGCTTTCAGTTGATATCCCAAGCGGCGGCGACGGTTCAAAGGGTACAGTATCTCCTGGCTGCTTCAAAGCGGATGAAACTATATGTCTTGGTTGCCTGAAATTTGGTATGACACAGTATCCGCTGAAAAAGCTCTGCGGTAAAATTGATATAGCTGATATCGGAATACCTGTAAGGGCATACGATTGCCTTGACGGTGAACACGGCTATCATCGCCTTGACCGTGATAGTCTTGCTGGATTTCCCCCTAAGCGTGAGCTTGACGCTCACAAGGGTATTTTCGGCACTGTTCTCGTTATCTCAGGCAGCAATTCTATGCGTGGTGCAGCAGCATTAGCTGCATTAGGCGCATTGCGCAGCGGTGCTGGTCTTGTAAAGGTTGCTTCTGTTGGACGCTGTATTGATACCGTTTCTGTTTTAGCTCCTGAAGCTACTTATATTGAGCTGAACAGCGACAATGATGGCTTTATGCTGTACGACGACAATACAAAGGAAAAGCTTCTTGATGCCATGAAAAAATCAACAGCTGTAGTTATCGGTTCTGGCATGGGCGTAACGAAAGATACTATGGAAATACTTCGATTTGTTATAGCTAACTCTTTCTGTCCTGTAATTATTGACGCAGATGGAATAAATTGCATAGCTTCTGACATAGAAATATTAGTGAACAGGAAGTCCGAAGTTATTCTTACTCCTCATCCAGGCGAAATGGCACGGCTCTTGAACTGTGATGCTCAGTCAATTAATGATAACCGCATTATGGTTGCAGAAAAATATGCCGAGAAACACGGAGTTACCGTGGTTCTGAAAGGTGCAGGAACTATTGTTTCTGATAAATTTAATACTGCTGCAAATCATACGGGCAATGCAGGTATGAGCCGCGGTGGAAGCGGAGATATACTCTCAGGTATTATCGGCTCTGCAGTTGCACAGGGATTTTCTCCTTATGACGCTGCTTGTGCAGGCGTTTATATGCACGGTCTTGCAGGTGATGCCGCTGCTTCTAAATTCGGTCAGGAGGCAATGCTTCCAAGAGATATTATTGAGTGTCTTTCAGATGCTTTCAAAATTCTGAAAGATAAACGTAATCAGAGTAACTGACAATATAACGGATGTTAAAAGTAGAAAATTTTTGATTGGAGATTTTACAATGAAAAGACTTTTAGCATCCGTTTTGGCAAGTATAAGTATTATATCTGCTGTTTCTTGCAGTTCACCGATGAAATCAGAGTCAAACCGCGAGAATAATCTTAATTCCCCTTTTACTGCAAAAATGTCTGTAAGCCTTGATAAGATGAACGCTGACGGTACTATCACCCGTAATTCAGACAGCAGCTGGGTAGCGGAATTTGACTCCCCTAACACTCTTAGCGGCGTAAAGCTTACTTTTGAGGAAAACATTGTGAAGGCAAGCTATAAAGGACTTGATTTTTCTGTACCAAAGTCCGCTCTGCCCGTTAAGGCTATGCTTACTAATCTCATTGACGCTGTAGATAGTCTTGCAGCGGAGGAACAGCTTTCAGGCTCCGAAAGTGAGGGTTTGTTAAATATCAGCGGGTCACTTGAGGGCGGAGAATATACCCTTTCAGTTGATAAAAACGGTTATATTCACACTTTTGAAATGCCTAACAATTTGCTTAAAATTGCATTTTCAGAGGTATATGCGTCAGGAGCAATTTTACCTACAGTTACAGAAACAACATCATCGACAGCAGACGTATCTATGACAACAGTTACTACAGAGACATCTTGTGTTCAATAAAATAACAGGGTATCGGAGCTAAATCCGATACCCTGTTTGTTTAAAATCAGTATACTGTTTCTACTGTAAAATCACGGTTACTGTTATTTTTTATTACTTCATCAATTGTCTCTTTTGAACCAACAGCGCAGAAATAAAGCTCATTTTCAAGGTATTTGCACACATCTGCAAGCCTGTCAGCTGTCATTTCAAGAATTAATCTACGATGCTTTCTTCGGAATTCCTGTGTAATATCTCTGAAATAAATACTGTCAGCAGCTCCAGCATATTCTGCATCGCTGACAAGTGGTTCACCGGAAGCAATTGTGCTTATAATATACGATGAGATATCGGGATTATCACTGCAGTATTCACCGATAAAATCTGGTGTTTTTTCGAATATACCGACGCTTCTCCCAGGAGTCGGGTCACAATAGGAATGAAAACAAGCTTCGTTCATATTATTGACATTACAGCCCGAGCCATATGCTCCTCCCTTTACACGTACCTCGTTCCATAGATACTCATAAGTCACTATTGAGGATAATACAGACCATACGGCCTTATCTGTAATCTGCTTGCTTAATACAGCACCTGAATAAGCGGTTGCAGAAGGTATGACAATACATTGATTTTTCGGGATATCAAGGCTTAATTTCATCGTCTCTTTTTTCGATGCTTCACCAATTGGCAGATTATCTGCAAGCAGTGAAATATCTGTTTTGTCTGCCGATGCTATACTTATCGTTAATCTTGATTTGCAGAAAACACGCTGCGCAAGAGGACAAATCTTATGTAAATAAGCTGAAAATTCCTCATCAGACAGCAGGTTAATGATATGGTATGATTTATAAGCCTCAAAACCATTGATATATTCAATTACTGCTGATTCCGCTGACATATTTGCTGTAGCGCGGCGGACAGAAAAGCGATGTCCCTCTGATATGATATCCTGCTTTAATTCTTCTTTGTCCTGTCTGAGCAGTCTTGATGCAAGCTCAGGATGTTCATATTCCGTTTCGGTAAGAAGCTCAGATATAAGTTCGAGCGCTTCAGTTACATTACGTGAAAGAAATCTTGTTTTCAATTCAAAAAACACCTTGCAGCTTTCGGTATCATTTTCCTTTCCCATAGGAATTATATCGGTCGAAAGACTACCGAGAGCTCCTATAATTCTTTTTTGAAGCTCAAATCCACTGCTTGTTTTCGTTGGAAGCTCCACAATAAGACGTTCAAGAACCATAAGCTGCTTTAATTCATCAGATGTTAAATCGCTCACATCGAAATATAAATTCATGACAGTTATTTCTTTTTCACGGACAGGATGACGCAGAATTTTTATACCATATTCTGAATCTTCATCGGTGATATATTCAATAGGTTCTGCAGATATTTCTGAAAGTGGCAGACGGGGTAATTTTGCGATGTCTTCGGGTTTATCAGGAGTATTCTGCCATACTTTTAAAGCATCATTAAGCTCTTTAAGCTCTGCCTTTTCAGAATCAGACATTTCATCCAATTGGCCATAAACTCGTTTTTTCTCATTTTCAGCCTGTTCTTCGCCATATGTTTCGGAGGGTAGCATATAGAGGACTGCTCTCCCCTCTTCATTAAGAAGCCATTCAGCAAGAAGATCTTCAAAATAACCAGTGTCCAGCTTTTCTCTGAGTGTGCGGAATACATCGCCTCTGTCAATATACATCAGCGGATCGCCACCATAAAGCCAAGAGGACATTGAATCCACGCAGCGAGTAAGACCCTTTGGTTCCTCTGATTCTCTGTATACGAACTCACAGCGGTTAATAGATGCTTCAAGAATATCTCTGCCTATGCCGTTTTCAACTAGTTTACGTATTGCATTTTCAGCTGTTTCAAGCAGTTTTTCACCGTTTTTTCTGTCAATATTATAGATTTTAAGCAGACCTGTGGGCTGAAGAAGTCCGTCATCAATACTCAGACTTAAATCAAGACACAATTCAGTATCAAGCAATGCTTTTTTTAATGGTGAATCGTTACAGCCTGCAATCGCCTCCGTTAGTACACTGTATGCAGTAATTTTTTCACGTTCTTCCCAGTTTGCAAGGATTTTTCCAACGGCAAGGAACGTCTGTGAATCATCATCGCTTTCAGCAGAAGAATCGTAATATAATTCTTGTACAATGGGACTGATAGGCTTCTGATATGTAATTTCAGGCTTTTCTCCTGTGCTGTCATACTTCGAAAGATAGCTGTCAATAAGTGGCAAAACCTCATCGGGATTTATAGAGCCGTCAAGATAGATATATGAATTGGCAGGGTGATAATAACGCTTGTGAACGTCAATGAACTGCTCATATGTAAGGTCAGGAATAGCTGTAGGTAATCCGCCGAAATCAAAGCGATAAGAAGTGCCGGGATAAAGCAGTCTTTTCATTTCCCCTTCAATTCTTTCGTGGACCGATGAAATATAGCCTTTCATTTCATTTAATACAACGCCTTTGAATGAAGCCTCTTTTTCATCACCGAAAAATTCAATATGATGTCCTTCCTGATAGAAAATATTCGGAACAGTGTAAATAAGCGGTTTAAAAACTGCATCAAGGTAGACCTTGGTAAGGTTCATAAAATCCTTATTGTTCCGGCTGGAAACGGGATACATTGTTTTATCGGGATATGTCATAGCATTCAGAAAAGTATTCATTGAGCTTTTCAGCAAATATAGAAATGGCTCTTTTACAGGATAATTCTCCGAACCGCCAAGAACAGAATGTTCAAGTATATGGAATACTCCCGTATCATCCTGCGGTACAGTTTTAAAGGATATGCAGAAAAGCTTGTTTTCCTCTCCATTATTCATCCAGGCAAGAGGAGCATTTGTCTTTTCGTGATGCATTTCAATAAATTCACCACAATCAGTATGACGTATATCTGTTACTATGAATCCATGTAATTTATCGTTTATCTTCATATTCTATCAATCCCAGGAAGGCTTTCCTCCTGTTGAGATTTCAGCGTAATAGCTCAGTATTCTTGAGCTGTCGGAGGAATCAATAAATCCGTCCTTATTAACATCGGCTGCCTTTTTCTGCTTATCACTGAGGCTTGACTGTCCTCCTGTTGAAAGTGCAGCGTATTCCGAAAGAACAAGTGAAGCGTCAGAAGAATCAACCGAGGAATCCATGTTAACATCGCCGAGCATAAGAGAGTTAAGATGTACTGCTATTTCCTTATCTATGCCGTTATCGCTGACCACATTCCAAGTTGTTTCTGATTCAGCATCATCAATGGTAAAAGTATAGCTGATGGTACGGAAACTGTCAGGATTATCATTACCGTCAGGGATATTGAATGAATCAGTATAAACATCAGCTGTCATATCGTACATTCCACCCTTTAATGTAACCTTTATTTTGTATACACGATAATCTGAAACAGAGATGTCACGTCCCTCTATATCAAAGTAATACTGTTTACCTCCAGAAAGGGTTGTCTCATAATACTTATGTGCATCATATTCGGGTGACTGATATTCAATCAAAACATCAGCAGATGTATCCTCAGGGATGCTGAGTAAAACTTTGCCGTTTATGTCAGACTTAATTATATGCTCACATACTGGCTCGACTTTTACCGCATTTGCAGATGTTACAACAGATGTTGTTGTAACAGGTGCAGTTGTAGTCTCAACAGCAGCAGTTGTTGTGGATGTTTCAGTTGCAGCTTCTGTTGTAACTTCAGTTGTAGTAACTGCCTCATCCTCCTCGGATGCTACAACAGTTGTAGTTGTAACTGGTTGTACATCAGTTGCAGGTGCTGTTGTCAGCGTAGGTTCTTCTGAGCTATCAGAAATTGTTACATCCTGTGACTGTGAAGGCTGCTCAGTTATATCACTGCCCTCTGCGTAAGTATACATAGATACATTTGGAACTGCCATTGCAGCGGCAGCAATTACAGATAAAATTTTTGTGTATTTCATTGTCATTACCTCTGATTTAATATTCGGTATAAACTGCCCCATTATTTTCATTTAGAACAGTTATCTTTAAATTGTCAGTGTTTGTTCCTTTGGGAAGATAAGCTGAAAATCCATAAGGAACGTATTCATAATCGCTGAGAATTGAATCTTCAAAGCAATTAAAAGCTTCATAAGATGTTCCCTCAGCTTCAATTATAATTCTGTATTTATCGTCCTTGAAAAATTCCTCGGTAAGAATGCCATATATATGTAACATATCGTTGTTTTCTTCAGATTTTATAATAACATCACTGTTATTATACTTTTCCGCCTCAATGTCAATTATACCGACAATGGGAGCTTCCATAATTGGGGCGGATTTAAGCAGATTTCCGAGATTTCTCTCGACAAGCTCAATTATAACTGTATCACCTTCATTGACATTTGTAAGCTTATAGGGAACAGCTCTTGAAAATTCAGCTTCTTCGAACATCTCAGCCATATATGGCAGTATTGCCTCACCGAAAGAATCACGGTACATAAGCAGATTTCCATCTCCAATGCTGCTTGAAGTTGTTATTGTGATATCATCAAGTCCTCTGAAACGGCTTGTATATTCGTATGTGAACTCATAGTCATTGTGAAGCTGCATATCTTTTGCATTTTCTGCAGGATAGAGCATAGCCGCAAGGTCACCGAGACGATCGTGAGCCACATACCAGCCATTTCCTGTGCCGCAGGAGTTTTTTCCCAGTTTATTCATAAGCTTTGTATGTGCGGCATATGCACCAAAATTATTCCAATGGCTGTCGGTTTTGTGATATAAAGCCGTTGGTGAATTTAGTCCTAATAACTCTGATTTCATATCAAGAAAGAAATCATCTTTGGAAAGCAAGGCTGTGAGATTTTCAAGGTTGCTTTTGTTATCCGAAGGCATATAGTTATATGGCATATTTTCGGGGTATAGTGAATTCTTATTAGCTGCGGAAAAGAAAATGAAATCTGCTCTTCTATTTTCGCAGTATTTGTTAATAATACGCAGATTATTGGCAGCACTGTTTATTTCAGCACTACTCAGCGTATCAAGACGCAGAAAATCATTGATTGTTTCACCGTAGTACAGCCAGCCGTCCTTTCCAACGATAACATCATCATTGGCAGATGTATGGGTTAATGCTGCTTTTATACGTCCGTCCGTGTTAACAAGCTGCTGACGGAATGCGAAATTCTCTGAGAAATATGATTCAAATTCATCGAAAAAATCAAAATTCAGCTTATTGTCTTCAGTTTTTATTGATGGGAATTCCGCAAGCTGACGCTTTTCCTTCGAAGAATTCGATTTGACAAATGGTGTACAAACTGCTGGTACAAGACATACTCCTATAAATGCGGCAGTATATATTTTGTAAAAAATATCTTTTTTCATATAGCGGCCTCCTAAAATCTGAAATAAATAAATGGATTATAGGACGCTGATGAAAGTGATAATATACAAAGTCCCAGAAGTACCATTGATATACCATATGTGCTGTATTCATATATAGCAGCTGATTTTTCACTTTTTGCTGATGATTTCAGTTTTTCCATAACAGGCATAGAGAAAATAACTGCAAACACTAATACTACCAGATAAAGAGGTGTAAGCTGCTGCATAAACATTGCAGTCTGTACGGAATCTCCCGACGGCACAAACATATGTCCGATGTATTTACAGGCAATTGTAAGATTATCGGCTCTGAAAAATACAAATGCAAGAGTAGTAATAAATAAAGCATAAAAATGTCTGAATGGTTTCAGCCACTTCTCTGTGTTAATTATCTTGTATGACTCAATCATCAGGAATACACCATTGATAAGTCCCCATACAATGAAATTAAGGCTTGCACCGTGCCATAATCCTGTGCAGAAGAACACAATCAACTTATTGACAGCTGTTCTTACTTTGCCCTTTCTGTTGCCACCAAGGGGAATATAAAGATACTCTTTGAACCAGGTTGAAACAGAAATATGCCACCTTCGCCAGAATTCCTGCATACTCTGTGATATATATGGATAATTGAAGTTTTCCTTAAAAGTAAAACCAAACATTGCACCAAGACCAATAGCCATATCACTGTAGCCACTGAAATCAAAATAAATCTGGAATAAGTACGACAAGGCTCCCAGCCAGGCAAGGGGGACAGACAGGTTATCCGTATCAAGACCGTATACATAATCAGCTGCATAAGCCATTGTATTGGCAATAAGAAGCTTTTTGGAAAGACCTGTTATAAACCGCTTTATGCCCTCTGCTGTCATCTGAGGTGTTGCTGTACGGTGGTCTATCTGGTCGGCAAAATCATAATACTTTACAATAGGACCTGCTACAAGCTGTGGGAAGAATGTGATATACAGCGCAAGCTTGAAAATATTCTTCTGAATATAGTCAGGGGACTTATATGCATCTATAACATAGGACATAGCCTGGAATGTATAAAATGAAATACCGATAGGCAACGCAATATTAGGGATAGAAATGCTTAAAAAAGGCAATCTATTTAGCATTTCTGCACCGAAACCAGCATATTTAAATATACCAAGCATTGTCAGGTTGAGAATAATAGAAAGTGTAAGACTTACTTTTCGGTATTTGTTCTCTTTTTTCATAGTCAGACCGAAAATATAGTTCATCACAATTGAAATCACCATAAGAACAATAGCTTTCGGTTCTCCGTATGTATAGAATAAAAGGCTGAATAACAACAATATCGTGTTTTTCAACCTGATAGACGGTATAATCCTGTAAAGGATATATACCGCCGTAAGAAATATAAAAAGAAATACAGGACTGCTGAATACCATTTTTTCTCCTTAAACTGCAGTGTAGAATATAATTTCAGATACTGTTCCGCCATCGTATTTTACATCAAGCTCACTATCTCCGCTGTAGTATATGGTGTATACACCTCCTGCCTCACCTGCTCCGTATGAAGCTTCAACATCAGCCTGTGAGCTGCCAATTGTAATTCCTGTGTCAGTTGAATAATTGCTGTTTGTAATTGTTACACAGTATATTTTTTCAACTCCACCGAGTACATAGCATTCGATTTTGAGTCCGTCGTATTCATATATCTTTGAGTCAGCACCATTTGAAAAGCAGGCTGGGGCTGTTGTCACGTTAAGTGCATCACCAAGAGATGAAACAATTCCGCTTGCATCACTATGAAGTGTACTAAAGCTGAATTTAACATCCTGCGGTTCTGGAGCAGGCTCTGGTTCCTCAGGCTGCTCGTCCTGAGATTCCTCCGGCTCATCAGGCTCTGCTTCTTCATCAGGAGCTTCTGTAGCTTCCTCAGCCTCTGTAGGCTCTTCTGTTGCTTCTTCCGTTGTCACTTCTTCTGTCTCTTTTTCTGTTGGAGCTTCTGTCTTTTCCTCTGTCTCAGCTTCTGTAGCCGCTTCTGTTGCTTCTGCTTCTGTTGAAAGTACTGGAAGGTCAGGTGCTGTGTTATCCTCTGGTTCGTCAGGTCCGCAGGATGTCAGAGATACTGCAAGTACAGATGCAAAAGCTAAAAGAGCTGTTATTTTCTTATTCATTTTTTATTTATCCTTTCAAAATCAATAATATTTCGGATATACGTACTGCTTGAACGTATAATTCTGTGTCTGGAGATAGCTGAATGATACACCATAATAGCCGTTGCAGGTATCGTAGTTCAGCCAGGTCTGGGTGGACGAATCATAAACCTGATTCCAGTAATGGTCGCCTGCCCCGCGTCCTGTACCATATACGATGCGGCATTTAAGTCCTGCCTGCTGGAAAAGCAAATCGGTTACAGCTGCAAAATAATAGCATACAACATATCTGTTGTTGAGAGAATAGTTTGCAAAATATGCCCAGCCTATTTCGTTTATCTGCTCGAGAGTACGTGTATTCTCAATAAATCGGTATTTGTTATTGTTGTAGACATAATTGTAAATGCTTTGTGGATTCTTTCCAATTGAATCTATGATAGACTGTGCGCGTACCTGAACATCGGAAAGAGGTACTGCTATACCTTCTTCTGTAAGGTTATAACCGTCGTGTACTTTGTTTGTAACAAGATTTCCCTTAGCCTGGCTGAAATAGTATCTGTTTTCACCGATAGTAATCCAACCTGTTACCATTACGCCGTCATCGCCGAAAAAATATTTACCGTCGTCGAAGGTTGCCCAACCCTTTACCATTGCACCGTCTTCGCCGAAGTAATACTTTTTATCGTCTATAACAAGTCTTCCTTTAGTGAGCAGGGATGTTTCAGGGTGGAAATAATAATTATTTCCGTCTATTTCAATTATTCCTGAGGAAGCAGTACCATCCTCAGCAAAGTAATATTTGCCCTCTTCAAGTTCTACCAGACCTGTCTGCATTTTGCCGTCCTCAGGGCTGAAATAATATTTCTTATCGCTTATAAGCAGCTTGCCTGTAAGCATTTTTCCGCTGCTTGTGTCAAAGCAGTAATAATCACCATTATATTCCTGCTTGCCTGTAAGCATCTTAAAGTCTTCTCCGAAGAGATAAGTTCCGTCTTCAAGCTTGAGAATGCCTGTAATTGCAGCATAATCATCGCCAAAACAATATTTGTCTTCACCGATTTTAAGTCTGCCGCTGCACAGAACACCCTCATTGTCGGCATAATAAAGCTTACCTTTAACGTTATTCAAACCCGTTACACGAGTACCGTATTCATTGAAAAGATAATCCTTACCGTTGATTTCTGTTACACCTACGGCATATGTACCGTCCTCGTAGAAATACTTTATATTTCCATTGATTTCAAGAAGACCAGTTTGGAGTTTTCCTGTTTCCTCGGAGAAATAGTACTCGACTCCGTCAATATCAATTACGCCTTCTTTTTTTCCTTCATTTATGTCTATGAAATAACAGCTATTGTCGATATTTACAAGTCCAAGCTTTATTTCACCATTTTCCGTATAATAATATTCTCTTTCGTCGGATGTAACCCAGCCAAGCTTTTGTTTTGCTTCATCATCAAAAAAGTAAGGGATATCATTTACCTTAATCTCTCCCTGAGCAAGACTGCCATCCGATGTTACATAGTAAAACGCATCATCTTTCTCAATAAATCCTTCTTCGGAAATAAAAGCGCCTTTATCATCTGCAAGGTATTTTTTTCCATCTGCATCTGTAAAAATGAAATCTGTCAGCTTGCCTTGTTCAGGCTCTATATAAAACTCTTCACCGCATACAGTAAATTTTCCATAAACTGGTTTTCCTGTTTCAGGGTCATAGTAACGACGTTTTCCGCCTACTGTTCTCCAGCCTGTTTTAAGTACGCCGTTCTTGGAAAACAGATAGAGTTCATCCTCTACTTCCTGCTCACCTGTGAGCATATTTCCTGCTTCATCATAGTAGAAAAATCTACCTTCGCTATCAGTTACCCATTCAGCTGAATAACTTTCTGTTTTAACTGTCGAACTTGAATCTGCGTCCGAAATTTCATCCGCAAATGCAACCGCAGGCATTGACAGAGCTAAACACATAGCTGCTGATGCCACTGTAATGAAAAATTTCCTATTGGACTTCATAGTTTCCTCCTTTTGTCATTCCCATTTGTATTATTATCGGACTATAATACAGACCGATACATATTTATTATACATCTTATGAGAATAAAAGTCAATGTTTTTTTCGTGAAAATACATAAACCCGACAGTTGAAAAAATGCCAGATTTACCAAAAAATAAGCAAAATATTATAACGATATATGTGCGTATTACTGCCCTAACCTTATTATGACATTGATTATAGATTATTACGGGTTTTCCTGTTTATCTATATAAGCGGGAAGTCGGTATTTCTTTTTATATTCGTTAGGAGTCATATCCATTATTTTCTTGAATATCTTTATAAAATAGCTTTGAGAGCTGAAACATAGCAGATTGCTGATTTCAAGGTCGGAATAATCAGAGTAGCGCAGAAGTCCGGTTGCTTCCTCTATTTTACGGCGGTTAACGTATTCCGAGAATGTCATACCCGTTTCCGATTTGAACAATCTTGATAGATAAGCAGGGGTAATATGCAAGGATTTGGCGGCTTCCTCGATAAGTACCCTGCTGTGGAGATGCTCGCTGATATATTCAATGGCACGTAGTATACGCTTGGAATATAGCTTACTACTGCGTAGAATACGCATCTGCTTCGTGTATTCCTCTATCATTTCATCGTGAACGCTTCGTACTGACTCAATAGATGTACATTCATCGGCACGATTTATAAAAACATCGCTGAGACTGTATGCCTGTTCGGGAGTCATGCCACTTCCTACGCAGAAACGGGCAATTAAGGCAGTAGATATAGTAAAATGATATTTCATATTCCGCAAAGGGTCACGGCTTAATGTGCCGCACCCCTCGCAGAATAACGGCTCTGCAAACATTTTCACAAATTCCATATTGCCTGAACAGATACTCTCGTAAAATGCCATTTCTCTGTCAAAGGGGGCATATTCAAAATCCTCCTCACGATGACTGAAAAAATGGGACATTACGTTATTATCGCGGCTTTCCGACATATGCGGCACTCCTTTCGCTTTCGCTTTTCTGTATTATACCACATATCTGAAAAAAAGTCCAGTAAATTTACGCTTTTTCACTGACCATAATAGACGCGCGGTTCTGTATATGGTCAATTGTTGTGTCAATGTCTTGTCCCCCGCCAAGATATGCGAGTATTTCCTCGTTGACTATTTCCCATAGAGGTCTGTCCAATTCGGTGTCAATTCGATTTATTGAATCAACGTATTTTTCGATAACCTCACAGTCCTCCATAGTAGGAAGCGGAGTTTCAAACGTTTCGCCCTTGTTTTCATAAGTAGGGTTAGAATATTCCCCTTTACAGATTCTCTCAGCTGTTGTATGCCGAGCATTGTTATTAATACAGAAACCGCCCTCTGCTGAATAACTCACAACTTTTTCGCCGTTGATGTATTGTTCGTACTTCTGCACAACATGCTTCTGTTGATACTCCTCTGTATAAAATTGCCTGATATATTCCCATGCGGCACTCTGTTTTTCTTTTGAGGAATGTGTACATATTGAATATTCACCGTTTGTACTGATATAGGAGCCTTGTCCGTCAGAATCGGGATAGCCTACTAAAGTGCATTCACCGTCTTTTATGTGAGAAACTAATGCTTCATTAGAACTACTGTCCTTATAGCAAAAAAGTGATGTGTTAAAACCTGTTACATCATATACAGATACGAAATTAGGAGCATTGTAATCAAGTTCTGATTTTTCTCCGTGATTGCTTTCAAAGCTTCCGCAAAATTCAAGCAATTTACGGAAATCAGGAGAATCAAAATATACCTCGGCTTTCGTATAATCGACATATGAAGTAAGATTTGATCTCAGAATAGTATAATAAATATTTTCTGCATTACGGCTTCCGTTTATGGTTGTATTATCGGGCATTTTATCCCAATGTTCAAGAAATTCCTCGACAGTCCAGTTTTGCTTGCTGCCCACATATTCTTTTTTTCCTATCATTGTATGAACTTTATAGGAATAGGGCAAACCGTAGAGATGCCCGTCTGTCTTGCATAGTTCGAGAACATGCTTGTTCATCAGTTCAGGATTAACATCGGGATCATCTTTCATAAATTCATAAAGATCGACAAACGCTCCCTTGTTTTTAAGTATCTCGTAATAAGCGGGATTATTGAATGAAAATGCACCTACAATGTCAATATCATCCTTATTGATTATCCTTTGTATCAAATCAAAGTCCTGCTTTTTATGTTCCTCTGTTGTGTATATCAGAGGATCGCCGTTGTCATCAAGGCGAGAACGACTTGCAACATATTCAATGCGATAACCATTGTCGGCATTGTTGAACTCGTCAAATTTACCTGGTTCAGGCTCAACTGCCAAAGCAATTGTTATTACAATATCATCTTTCTTCGCTGATGTCTGTCCTGTACCAGAAATATTTTCCGATACAGATACATTTCTCTTAACCTCGCTGCACGAAACCGCAGACAGCATTAATGCTGTTATAAGTATAAACGTCTTTTTAAATGTCATTTTCATCATCTCCTTACGCTTTTTCACTGACCATAATAGACGCGCGGTTCTGTATATGGTCAATGGTTGTGTCAATGTCCTGTCCACCTGCAAAATAAGTGAAAATCTCGTCCTGAATAATCTGCCATAAATCGTCGTGAACTCGTGTTTCTACCATATTTACCGTTTTTATGTATTCCACAAGCCCTTCATAATCCTCCTGTGAGGGTAATCCTCTGTTAACTTCATTTCCTTGCTGTGTAATTGTAGCAGAATATATTTCACCGTTTATAATCTGTCTTGCGCCCTCTTCAAAGGCTTTATTGTTTATGGGAATACCAACTTCCTCCTGATAAAATACTCCGCCCATACCGTCATCAAAAGCAGGATTATATTGTTCAAGCTGATAGTCATAATCGTAAAATCTGCGTATAAACTGCCACGCACCCTCCTGCTCCTTTGCAGATAATGCGGCATTTATAGCGAAATTATAGCCAATATCCTGCTCTATAAATGCTCCCCTGCCGTCATCAGAGGGATAGCCTACAAGAGTGTTTTCGCCTTTTCTGTATTCGTAATATCTCATTATTCCGTGTATAGGGAAATCATTAATGAGCATAGGAGAATTGTAGTCAATAGGATCAGAACCCCAGCCGTAATCTAAAGTTGCAAAATTATCATTGCAGAATTGAAGTATTTCCCTGAACTTCGGTGAATCAAAAGAAGCTGTGCCATTTTTATAGTCAACAAATTCGTGAAGCATATTTCTCAGTAAGACCATATAAACATAGTCTTTTGTTCTATGACCGCCGATTGTTGCTCCCTCGGGCATCTGTTCCCAGTGGTTTTTTAAATCTTCAAAAGTCCAGTTTTCTTTTGTGCCAACGTATTTTGTTTCTCCAATCATTGTATTAACACCGAAGAAAGTCGGCATACTGTAAAGCTTGCCGTCGATTTCATTGAGGTTTAATATAGTTTCATTAAGTGTTGAACGGTTAACCTCAGGGTCATTTTCCATAAATTGATACAGGTCAACAAATGCTCCTTGATTTTTTAATATTTCAAAGGTTGAAGGATCCGCAACGATTGGTGAAGCGACAATATCTATTTCACCTTTTATAATATCCTGATACATTTCAATTTTTAACGCTGCACGGCTTTCTTCGGTAACTCCTGCTTTGAATTCGGGGTTTTCGTATACTAGCATATCACTGTAATCCTTTAACTCTACCTTATAGCCGTTATTTTCTTCATTGAATGCTTTTACCATTTCATTAAATTCTTTTCCAAGGTCATTATAATAAGCATAGGTCAGCACTATATCCTCTTTTTCCTCGGATACTGCGGAATCTGAGGTATTTATTGATGTGTCTGGGATGCTTTCAGCTTGTTTAACTTCGCTGCAGGATACAGCGGAAAGCATTAATGCTGTTACACACACAAGTATTCTTTTTACAAATTTTATTTTCATATTTTTTCTCCTTTTCATTTATCTGATATCTCACCCTCTATATATACATTCAATTATGGGGGGCAAAAACGGACATACTTTTGATATATTTTTTTCTTTTAAATAAATCACCGCACAGGTTACCCTCCCGTGCGGTGAAGTACGAGAATCATTTAATATCAATTCTCAATTGGTTTTGTCACTTCTCCTAACTTTTTCTGAAGCTCTTCCATTCTTTGAAGTTCCTGTTCTGCAAGTGATTCCTGTTGCTGTACAGCTTCTTTTGAAATTCGTTCAGCTTCTTCTTTTGCTCTTTGCAACTCCTCAGATATCTGTCGTTCCTGTTGCGTTAAAGCTTCTTTTTGTATTTGTTCTGCTTTTTCTTTTTCTCTCTGCAACTCCTCAAATATCTGTCGTTCCTGCTCCATTAAAGCGTCTTTCTGCAACATTCTTACTTCGTATATTTCATCCTGTTCAGTTTCAGAAGTTGAAATTACAACTTCAGGATATAAAACCTTTGGAGAACCGTCGTAGTAAACCGTAATGTTGTCAGTTTCACTTAAAACATTAGTAGGAAAGTATACTTTCAGACTTAAAAGAGCCTCTGCGTTTATTGGAACTGGAAGATAGGTCTGATAGCTGCTTAAAGGGTTTGTTGTGAGTGTTAGTATTAATCTGTTGTCTGATGGATTAGGAAAATTTCCGTCATACTCAAAGGGATAAACAAATGTTAAATCTGAAAGTGCTTCTTCCGTTTGCTGTGAATTGACCAAATCTGTTTTTACAAAGTCTGATTCAGAAATTACAGGTAAAGAGCTGTTTCCGTTGAAGTATACGGAGCGTTCCCACATATCCTCGCCGAAAATATTTTCATCGCTCTGGTCGCTGAATAGAATATCGTAAAAATAATTAGCGCTATTCTTATGCCAGATAATGAATTCGTTGGATTGTTTTATTGTCTCACCTTGCTTGTTCTTTGTGATAACGGTATTGATAAACGAACCAGCTGAAATATTGTTTCCCTCGCTGTCATAAATATTGCCCATAGTGTCATCGCCATAAAAACAATATTCCAATACATTTTCAGCTGAATTGAGAAACTGACCTTTGTCATCAAACTTCAATGTCATATCCTCAGCTGTAAACTTATACTTTGATTCTGCCGCAGCAAGTATGTCGTTATCTGTATATTTGCCGCTGTAGAGAACGGCATACACCTGTGTCGTATCAATTCCGTCAATCTGCTTTGTGTAGATTCTTACATTTGCATCATCTCTGTCGCAATCCTCAAAAGGACAGCTAAACAGCGGTGTTACAAGAACATCATTTTCAATGTAATAATCCAGCGGAACGTCAATATAATTATAAGCTCCGCTTTCAACCTCTGTGCCGATTTCTCTGATGAGCGTTGGAAATTCAGTGTTGCTTGAATTGTTTATAATATCAGAGAGCATCTGTCTGCCCAGAGTACTTTGGGGTATTACGGCTATGCAGAAAGCTGCTGCGGCAGCTATTGCAGTCCATTTGATTATACGTGAAATACGCGGTTTACCTGTTATATTTTCCAGGTCTGTTATAACATATGCGTCTTCACTGAAATCCTCTCCTGTTTCCGTAAATACACGTTCTGAAATTCTGTCAAAGCAGTCAACAGAGTCAGAAAGCTCGTTCATTTTTGTTCGCAGAATCATTTCTACATCATTATTTTCCGTCTTCACGATTTTTTTATCCTTCACTGTTAACACCTGCCTTTTTCTTTAATATTGCTATTGCCTTGTTGTACTTATACTTTATTGACGATACAGGGCTTTTCATTATCTTTGCGATTTGTGTAAATGACAGGTCACAGCAGCATCTCATCGTCACAATCTGCCGCTGTGAATCGCTCAGATACATGAGCAGCTCATTTATGTAAATACTGTTTTCCACAGTATGGTCAGCTACGCCGTAGCTCTGTATTATGAAAGATTCATCGTCATGACGATGCTGTCGGCGTAGCTCCAGTGCGATATTGCGTGCCATAGTGATAATATAGCCAACTCCATCGCCTTTCTCAGGATTAAACCGCTTTGTCTGTGCAATGCGGACAAATGTTTCCGCTACACAGTCCTCTGCAAGCTGATAATCCGAGGTGATGCCAAATCCTATGGCAAAGACATTGTTTTTAAACATTCTGTATAGTTTTTCCAAACTCTCCTTCGAGTAGGAACAGCTTAGTATTAGCTGATTCACATCTGCGTCACTGTTATACGATGTTATACTATTTTTGTTATTCACAATTGTCTTTTCACCTCCATTTTTGGTTTTTGATAGGGTTATATAACCTTTTGTGAATATTCTGCGGATTTTCCGCCTTTTATGAAAGCTTTCATATATAAGTGTTTTTAAAAGGCAAAAAAGACAGAATTTTCACAAAAATATTTTTTATTTTCGTTAGGTGTATATAACTTTGATTTTATAAATATAATAAGCTGTAATGTGTTGGCTATATATAGCCTTATCCTGAAATCAGTCGTCTGATTTTCTTTTTGTTACTACTTTTAAAAATACTGAATAATCACAAATTTTTGTAAACCTTGGTTTGCGCAATGTGATAGAATCATAATAAACGAACAATATTTTTTATTGAATATATTATACCACATCATAATTTCATTTTCAACAACTATATTTATGGAAATTTAAATTCAAATGTAAAGAAATTTATAATTTTTTCAAAACCCCTTTACTTTTTGTATTATATATGGTATAATAAATAATAATAATGTGAAAGGAGTTGAAATTATGCAGCCTGTTAAACTCATTGGTGTTTGCTTGTCAACCATACACGAAGAAGATAGATTTAATTTTATACATCAGCTCAATAAGCACGCATTGAAAAACGGTTTTCGACTGCTTGTTTTCAATTCCTGTGCTGATATGTATGAGCAGAGTCCGGAAAATAACGAAGGTGCTTCCGCTGTTTTCAGACTTATTCCCTATGATAAATTATGCGCTCTTATTATATTTCCAAATATAATTTACGACCCTGTTATAGTTGAAGAAATCAGAGAAAACTGCATTAAACATAATCTGACGCTCATCTCTATGGATAAAGAAATGGAGAATTGTATCACTTTTTCCTTTGATAATTCAAATGTATTTGAAAAACTCTGCCGTCATGTAATTGAAGTACATAATGCCAGAAAATTGTATATGATGGCCGGATTTAAGGATAATGTCTATTCAAATGAGCGTATTGCCGTTTTCAAAAAGGCTCTTCAGCTAAATGATATCCCTTTTGATGAGAATAATATCGGATATGGATGCTTCTGGGAACAGCCCACTATTGAGGTGCTGGATAAGTGGTTCAAGGAAGAAAAACGAGACATCCCTGACGCTATTATATGTGCCAACGATCTTATGGCTATTACTGTCAGTGATTATCTTCAATCTATGGGAGTTCAGATTCCAAACGACTGTATTGTAACAGGTTTCGACGGCATAAAACAGGTTGAATATCTGCCGCCGCGTATTACCACATGCAGGCAGGATTTTGATAAAATGGGAAGTCTTATAATTGATACAATTATGAAAATTGAAAAGGGTATACAAGTTGATAAATCCTATTGCGTTGATTTCAATATTGATTACTCTCAGTCTTGCGGATGTGAGCCTGTAACCTATGAAAATGTTTCTGCTTCAATAAGAGCGTTACTTATGAGTTTACGCCAATCTGACCAACGTCAGAAAATGATATGCCGAACTCAGACTTCACTGCCTAATATTTCTGATATAAATTTTCTCCCGCGTATACTGGTAAAACGTTTTAAGTTTGATACCTGTGTGTTTGTTCTTAATGATAACGTATTCAATCCTCCTGATTTCGGCAGCTTATATAAAGGTGCTGACTGCTACAG
This sequence comes from Ruminococcus sp., assembly GCA_045531615.1. Lineage (GTDB taxonomy): Bacteria > Bacillota > Clostridia > Oscillospirales > Ruminococcaceae > Ruminococcus. The sequence goes on from JAZSEJ010000071.1 coordinate 127,193, forward strand.
CAATGAAATGGATGTGCTTTATCACTGCTACAAAAACAGAGAGTATGAAAGATGCAGAATACCTACCGCTAATTTGTTTCCGCGTCTTGACCTGTTGACAGTCAACGAAAACCCAATCATTGTATGCTGTTCTCACTTTACTAATATGGTTATGGGATATTGTATATTCCAGCCTGAAATTGACATTGATGAATATGAAAAAATGCACACAATGATGGTCACTGTCGCTTCAGCCCTCGGCAACTTCCACAGTAGAATTCAGATAAGAAGTATGAATGATGAGCTTCAGAAGCTCTCCCAGCGCGATTATATGACTGGCCTTTTCAATCGCCGCGGATTTTTCGAGAAAATGAACAATATTATTGAGGACAGAAATTATATCGGTTCAACTCTTATGATTATTTCTGCCGACCTTGACAGGTTGAAATATATTAATGATACTTTCGGTCATTCCGAAGGAGATTCCGCTATTATTACTGTAGGAAATGCTCTTGTTAGTAGTTCACTGCACAGCAGATTGTGTGCAAGATTCGGCGGTGATGAATTCTGTGCTGCTATATTCACATACAGCACAGACCCCGAGCAAATCTATGAGGAATTCAGAGTGCGTTTTCTTGAAGCACTTGTCGAATACAACAGAAATTCAGGAAAACCCTATAAGGTAAGGGCAAGTATAGGATGCTCTTTTGCTGTTGTTAACAGCAATATTGATATTGAGGAGCTTATAAATGACGCAGATGAACAGATGTATGCATATAAGCTTGCTAATAAAAAAAGATTTAAAATATAAAGTGATATACCGCACAGTTTCTGTGCGGTATTATTGCAGAAAGGCTAATTTATGATACCAATTTTCAAACGTGTTATTTCCACAATAACTGCTGTTGCTTCTTTTTCTTCATTGATTTCATTTTCAACAGCAGCAGAAGATTTACCGCTGAAAGACAGCGGTATTGAATATACTGAACTTGTTGAAACAATTTCAAATCCTGCCGCAGGTTATTCTTCAACTGTGTGGCCTACCTGCCGTCCGGGAAATACCCCTGTATACAATCCCACCGCAGGACTTGTGTTGTTTTTCATTGATATAGGTGAATTCTCATGCGGAGTAAATGGTACATATCATGAGGATGATACCTATACCGAGGGTGTTGATTATGACCTTGATGAAGCTTTTTTCAAGGCGTGGGACGAAACTTTCAGCAACTGCCGTAAAAATGGTTGTATGATCGCTATGCGTTTCCGATATGACGATTTGGGCAAAGATAATCCTGAGCCTGCAACTTTTGAGCAGGTACTGCACCATATCGAACAGATAAAGGAAAGCGGACTTCTTGAGAAGTATGCGGATATAATTGCATTTGTGGAAGCAGGTTTTGTTGGAAAATGGGGTGAAATGCACGGAGGTAAATATGTTACTGTAGACTACAAGGCTAAGGTGCTTGAAGCAATGCTGCAAGCAGTCCCCTCCCCTATTCCTGTTACTGTTCGAACACCGGATATATTTGCAAAATGGGCAGGAATAGAACGTAAAGACCTTAACAACTTTGAATTAATCGACAGCATAACCGAAAGTGAGTACTCAACTACCATACAAGAAAATAAAGACAGAGTTGGTCTTTTCAATGACGGTTATATGGGAAGTATAAACGATCTTGGTACTTTTTCCAACCGTGAAATAGAAACTGACTGGATAAACCATCAGGCAGTTACTTCGTATTACGGCGGAGAATTTTCGGGTGCTCACGATTATGCACAATCATTCGATACATATCTCCCTGAAAATGCAATCCCAGAAATGTACAAAACCCATTTGAGTTATATAAACAGTAATATTTTCCCCTTTTATAAAGACTTTACTTTTTCTGAGGAATATTCCGTTGAGGGTGTGGATAATTCTGCATACTACGGACAGAATGTATTTAAGTTTATCCGCGACCATATTGGGTATCGTTTTGTTATCCGTAAATCAGAACTAACTCCTACTGTTGAGCAGGGCGGAAATGTTTCTGTGAATTTCAGCATAGAAAATACGGGATTTGCAAGCGTTGTTCCTAATGTTCAGTCATATGTTGTACTTGAAAAAGACGGTGTATTTGCCTTCGCTGAAGCTGATACTGACTGTCGTAAATGGCTGTCCTGCACTACAACCGATAATACACTGAATATCAAGCTGCCAGATAATATTCCAACTGGTGACTGGAATGTTATGGTGAAACTGAATATGGGTACGCCTCTTTCCATTACAAATATGACGGGCAGAAGCATACGTTTTGCCAATAAAGATGTGTGGGATTCTTCAATCGGGGCAAATTATCTTGGTACAGTAACTGTAACTGAATCCAACAATAATGAAACGGATAATTCCATAACTGTAAATGAAATAAGCAATAACTCCCCTGTTCAGTATTATTCCCTTAACGGACGCACTGTAATTGATGGTGTTATTTCCTCTCCCGACGAATGGACAGAAGATATGGTTGTGGCTGAAAATGAGGACGGTGTGAAGCTTTACGCCAAGGCTGATGACAAAAATTTTTATGTTATGAGTACGGCGAAACAAAATGCTGATGCCCCTGTATATAACCTGCAGCTTAGGAACAACGGGGAATTTTACTGGATATATTACGTATGCAACGGTTTCGTTTATTTCAATCATGAGGATTATAACGGCTGCCGCTGCGTATGGAGCGATAATATGGTAGAATTCAAAATTCCATTTGATGTTATGAATTTAAAGGCAGGTATCGAGTTGACAGACTTGCGTATTTCTATGCAGGACAGCGGAAATGATTGGGTTGTCAAAAGCGATGTTAAAGCACCTACGGCAATTGTAAGTTCAGATTTCTTTGTGATTTCCAGACTTACCGATGTCAGATTGAAAAATGGTGAAGATTATTCCTATAACGTACTTGCTGAAACTGAGGGTAATACTAAATATCAGTGGAGCAGAAACGGCGAAATACTACTGGATTTTACCACAGATACAATATGGCTTAAAAATATTTCTTCTGCTGACGAAGGTGAATATACTGTAAAAATTACTTCTTCATCGGGAGTTGAAAAAACTGTTCCAGCCTTTAAAATAGCAGTTGTGGATGATTTATCCGAATATCTGACGGGTGACGCCAATTGTGACGGTTTTGTTACAATGGCTGATGCGGCTGCTGTTTTCCAGGCTCTGGGTAACCACGACAAATACGCCCTTTCAGAAAATGGGGCGGTTAACGCTGATGTTGACGGTATAAGAGGCATAACCGCCTCTGACGCTATACTTATTCAGAAGGTTAATGCAGGGCTTATTGAGGCTTCACAGCTGCCGCTAAAAACATAATAATTATATACCGCATTGAGTTTAAAATCAATGCGGTTTTTTGTCATATTTTGTCAATTCTAAGCATATACTTTACTGTAAATTATTTTAAGGCGGTGTATGCTATGTTTTTTGAAATGCTGAAAAATTTTCTTTTTTTCATCCTCCACGTTGAAAATACCAATGTATTTCCTAAACCTCTCTCCCCTGCTGATGAATTGGAGTGTTTCCAGAAAATGTCACAAGGCGATAAGACTGCGAGAAATAAGCTGATTGAACATAATCTGAGACTTGTGGCTCATATTGTAAAGAAGTATTCTCAGTCGCCCTCGGAGCAGGATGAATTGATTTCTATAGGCACAATAGGGCTTATCAAAGCTGTATCATCTTTTGATTACAGTAAAGGTGCTAAATTTGCAACTTATGCAAGCAGATGTATAGAAAACGAAATACTTATGAATTTCCGTGCAGCTAAGAAATCAGCAGGCGATGTGTATCTTGGTGAACCAATCGAAACCGATAAGGACGGAAATACTATGACGCTTATTGACCTTATTGATGACGGAGTTGATATTCACGAACAGGTCGATTTGAAAATTCGTTCTAAACAGCTTTACACATTCCTTGATAAATGTCTTGATAAGCGTGAACTTGAAATAATTGTCTATCGATATGGGCTTTACTCAGGGTATCCACATACTCAAAGTGAAACTGCAAAGAAGCTTGGCATATCTCGTTCTTATGTTTCACGGATAGAAAAGAAAGCTATAGAAAAATTACGTGAAATGTACGAAAAGTGACAAATCATCTTCATATATACCAAAATATTGCCTTTTAGTTTGTGCATAGTGGCAATTGCTTTTGTGTTGAAATTGTGATATAATTATTAACAGGTATTTCCGAAAAAGAGCCGTATTTCCCTGTATGGCTCGAAAATATTTTTTGAAAGGAGGGTATGAATTAAAGTTTATATTTTAATTTATACAATAATCTTATGGAAAAAAACCTGATAATTATGCTTATCACCATTGTAGCCTATATGCTTATGATGGTGGTAATCGGACTTGTTTGTTCTAAAAAGAACGAAAATGTCGGCGATTTCTACTTAGGAGGCAGAAAGCTTGGCCCTATTGTTACAGCAATGAGTGCTGAGGCTTCCGATATGAGCAGCTGGCTTCTTATGGGACTCCCTGGTGTTGCGTACCTTACAGGTTGCGCAGAGGCAGGCTGGACTGCTATCGGACTTGCAATCGGTACGTACATCAATTGGCTTATCGTAGCTAAAAGACTTCGTGTCTATACACAGAAGTGCAACAACTCAATCACCATTCCTGATTTCTTCTCAAACCGCTACCGTGACAGCAAAAAAATTCTTATGGGTATTTCTGCTATCATAATCCTTATCTTTTTTGTTCCTTATACAGCTTCCGGATTTGCAGCTTGCGGAAAACTTTTCTCAACACTTTTTGGTATTGAGTATCATCTTGCAATGATTATAAGCGCAATTATTATTGTTGCTTATACTTCTGTAGGAGGCTTCCTTGCGGCTTCTACAACTGATCTTATTCAGAGTATCGTTATGACACTTGCACTTGTAATTCTTGTAATATTTGGCGTTGATGCTGCAGGCGGTTTCGATACTGTTATGGATAATGCAAAGGGACTTACAGATTATCTTTCCTTTACAGCACTTCATAATCCTGAAACTGGCGGTTCTACTCCGTATTCTGCCCTTTCAATTGCTTCACTTCTTGCCTGGGGTCTTGGTTATTTTGGTATGCCTCATATCCTTCTCCGTTTTATGGCGATTGGAGATAAAAATAAGGTTAAGACTTCAAGAAGAATCGCATCTGTATGGGTTGTGATATCTATGGCTGTTGCAATTTTCATTGGTATTATTGGAAATACACTTTCAGCAAACGATACAATTGCAAAACTCAATGGCAGCTCTGAAGCAGAAACAATTATTATGAAAATGGCTACATATATGAGCGAAAATGGTGCATTGCTTGCTATACTCGGTGGTCTTATTTTCTCAGGTATTCTTGCTTCAACTATGTCTACATCAGATTCACAGCTTCTTGCTGCATCATCAAGTATGTCAGAGGATTTACTTAAAGGAATGATGAAAATCAAGCTTACAGACAAGCAGTCTATGCTTTCTGCAAGAATTGTACTTGTGGTTATTTCTGTTCTTTCTGTATTTATCGCCTGGAATCCAGACAGTTCTGTATTCCGTATTGTATCCTTTGCCTGGGCTGGTTTCGGTGCTACTTTTGCTCCTGTTATGCTTCTTGCTCTTTTCTGGAAGCGCTCTAACAAGTATGGTGCGATTGCTGGCCTTATTACAGGTGGTGTAATGGTATTCCTCTGGAAGTTTGTTATAGCAAAGCTCGGCGGTGTATTTGCTATATATGAGCTTCTCCCTGCTTTTGTAGTTGCAATTATTGTTAATGTAATTGTTTCTCTCTGCACTGCAAAACCCTCTGATGATATGATTGCTGAATTTGATTCGGTTAATGCTGAATTGAAGGGTTAATTAACAGGTTTATTTAAAAATGGGCGTTCATTAACGAACGTCCATTTTTTAACTCTTCGTGAATTTTTTATTAAAATTCATTCATTTTGTCCACTAAATATTCATTTTTTGCGTTGACTTTATTTTTAACATTTGTTACAATATTTATGTACAATTTATATAATTAAGGGGGAATTTTATGAAAAAAACATTAAAATCCGTAGTTGCAATTGCATCAGTTGCTTCACTTCTTTGTGGGGTTATGCCAATTGTAACAAATGCTGAAAACCCACTTGCACAAAATCTTTATACTGCTGACCCTGCACCTATGGTACATGACGGTGTACTTTATCTGTACACAAGTCATGACAAGGACAATTCAGACTATTTCTATATGCCTGATTGGCAGTGCTACTCCACAACGGATATGAAGAATTGGACTCATCACGGTACTGTTTTATCCGATACAGATTTTTCATTTGCAGAAAAAGATACTGCCTGGGCGGCACAGTGTATTGAAAGAAATGGCAAATTCTATATGTATTGTCCTCTTAGTAGTTCAGCAGGCAATGGACGTGTAATCGGTGTTGCAGTTTCCGACAGCCCTACAGGACCTTTCAAAGATGCTATAGGTAAACCACTCGTTGGCCCTAACTGGGATTATATCGACCCGACAGTATATATCGATGACGACGGTCAGGCTTATCTATATTGGGGTAATCCTCAGCTTTATTATGTAAAGCTCAATGAAGATATGATTTCCTATTCAGGCGATATTCAGAAGGTTGATATGAGTTCAGGTTTTGGAAAGAGCAATGATCCCGAAAGCCGTACAGGTGCTTTGTATACTGAGGGACCCTGGTTCTATAAACGTGGAGATATGTACTATATGCTCTATGCAGCTGAGGGGATTCCTGAGAATATAAGCTATTCTACAAGTTCGTCCCCTACTGGCCCTTGGACATATCGTGGTGTTATTATGCCTAAGGGGGAAACTGGTTCTGCTTTTACTAATCATCCAGGTGTTGTTGATTACAAAGGTCACTCCTATTTCTTCTATCACAATCAGCGTCTCCCAGGCGGCGGCGGATTCAATCGTTCTGTAGCTGTAGAAGAATTCACATATAACAGTGACGGAACTTTCCCGACTATACATATGAGCGAAGACGGGCCTGCTCAGCTTGAGGCTGTAAATCCCTACGTGAAGAATGAAGCTGAGAAAATGAGTTACGGATCAGGTATTGAAACAGAAGTATGTTCAGCTGGAGGTATGGACGTTGCAAATATCGAAAGCGGCGACTATGTAAAGATAAGCGGTGTTGATTTTGGAGATGGTGCATCTTTCTTTACAGCAAGTGTCGCCTCTGCAACTAATGGTGGCACTATTGAAATTCATCTTGATAGTGAAACAGGACCGATTGTTGGTACAGTTACAGTTCCGACAACTGACGGCTGGCAGGATTATACAGAAGTATCAACAAGCATCACAGGAGCAAAGGGCGAACACGACTTGTTCCTCCGTTTCTCAGGCGGTGATGGATATCTCTTTAATGTTGACTGGTGGCAGTTTAAGCGTGCAGGAGCATCCACAGAGGTTGAACCTACATCAGCTCCATCGGTTAATCAGAACAGCAACAGTGGAAAAGAATATTTCCGTGATACCTTTGAAAGCAGCGAAGGTGACTGGACAGGACGTGGTTCTGCAACCGTTTCCACAAGCAACAATGCTAGGTATCAGGGCAGTAAAGCTCTCTATGTTGACGATCGTGAAGCAAGCTGGAACGGTGCAACAAAGGCTCTCGGCACAGATACATTTATTCCGGGGCAGGAGTATTCATTCAGCGTGAATGTAATGTGTCCTACGGAAAATAAGAGAAGTTTGTTCTATCTCACGCTCCAGTACACAGGAACAGACGGTGAAGCACATTACGACAAGATTGCCAGAGGCGTTGCAATGAATGGCAATTGGATTCAGCTTTCAAATACAAGTTACAAGATTCCTGATGGTGCAACTGATTTACAGCTTTATGTAGAAACAAGTACAGGAAGAAATGATTTCTATATTGATGACGCAGTTGCTGCTTCGAAGGGTACAAAGATTTCAGGAGCAGGTCTTACAAATGCTATTATCCGTGGTGATATTAATCTCGACGGTAAGGTTGATGTATTTGATGTAATTGAAGCGAGAATCCGCTATATAAACGGATTTAATGATGATAAGGCTGCTATGAATGCCGATGCAGATAATAACGGCGAAGCAGCAATTAATGATATTGTTCTAATTCATCAGTTTGTAATGGGCGAGATTAAAGACTTCCCCCAGGGTGAACTTATAGTTCCTGATGAGCCAGAAAAGGAAGCTTTCGAGTACAATGCAAATCTGCAGTACAAGGCTGCTCCTGATAAGTATGTAAACGAACCCGCAAGTCAGCAGGGCAAGGTGATTAACGAAACTTATACAGGTATTCACGGACAGAAGAAGCTTAATGTATACCTCCCCTATGGCTATGACGAGAATAAGAAGTATAATATCTTCTATCTTATGCACGGCGGCGGAGAAAATGAGAATACAATCTTCAGCAGCGATGTTAAGTTTAACAATATGCTCGACCATATGATTCAGAATGGCGATATTGAGCCTATGATTGTTGTAACTCCTACATTTAACGGTGGCGGATGTTCTGCTGAAACTGTTTATAAGGAGATGAAGGAGAGCATTGTTCCATTTGTTGAGGGCAAGTATTCAACATATGCCGAGTCAACTTTACCTGCTGACCTTGAAGCTTCAAGAATGCACAGAGCATACGGAGGCTTCTCAATGGGCGGCGGTTCAGCCTGGAATGTGATTATCAATGACATTGATTATTTTGCATATGTAATGCCTCTCAGTGGTCACTGTTGGGGTGGAGCGAATGCCGTAGGGCAAGCTGTACAGAATTCAAAATATAAGGATTCAACTTACATTCTTGCAGCTACTGGTACAGAAGATATTGCATACGGTAATATGGTTCCTCAGATTAATGCTATGAAGAATATGTCTGTATTTACATATACTTCCGACTTCTCAAAGGGTAATTTCTACTTCCTTGAAGCCCCTGGACTTACTCACTGGTGGGGATATGTAAGACATTATGTGTATGACGCACTCCCTTATTTCTTCCACGAATGATATAGTTTATAGATAACACACCCAGTTTATAATTCAAAAAAGCGACCAAACGTCAAGTTTGGTCGCTTTTTGTAAAATACATATGTATTTTATTCTTCGTTCTCATCTTCATCGCAGAATTCCATAGCTTCTTCCATTCTCTCAAGGAAAAATTCAGAAACCTGCATAAATTCTTCATCATCGTCGATTGAGGCAAGTATTTCCTCTCCGTCCTCAAAAATTGATTTCAGAATAACAAGGTCGCAGTCACCATTGAGAAAATCCTCATCTTCGATTGCAGGAACCATAGCGAAATACTGCTCACCATTAAGCTCAGCAGCATCAATAAGTTCAAATGTTTTCTTGTTACCCTCACCGTCAACAAGCTCAAAGAGCTCGGGTGTGTATTCGTTCATTTCAGACATAATTTACTCCTTCTCGGCATATGTGCCATTTGATATATTTATTATACACTATTTCACTATAAATTGCAAGCGTTAATTTATGGAGTTATGGCTCAACTTCAACCGCTATACCATCTGCAATGCTTTTCTGACAGTCAAGATACCGCTGATTGCTGCTTCCACGGAATTTAGCAGTCCAATCTTTTTTCTCAATCTCAAATTTTCCGTCTATGAGGTAATCGGTAACTTCAAGAAGCCTTCCCCAACTGTTCTTATTACGATTTACATAAAGTTCCTCAAAAGTATACCCCGTATAGGTTATTATATTTAGACCAAGCTGTTTTATCTCTAAAGCAAAATCTGCAAGAATTTCTGCCTGTATAAAAGGCTCTCCTCCACTGAATGTAACACCGTCAAGCAATGGATTTGCTTTGATTTTTTCAAGCAGTTCTGCTGTATCAATATCATATCCCCCATTAAAATCATGGGTTTCAGGATTATGACAGCCTTTACAACGATGTGGACATCCTTGAGTAAAAACAGTAAATCTTATGCCTGTTCCGTCAACTATAGAATCGTTGACAATCCCTGCAATTCTTAAAATCATATATATCTCCTATAAAACGCCGCACGAAACATAAGTTCCGTGCGGTATTGTTTATACAGTATGCTTTACTCTATCGTGTTCCTCTGCGCGCTTGCCGTTATTGAAGCGGTCAAGAGTACCAACAAGATAGCCTGTAATACGTCTTATTCTGTCAAATGCAACAGCGGCATTATGTTCACTTCTACCACAACAGGGACACACGTCGCCAATTATTCCTGTGTATCCGCAGCAGGGGTCACGGTCAACAGGGTGATTGATTGCACCATAGCCGATACCAGACTCCTTCATACAGCGTACAATTTTTTCAAAGGCTGCAAGGTTTTCAAGCGGATCGCCGTCAAGCTCAATGTAGCTGATATGACCTGCGTTTGTAAGCTCGTGATAGGGTGCTTCGATCTTTACCTTTTCGTATGCGTTAATGGGGAAATGCACGGGAACGTGGAATGAGTTTGTATAGTAATCGCGGTCTGTTACACCCTCGATAATACCAAACTTTTTAGCGTCCATACGCACAAAACGTCCAGAAAGTCCTTCAGCTGGAGTAGCAAGAAGCGAGAAGTTGAGACCCGTTCTCTTGGCTTCCTCGTCAAGACGATTTCTCATTGCTGTAATAATTTCAAGTCCAAGTTCCTTTGCTTCCTCGGTTTCACCGTGGTGACTTCCGATAAGAGCTTTAAGTGTTTCAGCAAGTCCGATAAATCCTACAGAAAGGGTACCGTGCTTTAATACCTCCCCTACTGTATCGTCGGGGGAAAGCTTATCGCTATCAATCCATATACCCTGTCCCATAAGGAAAGGATAGTTTCTCACACGCTTCTGCGCCTGTATATGATAACGGTGCATAAGCTGATCAATTGCAAGGTCCATCATTTCTTCAAGCTTATCAAAGAAAAGACCTACATTATGATTTGCCTTGATAGCAAGACGAGGAAGGTTGATTGATGTAAAGCTGAGATTTCCTCTGCCTGTTACAATTTCCTTTTCCTTATCATAGTTATTGCCGATAACTCGTGTGCGACAACCCATATACGCAATTTCAGAATCCGGCTCGCCCTCCTTATAATACTGAAGGTTGAAGGGAGCGTCGATAAATGAGAAGTTAGGGAAAAGACGCTTTGCCGATACTCTGCAGGCAAGTTTAAATAAATCATAGTTCGGATCAGTAGGATTGTAATTTATGCCGTCCTTGATCTTAAAGATATGTATGGGGAATATAGGTGTTTCACCGTTTCCGAGACCTGCCTCCTGTGCAAGGAGAACATTCTTTATTACCATTCTTCCCTCGGGAGATGTGTCTGTACCGTAGTTGATAGAGCTGAACGGCGTCTGCGCCCCTGCACGGCTATTCATAGTATTGAGGTTGTGTATAAGAGCCTCCATAGCCTGATATGTTGCTCTGTCAGTTTCCTTTTCAGCATTTCTCTTTGAAAATTCCTGGATTTTCTCAGCTGTATCCTTGTCCGTATACTTTAAAAGAAGCTCCATTTCCTTTTCACGGTAGCCGTTATCATCAGCAAGATTTGCGCAAAGTCCGTATTTTTCCAGCATTTCCGCTTTAATTTCCTTTGAAACATCAATGCCGTTTTCAACGCCACCTATAAGCTCCAGCGCTCTGCCCACGTTCTGAATATATTTGGCAGCGTACGTCTTTTTTACACCGTCAGCCATTGCATAATCAAATGTGGGGACACTTTGACCGCCGTGCTGGTCGTTCTGATTAGACTGAATTGCTATACAAGCAAGGGCTGAATAACTTGAAATATCGTTGGGACGTCTTAAAAAACCGTGTCCTGTTGAAAAACCGTTATTAAAAAGTTTTTTGAGATCAATCTGTGTACAGGTGGTTGTAAGAGTATAAAAATCGAGGTCGTGGATATGTATATCACCATTGCGGTGCGCTTTGGAATGTTTAGGGTCAAGAACGTACATTCCATAATACTCCTTAGCTGATACAGAGCCGTATTTCAGCATTGTACCCATTGCAGTGTCACCGTCGATATTTGCATTCTCACGCTTTATGTCGCTGTCTTTAGCATCACTGAATGTAAGCTCATTGAGAACGCACATGAGATTTGTCTTCATCTCTCTTGAACGGGTTCTCTCGTAGCGGTAAAGGATATATGCCTTTGCAGTTTTAGCGTGTCCTTTTTCAATGAGAACCTTTTCTACAAGGTCCTGTATTTCCTCAACAGTAGGGATTTTGCTGCCGTTTGTTTCTTCATAAAGTCTGCATACCTCTGCGGCAACTTCCATAGCAGTAGACATATCAGTTCCACCACAGGATTGTGCTGCCTTAAAAATAGCATTAGCTATTTTTTCCACATTAAAAGGAACTTTTCGTCTGTCCCTTTTGATAATATGAATTATCATTTCACCTTACCTCCAAACACAATATGTTGTGTTGCCTCTGCTTGTTTGTCTACATATATTATAGTACAAAATGATTTATTTGTCAATATCCGCATATAATAAATCATTTTAATTTTATCTCTTTATTTATTTGAAATATAAATACAAGCCAATACGGCTATTGCATCTATATCCCTATTTCAAACCTGTTTGAAGCGGACCACAATTATAGTAGTCCGCTTTATGTACAGCAATTATATTTTATAAGTCAGCAACATTGTTGTAATTACTGAACAACATGAGTGAGAATATATTCGCTTACTTTATTATATCCCTCAGCTGAAAGTGTAAGGGTTTCATAAGACCAGTAGCTCTCATTAAGTTTTCCAGCCTCTGATTTAAGAGCTGTATTAGTGTCAATACAATAAACTCCTAAATTGTCACACATCGTTATAAGCCTGCTGTTGTAGTCATTCACCTTTTCATTTGAAAGTGTATCTGTATCATATAATACAGGAGGATACTGCATTACATATATTTTCATTTCAGGGACAGCGGATTTAAAGCTGTTTACGAGTTTTGTATACTCCTCAACCAGCTGTTCAGCAGAAACTGTTTCAAGCTCGTTTCCGAACATAAGATAAATAGCCGATGGTTTTTTCTGTTTTACAATTTCATAAGGAGAAATGGTACCAAAACTGCTATTCTGTTTCTCTGTCATTACAGTAGAAAGTTTAAAAACTCCGCCGCCATAAACAGTATCTTCACCAAATCCAATACCCTTCATACCTTCAAGAGTACCATCGGTTATTAGACAGCAACTTGCATAATATGAGCTGTCCATAGTAGTTGACTGTGGTACAGGATTGGATATTCCCGTTGTGGAGATATCTGGTTTTGATTCTTCCTCGCCGATTTCATCTTTATCTGAAACTGTGGATTTCTCATTATCATCAACAGATAAGGACGTTGTTCCGAATTCTTCATTGAGAAAGTTATCATTCACATTTGCATTAATCATATAAATAAGAAAACAAATTGCAAAAGAAAAAATAAATATTGTTACAATAACTCCGAATTTGAATCGAAGCTTCGGACCGCCTTTTTTACGTATTTTCTTACGTTGAACATTTCTGCTCTTTTCCATAATCGCTCTCCTTTAACCGAGCATCATAATTGCTCATACAAATCCTATACTATTATACCCCTTTTCAGAAAATTTTGCAAGTGTTTTTAATAAATTATATATATTACACAAATGTAAAGTTTACTAATTATAATTCAAAAATTATTAAAACTAAATAAGTGGTTTTCCGCAACTATATATTAACTTCTGATGTGAAATTTAAAAGAAAACGCTTTTTATACTTCATTCTGGCATATTTTGAAATGTTGTTCATATATATCACATCGTAAGCTCCGCCAACAGCACCTACAATAGGTACACCCTGTAAAAACTTCATATAAAGTAATTCACTTGAAAGAACACTGCTGGTATTCAGTATCTGCGATGTACGATTATAATTTTCAGGAATTCCAGGACTAATGATGTATTCTTCTATTTTTCTGTTCACCTTATCAAGATGATCGCCATAAGAAACAGCACCCTCTATAAGCAGCAGTATAAAATATTTTTCCTCTTCCGTTTCATAGCTGAAACCGTATCTGATTGCAATTTCGTATATACAACGCAGTATCATTGCTGTAAAAACCGGTATATCAGGAAGCCCCATTCCGAGAAGTCCCATACCTATGCCGGACACTCCGGATGCCGCAAGGTTTACTCCTCCTGCTACATCTGCTTTGTTAGAAAGCTTTTTCAGCGACTTTCGTGTACCACGAATTCTGGCAGAGTATAAATCGACCTGAAAATCCTTTTCAAGCTCATCTTTCTTATAAGTAAGCTCTATAATTGAAGTTCCCTTGTCAAATATAATTGAAAATGCTTTTGAAAAAGCTACATTTATGCTCTCGCTGAGCTTTTCAGGAACTTTATCAGCAAGAAAGCGATTTATAACGGTTTCTTTTTTGTTGCGCCTACCTGCAAGAAATTGATTTTCCTTTGCTATAAGCTGTTTAAGCTCATTTTCGTGATTACTTTTGTTCATAATTATCCTCCTCAAATCCCTTTAATATGGATATCCCATATTTATATTATAGCAGAATTAAACATAAAATGCAATAGCCGCGTACACAGAAAAAACTTTACATAAAAACAGCCTGACAGTAGTAGAAAACTGACCGAATTATAGAATATTTCATAAATGCTTTACAAATGAAAATCAAAGGAGTAAAATATATATTGATACGTGATAATTGACAATTATACATACAAATATTTGTAACTTCTGCACATAAGGAGGCTTTTTTAATGAATATCAAATCCGCCGATATGACACAGGGACCTCTTCTGAAACAAATCGTGATTTATACTATCCCTATAATCCTTACTGGCATACTCCAGCTGCTTTTTAATGCCGCTGACCTTGTTGTTGTAGGACAATACTGCGGCAGTGTATCTGTAGGTGCTGTTGGCGCTACAGGTCCCGTTATAAACCTTATAACCAATCTTTTTATAGGCTTTTCTGTCGGTTCGGGTGTTTCTGTGGCTCACGCTATCGGCGCAGGCAGAAATGATGAAATCCACCGTATTATCCATACATCTATTCCTCTCGCTTTTATATGCGGTCTGATACTGACTATAGTAGGCATATCCGGTGCCGAATATATTCTTGAACTTATGAAAACTCCTGAAGAAACAATTGAACTATCTGCTATTTATATGAAAATATATTTTGGCGGTATAATTTCCAGTATGCTTTATAACTTCGGCGCGGCTATTCTGAGAGCCGCAGGAGATACACGCTCTCCCCTGATACATCTCACAATTGCAGGTATAATCAATGTTATATTAAATCTGATTTTTGTTATTGCTTTCAAAATGGATGTTGCAGGTGTAGCTCTTGCTACAGCTATTTCTCAGACTATATCGGCAGTACTTATCATCCGTACACTTATAATGCGTACTGATGCATGTAAGCTTGTGTTGAAAAGAATGCATATCTATATGCGGCCGCTTTGGAAAATATTGCGTATTGGTTTCCCTGCAGGTATTCAGGGTTCGCTTTTTTCTATATCAAATGTAATAATTCAATCCTCTGTCAATTCATTTGGTTCTATTGCTGTTTCCGGAAATGCTGCTGCAGGTAATATTGAAGGTTTTGTTTATACATCTATGAACTCTGTAACACAGTCTGCACTTAATTTTACTGGGCAGAATCACGGCGCAAAGAATTTCGACAGGGTGAAAAAAACGTCAATCATCTCTCTAGGTTTTGTATTCCTCATAGGTCTTGTACTTGGAGTTTCTGCATATATTTTTAGTCGCCCACTTCTTTCAATTTATATTTCTGATTCCGAAGAAGCGATAAGATACGGCATTACTCGTTTGCTTTATATATCCGTACCCTACTGTTTATGTGGTATCATGGATGTATCTACAGGACTTCTCCGTGGTCTCGGAAGTAGTGTTATGCCTATGATTATAACTGTCGCAGGAGTGTGCGGATTCCGTATTGTGTGGATTTACTCTATATTCAGTATGCCTAAGTATCATACGCTTGAAGTTCTTTATATCTCTTATATAATTTCTTGGACTATGACTTTTATAGTGCAGATTACACTTTTTGCAATTCTATACCATATCAAAAAGAAAAAGGCTACGGCTGCTATACAATAACATAAAATCTCCTTTTGGCATATAATATGCTGAAAGGGGATTTTGTGTATGGATGAAATTTTAATTACAACTGCAGTTATAATTGCGGTTATAGCCGTAATCGAAATTGTTACACAATTTTTTACATTGTCAACTGACGGTTCGCCGCCTTATGTAACAATTCTGCCGGTTTTTTCCGATGATGAGCTTTTTGTTATGCGTCTGGAATTTCTTATGCGTAAAAGCTGCGGCAAACAGAGGATTATTCTTGTGGATTATACGGCTGATAATCAGCAAAAAAAATTGTGCAAAGATTTTATAAGTAAAAATCCAGACAGTGAATTTATACATTGTGCGGAAATGAAAAATTTTTTTGCTGAAATATTTGCATTTCACGAAAAAATATAGTATAATATAATATAGAACGTAAATGAAAGAAAGGTAATCGTAAATGACAGGGGAATTTCTTCATATTGAAGGCTCAGTTGAAAATATACTTTTTAAAAATGAAGCCAATGGATATATAGTTCTCGATCTTGATGCAGGCGGTGAGCTTATCCCTGTTTTCGGCAACCTTGGTGACATAGAGGAAGGTGAAGTACTGATACTGGAGGGCAATTATGAAACCTCGCGTAAATATGGTACTCAATTCAAAGCTGAATACTGTGAAAGAAAACTCCCTGAAAATGCTGTGAATATTGAGAAATATCTTGCATCAGGGGCGATAAAAGGCATAGGTCCAGGGCTAGCGAAGAAAATAGTAAATCTTTTCGGCGGTGATACCCTCAATATAATAGAAAATAACCCTTATCGCCTCAGCGAAATAAAAGGTATTTCGCGAAAAAAATGCGATGAAATTGCAGAGGAGGCGAAGAAACTCTTCTCCTTAAGAGCAATTACTTCTTTCCTTTCTCAGTTCAATATAAAACCAAAATTCGCAATGAATACATTCAGACGTTTTGGCGGCAACTCTATGGAGCTTATAAAGCTAAATCCATACATACTTTGCTCCGATGGTATTGATGTCGAGTTCAGTCGAGCCGATTCTGTTGCAAGAGAGCTTGATATACCGCGAAATTCAGATAAAAGAATCATTGCAGGTATTCAATGTATCCTACGTGCATTCGCCGACAGGGGCCATTCTTGTATGCTTATAGAGCATTTACAGAAGGTGGTTTCTGAAAGACTTGATATTTCCGAAAAGGAATTCTACAGCTCATATACAACTGCACAGGAAGATAATGAACTTTTCGGTTATATAATAGATGATAAGGAATTTGTTTTTCTGCCTGATTATTACTATGCAGAGCAATTTATAGCCGACAGAATAAATGTTATCCGTGATTTTATATCTCCCGAGGATTTTAATTATGATAACCTCATTGATATGGAAGAATCTGAAAAAAATATCAAGTATGAAGCTAAGCAGCGACAGGCGATTACAACTGCCGTTTCAAGAGGTTTAATGGTGCTGACAGGAGGTCCGGGTACAGGTAAAACCACCACGCTGAATGCAATTATCTCCATATTCGAAAAACGCGGTGATAAGGTGTTTCTTGCTGCACCTACAGGTAGAGCTGCTAAGCGTATGTCCGACCTTACAGGCAGAGAGGCAAAGACGATACACCGACTTCTAGAAGTTGTCTTTGACAGCTCGGACAAGCAGGTTTTCGCCCACAATGAAAATAACCCACTTGACTGCGATGTTATTATCATCGACGAAATGTCAATGGTTGACTGCGTTCTCTTTGAAAAATTACTCAGAGCGCTGCGACTTGGTTGTCGTCTTATTATGGTAGGCGATTTTCATCAGCTGCCCTCTGTTGGTGCAGGCAATCTGCTTAAGGATATTATCGCAAGCGGTGTTGTTCCCGTAGTTGAACTTACGGAGATTTTCCGCCAGGCTCAGCAAAGCTCCATTGTTATGAATGCCCATAAGATAGTATCGGGAGAATATCCCGATATAACACGAAAAGACAGCGATTTCTTCTTTTTTAAAAGAAACGATTTTGATACCGCTGTGGAGCTTGTGGTTGACCTTACAAGGCGGAGACTGCCAACTGCCTATAAGTATTCGCCTATGGACGATATACAGATTATCACCCCCTCCCGTAAGGGTACAGTAGGTACTGTGGAGCTTAATAAGGTATTACAGGAAAAACTGAATCCACCTGCAAAGGATAAGGCTGAACACAAAGGTTTTGTATATACATACCGCGTCGGGGACAAAGTTATGCAGACGCGCAATAATTACGATATTGTATGGAAAAAGGATAATGAGCAGGGTACAGGGATTTTTAATGGCGATATCGGCAGAATTGTAAGTATCTCCCCTGCTGCACAGACTGTAAATATTAACTTTGACGGCAGACTTGCGGTATATACCTTTGATTTGCTCAATCAAGTGGAGCTCGCATATGCTGTAACAGTACATAAAAGTCAGGGTTGCGAATTTGAAGCGGTAATTATGCCTGTAATGGGCGTATTTGAAAAACTTTGCTACAGAAATTTGTTATATACCGCTGTAACGAGAGCAAAAAAGCTGCTTATACTTATAGGTTCAGAAGAATATATAAATAAAATGGTTGACAATAACAGACGTGCAGGTCGTTATACCTGCCTAAAACACATGCTGTCACACGGAAAGGAAGAAATATGGCAAACACAGATATCGGAATAGATCTTGGTACTTCAAATATAGTTATGACAATGGGCAAAAAGGGAGTTATTCTCAGTGAACCCTCGGTAATTGCCTATAATACTCGCACAGAAAGAGTCCTTGCAGTAGGTAAGGAAGCATACGAAATGATTGGAAAAAATCCCGATTATATATGCGTTGCACGGCCTGTAAGCAACGGTGTAATTTCTGACGATGACCTTGCTCACAGTATGATACGTGAATTTATTCTTAAGGTAACAGGAAAGCAGCTTATCAAGCCTAGAATTATAATCTGCGTTCCCTCCTTTATCACAGATATTGAAAGTCGTGCTGTTGTTGAAGCTGCCAAGAGTGCAGGCTCCCGTCAGGTATATCTTATTCAGGAGCCAATTGCCGCTATGATTGGTGCTGGCGTAAATATCACCAAAGCTAAGGGACATATGATTGTTGATATCGGTGGAGGCACTACAGATGTGGCTATCGTCTCAATGAATGGTGTAGTAACCTCTCACACAATAAAAAATGCAGGAAACACAATCGATCGTGCTATTGTAAAGTATATGCAGAACAAATACAAGCTTCTCATTGGCGAACGTACAGCAGAAAAGCTTAAAATTGAGCTTTGTAACCTCTACGACCCTACCGATGAGGTCACATATACCGTAAAGGGCAGAAGTCTTGCTAAGGGACTTCCTGCGCAGATTCAGCTCAGCCAGATAGAGCTTTACCAGGCAATTGAGGACGAAACCTTTCTCATTATGGAGGCAATACGCAAAGTTCTTGAGGATGCTCCTCCTGAACTCGTAGGCGATATTTATGATAACGGATTGCTACTGACGGGCGGAGGTGCGCTTCTTGGAGGTCTTACTCAGCTTATCAAGCGTACTCTTGGTATAAATTGTACCATTGCCAAAGACGCAGTAAACTGTGTGGCCAAGGGTACGGGTATGGCTTTCGGCAGTATGACAGCTCTACTTGACGGTTTTGAAGCGGCTACAGTTTATAAATACCGTTGAATTAGGCATATCACAAGGATATCACTGTATATTTACACTAAATACACAAAAGTATTATTCAAAATTTGGCACTTAAGTATATTGTATTTGCACAAAAAATATGGTATAATATAATTAGCAATAGTATATTTGTACAAAAAATAAATAAGTTATACATTTTACCAATATGACAAACCATTAGCCTGACTGCTTCTGATTTGCCATCGACTCAAAGAAATGGTGGTGACCCTTGTGCCGGAAAACAACAAAAGGCTTAATTATCTTTTTGAAGCTCTAAGTATTGCCTCTGAAGGCTCATATGTGTATGTATATGATATTAAAAATAATATTTCAAGGTGGTCTGACATAGCTGTTAACTATTACGGCCTCCCAGGAAGATATTTTCCTAATCCTAATGAAGTATGGCTTGAACATATACATCCTGATGATGTTGAGTGCTACATTAAAAACATTCAAGCTGTCTCTGCAAGAGAAATATCAAATCACGATATACAGTACCGTGTAAAGGATGCAAGCGGCTCATATTCTGTATGTACCTGTAAAGGTGCAGTAATATGGGATGAAAATAATCAACCAGAGTATTTCTGCGGAGTTATACGTAATCACAACGATATTAATTATATTGATTTAGTTACAGGACTTCGCAATCTGTACGGTTTCCTTGAGGATGTAAAGGGCATAAATTTCTCTGAGCGTCCTAAACTTATCGTAATGATAGGTATATCGTCTTTTTCAAATATTAATGATTTATACGGTTATACCTTCGGAAATCGTGTTCTTCAGCTGCTTTCAAGAAAAATTATGTCAATGTATCCTTCTGACAGTGTAATTTATAAAATGGGTGGTACACGTTTTGCCATTATTTCCGAAGAAATCAATACGGAAGAAGCTGAAAAAATATACAACGATCTTAACAACTTTCTGCGAACGGATTTTTTTGTAGATGGACAGAGAGTTGTTCTTTCGCTCAATGGTGGTGCTATTTTATCCGAAGAATTTGATATAAGCTCACAGGCTTACTATTCTTGTCTTAGATATGCATATTATCAGTCAAAACATAAGAAATGCGGAAGCTTTGTTGTTTTCGACAATATTGTAAATGCCGACAACCGTGATTTCATCCGTCGAATTAACGTTATCCGTAACAGTATCGCCGAAGGATGCAAGGGATTTTATCTCTGTTATCAGCCCATTGTTAATTCTGCTACTGAAAAAATCAACGGAGTTGAAGCTCTTATCCGCTGGAAAAGCGATGAATTAGGGACGATTTCTCCGGGAGATTTCATTCCCGTCCTCGAACAGGACGCTCTTTTCCCAGAACTTGGCAAATGGATTCTCCGACAGGCGATGTCTGATGGAATGAAATTCCTTGAAAAAAATCCTGATATTACTGTCAGTGTTAATCTTTCTTATACACAACTTGAAAAGAATGGCTTTGTCAACGACCTTTTTGAGATAATAGAACAGACAGGCTTCCCCAGCGGTCAGCTTTGCCTTGAAGTAACCGAAAGATGCCGTACTCTTGATATGAATCTTCTCAAAAATATGTTCACGGGATTCCGTAACAAAGGCATCAAAATTGCAGTTGACGACTTTGGAACGGGTTTCGCTTCTCTTGACTTTTTACGTGCAGTTCCTGTTGACGTCGTAAAAATTGACAGGGAATATGTAAAGAATATCAAAACAAACTACACTGACAAAAGCTCGGTTCAGTTTATATCTGATCTGGCAGGTGCTTTCTCAGCTGATGTTTGTGCTGAAGGTATTGAAAACGATGAAATTCGCCTTTGTGTAAGAGAATATAATAAAATTGGCAGTTTACAGGGATATTTCTACTCAAGACCTGTTACTGCGGAAGAAATTTTAAAAAAACTTGATGAATAATTTAAAGGGTATCATTTCACTGCAAAATGATACCCTTTTTGTTATATAATTTTAGTTGACCATTCCTCAATATTCCACACAGTGTCGGCTACATCCATATAGAATTCTGGCTCGTGGCTTACGATGAGAACAGTTCCTTTATAATCGTTTATCGCCTTTTTCAGCGCCTCCTTAGCATCAACATCAAGGTGATTTGTAGGCTCGTCAAGAACAAGGAGATTTATCTCTTTCAGCATAATTCTGCAAAGTCTTACCTTGGCATTTTCGCCACCTGAAAGAACTCGCATCTGTGATGTAATATGCTCCGTCGTAAGTCCGCATTGTGCAAGTGCCGCACGAACCTCTGCGTTGGTCATAGCGGGATATTCGCTCCATATAACGTCAAGAGAGGTACGGTCAGTGCTTTCTTCCTCCTGCTCAAAATAGCCGAATTCTGCAAACTGGTCGTGTTCGACAGTACCTGAAATCGGCGGAATTATTCCAAGCAATGTTTTAAGAAGCGTAGATTTGCCAATACCATTGACACCACGGATAGCAATTTTCTGACCATTTTCAACCTGAACTGATACAGGCTTTGTAAGTGGCTCGTCATAGCCGAGAACAATATCCTTGCAGTCGATAACAACTCGTCCAGGAGTGCGTGCCTTTCGGAATGAAAATACAGGCTTGGGCTTTTCACGCATAAGAGTAATCTTATCCATTTTGTCAAGCTTTTTCTGTCGGGATTTCGCCATATTTGTCGTTGCAACTCTTGCCTTGTTTCTTGCAATGAAATCTTCAAGGTCAGCTATTTCCTTCTGCTGCTTTTCATATGCCTGCTCTATCTGGCGCTTTTTCAGCTCATACATACGAACAAAATTATCGTAATCACCTGTGTATCTCGTCATAACTGCATTTTCAACGTGATAAACCACGTTTATTACGCTGTTCATAAAAGGAACATCGTGGGATACAAGTATAAATGCATTTTCATAATTCTGCAAGAAATTTGTCAGCCAAGCAATATGATTTTCATCAAGGAAGTTTGTAGGCTCGTCCAGGATGAGAATCATTGGGTTTTCAAGAAGTACCTTAGCGAGTAATACCTTAGCTCGCTGTCCTCCTGAAAGCTCTGAAACCTCTCTGTCAAGTCCAATTTCATTAAGACCTAGACCGTTGGCATATTCAGAAATCTTAGCGTCGATGATATAATATCCACTATAGTCGAGAATACTTTGTATCTCTCCCACATCCTCCATAAGCTCATTCATTTCTTCCTCAGAGCAATCTCCCATTTTGTCATACATAGCCATCATTTCAGCTTCTAAATCTGACAGATGATTGAATGCTTCGCGGAGAACATCACGGATAGTCTTTCCCTTTTCGAGGGTGCTGTACTGGTCAAGATATCCAGTGGTGATATGTCTGCACCACTCAACTTTTCCCTCGTCAGGCATAAGTTTACCCATAATTATATTTAAAAATGTAGATTTTCCCTCACCGTTAGCACCTACAAGTCCGACGTGTTCTCCTTTAAGAAGTCGGAATGACGCATCATTGAGGATTTGTCTTGCACCGAAGCCGTGTGTCACGTGTTCAACATTAAGAATACTCATTTTCTCTCTCCATAATACAAATATCTGCTTATCACAGCAATGATTATTATACCATATTATTCTCGGAATTGCAAGGGGCGATTTCACAAAATTATCTAAAGAATGACACATTAACTGCAAAACAGACTAAAATTGACATACTTACAAAAACGCAATTATTGGTCAGAAAAAATCAAGATATGAATAGACTTTTGTTTATACCACACCTTCAAAATGTTTCATTTCTTTAATTATAACAAAAAGTACTTGAATCTTGTGAGAAAATATGGTATAATATACATATCATAACGAAAGGAAGTTGATACCAATGGCTTCAAAAAGTTTTATTTCAGCCATAACTGCTCTCGTAACGGTTTGTTCAACAGTTATGCCTTTTATACCCACTGTTTCCGCCGCTGACGATATACCTGTATCAAAAGGAGATGTCAACGGTGATTCAACTGTAAATGCTGACGATTTAAAGCTACTTAGCAATTATCTTCTTGGTAAAGGCTCACTTTCTGCCGAAGAAGGCAAAAAAGCAGACTTTAACAATGATAATATCCTCGATGTCTTTGATATGATGCTACTCCGAGAACAATTCAAGGGTGCAGGTTATACAGGTCTGCTTATCAATGAAGTATGTTCATCTGCAAAAGATTCCGTAACTGACGCTTCAGGTGCATCTCCTGACTGGATTGAGATTTATAACAACTCCGATAATACAATTGATATAAGCGGAGTTGGTGTATCTGACGGCTCAAAGAACAGGTTCAAATTCGTTTTCCCACAAGGTACAACTATCAAGGCAGACGATTATATTCTTATCTACTGCGATGATGCCGTCACTGAGGCAGCTGGTGAGTATCATGCTGCTTTCAAGCTTAGTGCAACAGGTGAAACAGTGTATCTCACTGCTCCAAGCGGAAGTGAAATCGATACTGTAGTAGTTCCTGAACTTGACTCTGATATTACATATGGAAGATATAAAAATGGATCATCAACTTTCAGATATCTTTCATATACTCCAGGTAAGTCGAATAACGAAGCAACCGATATGAATGTTGTTGAAAAGCCCGTATTCTCTCAGAACGGTGGATTTTACGACAGTGAATTCCAGCTTACCCTTGAAGATAACAATGGAAATGAAATATATTACACAACTGACGGAAGCGACCCGCGCACATCTGACACTGCAAGGCATTACAGCGAAGGAATACGTATCTATAATAATACAAGTGATCCAAACATCTACAGTGCATTACAGGACATTACACTTGCTGAGTTTACTCCCACATCTGAAAAAGTTGAAAAAGGTATTGTTATACGTGCAGCATCAAAGAATGCAGACGGAAAATTCAGTGAAGTTGAACATAACAGCTATTTCATAGGAAAAACAGCATCTTACTTCAAGGATATGAAGGTAATTTCAATGGCTACAGACAGCGATTATCTCTTTGACAAGGATAACGGTGCTTATATGATAGGCAATGAATATTACGAGTGGCTCCGCAGTCCTGAATTTGAAAAATATGACCCTGCTGATACAAGAAATCCCACTAATTACAACAAAGACGGCAGAGAGTCCGAATTTCCTGTATCAATTCAAGTAATCGAAAATGGAAAAGCTGTATATAATGCTGATCTTGGTGCTAAAATTGCAGGTAACTGGACAAGAGCTGCAGCACAAAAGAGTATGCGACTTGTTACACGAAGTGAATACGGTGATTCTTCAATAAAATATCCGCTTTTCGATGAATTGATTGATATAAATGGAAAAGTTATTGACCGATTCGATAAGGTTACTTTGTGGAATGGCGGAAATGATTATCAGTATCTCCATTTTAGAGATGCTCTTATACAAGAAATCACCGAAGATAGAAATGTCGAAACTATGGGCAGTGAACCTTGTCTTTTATTTATTGATGGTGAATTCTGGGGATTCTATATGCTCCGCGAAAGAGTAGATGCAGATTACCTTGAAGCCCATTTCGGACTTGATAAGGATGATGTAGCTGTGATAAAAAACGGCTCTCTTGACGACGGTCTTGATTCTGACCTTGAAGAATTCAAGCAGTTCTGTGTGTGGGCTATAAGTGCTAATATGGCAAATCCGCTTAACTATGAGAAATTCTGTGAAACTGTTGATGTTCAAAGCTTTATAGACTATATGGCTATCGAAACATACATAAACAACAGCGACTGGCAAAGTACAGGTGTTAACAACTGGCAGGCTTGGCGTTCAAAAACTGTACACAGTAACATCCCCGAAGCCAACGGAAAATGGAGATTTGTTCTCTATGACACAGATATTTGCGCAGGACTATATAATAGCGAAAAAAATGTTGCTAATTACGATTCTCTTGGAAATAATGGACCAAAATCACAATATTATAATTTCTCAGCAATTCTAAAAAATCTTATAAGAAACAGTGATTTCCGTGAGCAGTTCTATGACAGCTACATTGATATAATTGATACAACTTTTGATACTACAACAGTAAATAATAAAATAACAGAATATGTAAATGCATACGAAAGTGCCACAAGGGATACGCTTAAACGTTTCAGCCTCGGCTGGGCTGAAAGGAATTACTCGAAGGAAGTTCAGCTTATACGTGATTTCTTTAATACACGTCCGAATTACGCTAAACGTTATCTTGAACAGTACTGTGACGAGTCAAAGCTTGATATTGAAAATAACCTTTCAACCACTAATTTCTGGTCATATTACGGTAAGGGCGAATTTGCATCTGATCAGGCTGAAAATTCATTTACAGTAAAAGTAAACACAGCAGAGGATAAATCCTGGAATATCCAGTCACAGGCAAAGAATGTACTGCTCGAATCCGGAAAGACTTATACACTTTCTTTTAAGGCATCTTGTACAACTCCTTGTGAACTTTCCATGGGATTTAATCATAATCTTAATGGTTCTTATCCTACCTGCTGGAGTGATAAAGCAAAACTTACGCAACAACTTCAGGATTTTTCATACACGTTTACAATTGATGAAGAAACATACAACGATTGGCAGCTTTACTTCAACTATGCATCAACTGCAGGCACATATAAAATTGTAAATCCTCGCCTTGTTGAGGATAAATAGCACCCTTTTACCGCACGGCTGATATATCAGTCGTGCGGGTTTTCTTCATATTTAGACTTTTTTCAAAAAAACTATTGAAAAAATTTCCTATATATGATAAAATTAAAAGGTATGGGATTTTGTCCCAAATATATGAAACGGAGAAAAATTATGGTGAAAAAAACTTCCCGTGGCAGTTTTACGGGACAATTCGGATTTATTATGGCAGCTGCCGCCAGTGCTGTAGGACTGGGAAATATATGGCGTTTCCCTTATCTTGCCGCTAAGGACGGCGGAGGAATATTTTTGCTTGTATATCTCATACTTGCACTTACATTCGGTTTCACTCTGCTGACAACAGAAATTGCAATAGGCCGAAATACTCAGCAAAGTCCTCTAACAGCCTATAAGGCAGTTCATCCCAAATGGGGCATTATAGGTATCCTTGCTTGTCTTGTGCCAACTATTATCCTCCCCTACTATTGCTCAATTGGCGGATGGGTTTTGAAGTATCTTTCGTTATACGTCACCGGTACAGGCTCTGACGCCGCAGTTGACGGCTATTTTGGTAACTATATAAGTGGAAATATCGAACCAATTGTATGGATGGTGATATATTTTGCAATTACAGCTGTTATTGTTTTCTGCGGTGTTGAAAAAGGAATCGAAAAATTCAGTAAAATTCTTATGCCAATACTCATTGTAATGGTAATAGGTATTTCATTTTACTCACTTACACTGAAACACACAGATGAAAATGGTATCACACGTACTGGTTTAGAAGGATTAAAGGTTTATTTTGTGCCTGATTTTACTGGAATGACATTTAAAAAATTCTTTACTGTAGTTATGGACGCTATGGGACAGCTCTTCTTTTCAATCAGTGTTGCAATGGGAATTATGGTAGCATATGGCTCATATGCCAAAAAAGAAACTAATCTTATTCAGTCTGTTAACAGAATTGAAATCTTTGATACACTCGTTGCTTTCATGGCTGGTATGATGATTGTTCCTGCTGTGTTTACATTCAGCGGAAGAGAGGGTATGGCAGGTGGTCCTGGACTTGTATTTGTTTCTTTGCCTAAGGTATTTACAGCCATGGGCGGCGCAGGAAAAATTATCGGTCTCCTTTTCTTTATTGTTCTTTCTTTTGCAGCAATTACTTCCTCTGTATCTGTTATGGAGGCTATTGTATCAAGTCTTATGGACAAATTTAGTTTGAGCCGTAAAAAGAGTTCGCTTCTTGTAGCTGCATATACACTTGTTACTGCTGTAATTGTTTGTATGGGATATAATATACTTTATTTTGAAATAACACTTCCTAACGGTTCTGTTGCGCAAATTCTTGATATATTCGATTACATAAGCAATTACATAATGATGCCTCTCGTTGCATTCCTTACAAGTGTGCTTATTGGTTGGGTTGTTAAGCCAAAGTTTGTTATTGATGAAGTAACACAGGGTACACTGAAATTCAGCAGAAAAACTCTCTATATTATTATGATAAAGTTTGTTGTTCCTTTACTTCTTCTTATACTTCTTTTACAATCAATTGGAATTATAAAATTATAATACAAAAGCCGCAGGTAAATCTGCGGCTTTTGCTTTATTTGATTCTATTAAAATAATTTTTTGTTTCCTTAGCTACCACACCCGAAAGTGCAATAAGAGCTATAATATTTGGTATTGCCATAAGTCCGTTAAATATATCAGCTATTCCCCATACTGCAGCGACCGTCATATAAGGACCAATAAATACAGCTGCAATATAAAGTATTCTGAATATAATTATTGCTTTATTACTTGAACCTGTAAGATATGAAAGACAACGTTCAGAATAATAATTCCAACCTAAAATTGTTGTAAATGCGAAGAATATAAGGCAAAGCATAAGCAGGAATGATGAAACTTTCTCGGGGAAAGGCAATCCAATGCAAAATGCAGCATTTGTGATCTCAACGCCTTCTAAATCTGGATTTGCCGTAAGACAGCCTGACATTATAATTGTAAGTCCTGTCATAGTGCAGACAACGATTGTATCAATAAAAGTTCCTGTCATTGTAACAAGACCCTGACGTACAGGCTCGTTGGTCTTTGCTGCAGCTGCGGCAATAGGAGCTGAACCAAGTCCAGCTTCGTTTGAGAAAATACCTCTTGCAATACCTTTTTGCATAGCTACAATCATTGCACCAAGTGCACCGCCTGCGACTGCTTTTGCTCCGAATGCACCTTTGATAATTTCAGCTATTGCAGCAGGTACAGCTGTAATATTTGAAAACAATATCATTAAACAACAGCTAACATAAATTACAACCATAAAAGGAATGAATATTTCCGATATCTTAGCTATGGATTTTATACCGCCTATAATAATTAATGCAGCCATAATTGTTATAACAAGTCCTGCAATTACCTGTGCTATTGTATAATCGTTCCCTAAAATTGAAAGCACATTTTCTTTATTCGGGTCAAAAAAATTATTAACAGCTGATGTAATGCTGTTTATCTGGGTAAATGTTCCTATACCGAGAAGTCCTACCAGAACTCCGAATATAGCAAATATCTTGCCAAGCCACTTCCATTTTGCGCCCATACCATTCTCTATGTAATAAAATGGACCGCCAAGCATTTTTCCATTATGATCTTTTACACGATATTTTACCGCGAGAAGTCCTTCGCAGTATTTCGTTGCCATTCCGAAAAGTGCGGCAACCTCCATCCAGAACAAAGCACCTGGTCCACCTGCGGCTATTGCAGTTGCAACTCCGACAATATTTCCAGTACCTATTGTTGCGGATAAAGCCGTACACAATGCACCAAAGCTTGATACCTCGCCCTGTCCGCCTTCTTCTTCCTTGATCATATACTTCAAGGCAAGTCTAAGCTTACGGAATTGTACGCCTTTAAGTCTTATTGTCAGAAAAATTCCACAGCTTAGAATAAGCAGAATAAGCGGTACTCCCCATACTATATCATCAATTTTATTGACGATTTTTTCAAATTCAGCCATTAAATGCACTCCTATCATTGATAAAAAATTGTCAATATCCATTATACCACAATATTTCATAAAGTGCAAGAGTTACATTGCATTTTGTAGAATTCCACAATTTCTGAAATAATTTTTGTGCAGGTTAACATCTTCAATTTGCTAATATGCAGAATAAACCTTAAAATAGCTTGATTTAAAGACTATAATTCATTGACCCAAAAATAAATCAATGATATAATGTAATTGGACGGATATTACGTCGGTCTGTATTTTTGGATAATTAAAATAAAGGAATGATTGTTATGAAGAAAATTTTATCTGCTGCTGTATTAGCTAGCCTTACTGTTTCAGCTTTACCACTTGATACCTACGCAGAGGGTAACAATGGTATGAGAGACATCTCTACAATGGAGCTTGTCCGTGAAATGGGTATCGGCATTAATCTTGGCAATACTCTTGAGTCTTGTGGTGACTGGATAGCTGATGTAGATCAACAATGGGGAGATGGTATCCTTACACCATCTGAATACGAGACTGCTTGGGGTAGTCCTATAATTACTAAGGAAATGATACAGGGAATGGCTGATGAAGGATTCGGCGTTGTAAGAGTACCTGTGGCATGGTCCAATATTATGGGAGATAACTATAAAATAAGCGATGCATACGACGATCGTGTGCATGAAATTGTTGACTGGGTTATTGAAGCAGATATGTATTGTATCATTAACATTCACTGGGACAATGGTTGGGTAAATACATTTCCTGATAATAAAGATGAGTGTATGAAACGTTATGAATCTATGTGGACACAGATTGCGGATAGCTTCAAGGATTATGACGACCACCTTATGTTTGAGTCTCAGAATGAAGAACTCGGCTGGGAAAGTCTCTGGAATCCATGGGGCGGTACTGAAGGTAAGGCTGAATCATATGCTCTTGTTAATGAAATAAATCAGAAATTCGTAGATATTATACGTGATTCAGGCGGAAACAATCCTAAGCGTCATCTCCTTATTTCAGGTTATAATACTGGAATTGACAGAACCTGTGATCCCCTATTCAAAATGCCTTCAGATCCTGCTAATCGTATGGCTGTTTCAGTTCATTATTATACTCCTGCTGGCTTTGCTATTCTTGAGGAAGACGCTGACTGGGGAAAGGCTGTTTCTACCTGGGGTACCGATGCTGACTTTAATGAATTATATTACAATATGGATATGATGAAAACCAACTATATTGATAAAGGTACTCCTGTAATTATTGGCGAATATGGATGCCCTACTGTCAATAAAGAGCCCGATTCTGTACGACTGTTCCTCAGCTCTGTCTGCAAGGCTGCATATGAAAGACAGCTTTGTCCTGTTCTATGGTCAACACCTGGCGGACACTACAACCGTGACACTTGTAAAATGGAAGATCAAGAGCTGAAAAAACTTTTCAATGAGATTTGCGACAGTTCTAATAAAGAACCTGAGCCACCTGTTGAAAATACAGTTATAGGCGATGTAAATAACGACGGCGACTATACCGTTGCAGATATCGTACTTCTTAGCAATTGGCTTCTTAACGCTGAAAAGTCACTTGGTAACGGTAAAGCTGCTGACTTCAATGAGGACGGAATAATTGATGTTTTTGACCTTTGTCTTGCAAGATATCAGCTTGTAAAAATTTCATCAAGATAAAAAATTACTGCACAGGGTATGAACTCTGTGCAGTTTTATATTACATATTGTGTTTTTTAAGGAACTTTTTAAAATTATCTGCCATTTCATCAGGAATTCTTGTGTACATATTATGTCCTTTATCAGTTACAGTGTATTCTGCTCCAATTTCCTTTGCATATTTTATTGCAAATTCTTTCCAAGTACCTTCTTTCATAGGTGTTTTAAAATCACTGATGTAGAAATAAGCAGGAACTTTAAGTTTACCTGTCTCACCTGCTCTTTTTCCATTTGAAGCCAGATGTAAATTTTCTTCGAATATCTCTTTATTTGTAATATTTTTATAATAAAGAGAAGTATAAAGCTTTTTCTCATTATCATTAAGATGATTTAAAGAAAGCATCCCTGTAGCATCAACAGACATTTTTTTAACCAGTTTTGCAAAAAGTCCTCGTTTCTGAATTTTTGCAAGCAGTTTTTTATTTTTTTCATTGTACTCACGGCATTTTTCTTCAGGAATAGCTTTCCCCATTTCAATGGCAGTATCGGGAAGTCCCATATCAATGCTTAGGACAGCTTTTACCTCATCGGGATATGTATTTGTCCAGTAAATGGTTTCGAATCCAGAATAAGAATGAGCGGCAATAATGTATGGTGGATTAATTCCTGCAAGCCTTAACGCCTCACGACTTTCTCCTACCATATTTTCAATTGTACGTTCAGTGTCGGTGCTTTCACTCATACCATACCCAGGTTTTTCTATAACTGCTATTCTATATACGTCGGATAAACGACGATAAAGCGGGCTATATTCAAGAACAGGTGAAGTAACGCCCGAACCTGATAAAAATATAATGGTATAATCGCCCTTGCCTTCTGTGTATATATTAATTTTTCCCTTACCTACTGGATATTTTTTTCCGTATTTTATCGCCATAAATATAACCTCCTACAAAAAAAGCCCTGATTATCAGGACTTTTTAAAATGCTGGCGCAGCGGGTGGGATTCGAACCCACGTCCCTCGGGGGGCATCATGATTTCGAGTCATGTCCGTTATGACCACTTCGATACCGCTGCAACTAAAATAACATAAATATTATACCATATTCCAAGGCGGAAATCAATAGTTTTGTAAAAAATAAATTTTATAACAATTTGTGACATAATATAAACTTGACTTTTTACTCCATTTGGATTATAATTAGTATAATACCATTATTGGAGGTTTATTATGCGTTCAAAAGGAACTAAAACTATAGCTGAAAACCGTAAGGCAAGACACGAATATTTCGTCCTTGAATCATATGAAGCAGGCATTGAACTGGTCGGAACTGAGGTAAAATCAATCAGACAGGGTGGAGTAAATCTCAAAGATGCCTGGTGTTCTATAGATAATGGAGAGATTTTTGTGCGTGGAATGCACATTTCACCCTACGAAAAGGGTAATATTTTCAACCGCGATCCTATGCGTGTACGTAAACTACTTATGCATAAGCGTGAAATTAATAAGCTCTTTGGAACTGTAAAGCAGGACGGTTTATCACTTATCCCTCTTAGCATATACTTTAAAGATTCCCGTGTTAAAATGCAGGTCGGACTTTGTAAGGGTAAAAAGCTTTACGATAAGCGTGCTGACGCGGCAAAGCGTGACGCTAACCGTGAAATTGACCGCAATATGAAATCACGTAACAGATAAGGTGGATTTATGCTGAAAAGATTTATTTCTGTCGCCGTAGCATTTATTATTCCACTTATGCTGACAGGATGTGCTCTTATAGAGCATGATCTCATAGACAAAACCTATGAGTTAAACTCCCCTCCCCGACTTATGTTTCTGGGAGATTCAATTGCTGCAGGTTACGGTCTTGACGGCTATACCTTGCAGGATAACTACTCCTGCCCCGATTCCTATGCAAATATACTTGATGAGAAATATACCTTAGATTTAGCGGAGATTTGTCCTCACGAAATGCAGAATTTCGCTGTATCGGGTGCAACTTCAAGCGACCTTATAGAACTTCTAAACAGCGGAAAGCTTGATTCAGCACTTGCTGAGACAGATGCAGTTATAGTATCAATCGGCGGAAATGATCTACTTGAAAATATCTATCCTATCATTTCATCCTTGGGAATAACCGCTGAAAATAAGGAAATTGACCTGTCAAATATTGATGTTATCTCACTTATCGGGCAAATTACAACATTAGAAGAAGATATAAGCGAATCTCTCGCTGAATTTGAAGTAAATCTGAATGAAATTGCCTCTTTATTAGATGCCAAAACCGAAGGAAATGTTTATATACAGACTCTTTACAATCCCTTTGAAAATTTCACCGATATTTCTATGGTAACAGATTTCACTCAAACAACCATAGTTCAATTCAATGATATTATTAAAAATAATTCCGCTGACAAGTATAGAATAATTGACGTTGCAGCTGATTTTGCAGGCAGAAGCAACGATTTAACGCGTATCAAAGAAATTGACATTCATCCCAATGAAGCAGGTCACAAGATTATTGCTGAGGCTGTAGACGAAGCTCTGACAGCTGAAACCTACATCTACACAATGCAGATATATGGTGAGCCGCACCTGACATTGACGTCAATATTTCTCATTGCAGGTGGTATTCTCGCAATGCTTATTGTTGTTGTGGTGCTTATACCGAAAATGTTCAGGAAGTATGAATAAAAAGCGAATCCCCCGAAAAATCGGGGGATTTTTTTGTTATGAATTCTTATCAACAGTATGAAATTTCTTAAGATTGCCGATTTTCTCATTGCGCTCGTCAAGAATTCTTTCAACGTCAGTCCATTCAAGTCCCTGATTTACACAGAGTACCATAATGTGATAGAGCAGGTCGTTGATTTCGTTCATAAGTTCATCGTTGTCGTTATTCTTAGCAGCAATAACTGTTTCTGTAGCTTCCTCGCCGATTTTCTTGCAGATTTTGTCTACTCCCTTATCAAAAAGATAGCAGGTATAAGAATTTTCAGTAGCACATCCGTTATTATACTGCTTTTTTCTCTCCTTAATTACTTCAAAAATCTCGTGATATACGTTCATTTTTTATTCCTCCGTGTTATATAATTCATTAAAGAAACAGCTGTAGCTTCCTGTATGACAGGCAACTCCTGTCTGCTCAACATTTACGAGCAGGGTGTCATTATCGCAGTCGCCGTAAATTGACACAACTTTCTGCAAATGTCCCGATGTAGCGCCTTTGTTCCAGTACTCCTGACGGGAACGGCTCCAGAACCAGGTATATCCCGTTTCAAGAGTTTTTTTCAGACTTTCCTTGTTCATATATGCAAGCATAAGAACAGTTTTTGTGTTGACCTCGTAGCAAATCGCGGGGATTAACTCGCCCTTTTCAAAGAATTTATCAAGGTCGTTTAAATCAATTTTAATCATTTTACACATTTCTCCTTACAGAATATTTTTTCAGCATCAGCTCGAATTTGCAAAAACGTCAAGAATACTGTATTTTCATCATCGGTTATGTTAAGCATATCCAATAAACGTCTTTTGCTGCAGCGTCTGTCTAAAACAGCAAATATTCTGACAAGCAGCGAATCGCTTCTGAGACTTTCGTCAATTCCTTGCAAAATGAACTCATCATAAGCCCTGTAGAACGTATTCTGATCAAACTCACCATTTCGCTCAGCTTCGGAAAACGCTCTCATCCAACACTCTCCAAATGTTCCTTCACCACTGTCATACAAACGATGAAACTGATTTGAATGTTCCTTCATTTTTTCGTAGTAACTGCTTTTGAATATCTCCTCACCATCAAGTCGTATTGCCGCACGTCCTTCATGATCTGGACACTTACTGTATGTGGTGACAAAATAAGTTATTCGTCCTCGGAGCGATTCAGCAAGATATTTATTTTCCAGTTTATTGCGAATACTGCTCCACCTTTTCATCGGCAAATAACTCCACGTTCTCTGCAATAATCCTTAACTTCGCCTACAGTAAGCTCTCTGAAATGAAACAGAGAAGCCGCCAGAGCCGCAGTTGCTCCTGTTTTCTCGAAAACCTCGTAGAAATCGTTGATTTTACCTGCACCGCCGCTGGCAATTACGGGTATACTACAATTATCGCAGACAGCTTTCAGCATTTCAATGTCAAAGCCCTCTTTGGTACCGTCAGCATCAATGGAGTTCAGGCATATCTCACCTGCCCCAAGCTTTTCAATTGTATGCACCCAGTCGATAAGGTCAATTCCCATATCAACACGTCCGCCATTGATGTACACCGTCCACTTGCGGTCGGCGATTTTTTTTGCGTCAATTCCCACGCAGATACATTGACTGCCGAATATATCAGCACCATCCTTGATAAGCTGTGGATTCTTTACAGCCTGTGAGTTCACAGAAACCTTGTCCGCACCTGCACGGAGAGTTTCACGTATATCGTCAACTGTCTTGATTCCGCCTCCAACTGTCAGGGGAACAAATACTTTCTTCGCAGTTTCTCTTACAACGTCAAGGAACACTCCCCTGCCCTCAAATGACGCTGTTATATCATAGAATACGATTTCATCCGCCCCCTGCTTGTTGTACTCAGCCGCATACTCAACAGGATCGCCTACATCACGTATTCCCTCAAAATTTACTCCCTTTACTACCTTGCCGTTTCGCACGTCAAGACAGGGAATTATTCTTTTAGCAAGCATTATTTCACGCTCCTTTGTTTATTTAATTCGTGACTGTTAGTAAATACACCGCTGTATTGAGGGAGACCCTTTTGAAAAAGGGTCATCCCTCAAACTCCCTCACTAAAACTTTTATCTTAATTTTCTATACAGGGATTTATCCCTGTATAGAAAATTTAAAATTGAAAGTCTTTGGAAAGGGGTCTGGGGAAT
>JAZSEJ010000091.1:0-12000 GCA_045531615.1 Ruminococcus sp.
ACGACATGGCTACGATCCGACTTAGCTTATCTGCTGTGATTCTTGTCTGTTCCTCCGTTCTTGCATAATTTTTCAGATCCTGCAATACATCTGCGATTTTTGCGCTCAAATCTCTGTAAAGTGCAGTGCTTCGGCAGCGGTCACGGTAGGGGTGGTATAACATCCCCAGCCTCTGCTTGGAGAGTGAGAAAGCCCGATCGCAGTCTTGGTTGGAGGCTGTTTTTTGCGAAAAGAAAACCGAGCCTGCAAGAGCATACTCGGCGAGATATCTGTATTGTCCGTTTTCGAATGCAGCATTGAGCTGTGACCGCAGCTTTTCGATTCTGCAAGGGTAATACTGCAGGCTTTCTGCCTGTCTTTCATATTCCTCCAATCTTCTGTGTGAAACAGCAGGCAAAAACGGCACACCGTGCAGTTCCTTCAAGTCCTCGTTCCAATCTTTATTGTTGGGTGGATACTGTGACAACATATCATATCCACGTTCTGACAGGATATCTGCGAGCCTGTCGGCTGCGCCGATGCCTCCTTCGTCATTATCTGTGCAAATGATGATTTGCTTCAGATTCGGATGTTCTTCCAGCGCAGTCAGCACAGCACTTTCATACACACCATTCATGGCGATATATGAGTGCTGTTCCCAGTCCTTTGGATACAGCGTCAGGAATGACATCATATCTATGGGGGCTTCAAAGACGAACAGCAAGTTGCTCTTACCAAAATGTGCAAAGCTGTACTTGGTGTCTGAGCCTTCGATGGTCTGACGGAAGCTGTTGCCGAATGTGGTTGTGGAGCGTTTGTGAGCCTGCCTTGGAACTCCGTTTCCGTCAACGCCTACGAACACGGCATTGTGATGCTTTTTGTCCTCGTAGAGCAGTTTCTTCTTTGCAAAATGGGTAATGACCTCCGGTGCAATGAACCTCTGCTTGATGAGATAGGCATAGACACGGTGCATATTGTCGTTAGCTTCGGGCAGTCTGAACTCCTTTTTCTCTTTTGCCATGACTGGCTGAGTTTCATGGGTAAGGGGCAGAGCTGAGTGACCGAGCAAAGTCTGCATTGCCTCCTGAAAGTTCATCCTGTAATGCTCACGCATGAATTTAATCGGGCCGCCGCCAATCTGATTCTTGTGGTCATACCACTGCGAACCACTGATGGTGATGCTGTCGTGCTTGCCGTATCCGTCGTGATAAATAAGCTTGAATTCTCTGCCCACGGGGACTAATTTCTCACCTCGCATTCTCAGAAATGTGGGCAGATCCACGCTGTTGGCGAGCTGTTTCTGCTCGTCGGTGTATGGGATATATGGCATGGGCTTCACCTCCTTTGGGGATAGAAAAAGCCACCTATGATTGCTCATAGATGGCTATGTATTGCGATATTCAATTATTGTTTAGCTAACAAATTCAATTTTTAGTCCTTGTACCAGATTGGAGTGGAATTCATAAATAAATCATACAGGGAATTCGCAATTTTAACATGCCTTTTGTCCATATACTCTACTGCCAACACTTCTCCGGTTTCATTATTGACCTCCAAGATAAACGAATCATCTCCGTCTATGCATGCACTGCCAAGCTGATAGAATTGACCATTGAGGATAAATTCATAATCACCTGCATAACTCTCTTTTTCAAAACGATCGATCACAAGTTTTTCTGTAGGTGTGATCGGGAGTAATGGGTGGATATCAATATTGGCACCTTCAATATCGGCATCAAGTCTAAAATAATAGTAACTCGCAACAAAGTCTTTTATATCCGAATGCAAGCTGAATCCAAGCTTTGATTCTATATTCGTAAAATCAACGGGTGTGGTTTGTTCCACAGGTTTCCATTGATAATAACCATCCCTGTCCGGTTCTGAAATGACGAGGCCACAATTTACGATATCTTTCCTTACAGGGCATTTGGGATAACTACGCCATTTTTTCAAAGAGCCTATGGTGTTTTTTGCAAAGAAATATTCCATAGCGTCCTTAATGCTTGCTGACATTTTTGCCTTCTGTTCAGCTTGCTTCATTTTTGAAGTTTCTTCTTCAATTACCGGTCGAAGCTGTTCCAATTCTTCCTCGGCAACCAATTCCTTGGCATCATAGTACCAAAATCGCAGAATTGTTTCCATTTGACCTAAATTTCTTCTTTCATCATTCTCTACTGCAATATATCTGCCATTTTCTACAAGGAAACCAATCAGTGCATTTTCTCTTTTGCCAATGACAACATAATCCTGTTCTTTTTTAAACTGTATAATCGGATAAAATTCCAAGGGAATACCTTTGAATTTACTTTCTCCTGCAAATCTAAGCCACTCCTTTAAATCCTCTGGAATCGTAACCTGATTTACGGTTTCCCACTGGGTAATTTCACTCTCTGTTACAGGAGCACCAAATTCAGCCTTACCATATTTGGCTTCCAGACGTTCACATAAACTTAATGCATATTCTTTTTCACGTTTCAGCATAGCCACTGGGTCAGGCCCCTTATATACTTTCTTTTGCATAGGCTTTTCAGCGGATGTCTGCGGCTGTGATGCAACCGCTGATTGAGTACAAGTAGCATTTTCTGGCTGAGATACTGTCTTGGGCTTCGGTAATATGCTTGCAAGCTTTTGTTCTTTCACATATTTTTCTAAATCTTCATGCAGCATTATTCGATTGACTTTTATGATAAGTGACACATCAACACCCTGTTTTTCCTTACACGCTTTTTCAAAAGCTTTATGCATTGGCCAAAGGCGATAAAAACTCATAGCCGCCCTTAACGGTCCTGCATAGAGCTTTTCTGTATATGCATCTTTTGTAAATATCTTCGGAACAGAATAAATCAATTCTCCGGTTTCTCGCTCATTGTCGCTGGTATAGTGTGCGTTGCAGTAGCGTTCACCATACAAAACGATAAAATGTCTGTGGTAGAGCATTTTTCCTGTTTCCTGATTCTTTTCGGTAATCAGCCGATAATTGATAAGCACCAGCTGTTCATTTTCCACTCTGACACCATATGCAAGCTGAATATCAGTAATTTGTCCTGTTTTCGTAATCGGACTAATGCTTTTTATGGCACGAACTCGTTCCTCATCAGTCAATAGCGAAAAATATGGACGGTATCCCTTTTCAGAATTATCCTGTACCGGTTGTGATAATGTATTATGTTCTTTTGCCTTCTCATATAATCCATCCCATAATCTATTCCAGAATGCCATGGTTATCTCCTTTTCTTATCCTAACAGTTGAATGAAGCTTCACATTTGTACGCCTATCAGCGTTTTATTAATTATACCACATTCCCCACCATTTTTCAACACGAAATAAAACAGAACCCTCGGATCAACCGAAGGCTCTATGTACCAATGACTTTCTATTCTCCAAGCAACGCCGCCACGATCCTCGCACCGAGTTTCAGACCTGCACGACCGGCTTCATCGGCAACAATGGTGCTATACCTGCCGATGAGCTTTTCCAGTTCCTCCGCCTTGCTCTCCGATAGTTCTCGTTTGGCAAAGTCGTGAATTTCCTTGCTGATCTCGTTGTATTCTGTGCAGCTGCCCAGCGGAACATCCAGTTCCAGTGCGAATTTCTCCGTCAGTTCATCCATCATATTCATGGGAGTAACCTCTCTTTCTGTTGTAGCTCTTTTCAACTACAATACCACACTTTCTGCAAAAGATCCATTCACGAAACCAGACAATAATTCATCGCAGATATGCAGCAAGATTGACAACCTTAAGTCCGTTCTGTCTGGCATATTCCACTGTGTAGGCAGTCCCACCGCTGTTTTCTGTGAGGTAAGCAATGCAGTAACCGCTGTAATCCACAAGATGTCTGTTCCGCTTATGCATACAGCCACGGCAATAGGATTCTTCCGTGTATACAATCTTGTCAGCCATTTGGAGCATTTCTTCAAATACAGCTTTGTTTTCTGCTGTCCAGTATTTGTCCTGATCTCTGCATGGCAGCACCAGAATCAGCCTGATGTCCGGATGCCGATCTCTCGCTCGAAGCACAGCCTTTTCAGCCTCCATATCAAAGCCATACGCACCGCCTGCACCGTAAAACACAACGCCTTTGTGATAGAGGGCTTCTATCATGCGGTCAAGCAGTTCTGTGAGCTGCTGTCTGTGGTGTGTCGGGATATTACGATGCCCTGTGAAACAGGCTGTCCGCTTGCGGTCTATCATAGCACGAATCTCCTTTGACATTGTCAACGAATACTTGACAAAATTGACAGATTTCCGCTTTTTGTCGTTTCACATTCGATTATAACATATAATATTAGACTTTTCAAGAGAAACAACATATATTCTTGGAGTATAACCACTCTGATATGATGTATCATTATAAATGAGGTGATTATCATGTACGAGGAATTTGTCAGAAACAGAATTACACAGCTTCGCATTCAGAAGGGCGTTTCGGAGTATCAGATGAGCTATGATCTGGGACACAGCCGAGGATATATCTACAATATCTCGTCGGGGAAGTCCCTGCCGCCGTTAAAGGAATTCTTCGCTATCTGCGATTATTTCGGTGTAACACCGCTTGAATTCTTTGACGATAAGACAAGCCATCCTGAGCTGATTCAGAAAGCCCTTGAGGGACTGAAACAACTGGATGACGGTGATC
The DNA here is from genome assembly GCA_045531615.1 of Ruminococcus sp. Lineage (GTDB taxonomy): Bacteria > Bacillota > Clostridia > Oscillospirales > Ruminococcaceae > Ruminococcus. The sequence continues at coordinate 4,619 of JAZSEJ010000091.1, forward strand.
TTCTTCTGATTCTGAACCACATTAACCGATTGATGAAATAACAGAACGCAGCACCGATCTGATTATGACCGGTGCTGTTCTGCTTTTTATGTAAAGCCCGAAAATCGGGCTTTCGGTCAGATGCCAACGACGTTCCACTGTGTTGTCTGATATGGTCTGTCAATAAGGAAAAAGAGCCTTCGGATCAACCGAAAGCTCTATGTATAGTATTTGCCATTCAAAATTGATAGTACTTTGCGTTCACTGCTTCGCAAAAAGTTCTGTCATGCTCAACGATCAGCATAGTCGGCTTACAGCAGCCGAGCAGTTTCTCAAGTTGTCTGCGTGAGTACACGTCGAGGTAATTCAGCGGCTCATCCCATATGTAAAGATGTGCGGGAGTGCAGAGACTTGCGGCAATCATGACTTTCTTTTTCTGTCCGTCGCTGAAATCTGAAATATCCTTCTCAAACTGCTCTCTTGAAAAATCAAGCTTACGGAGTATCGCCTTGAAAAGGCTCTCATCCAGACCATGAGAATACGCATAATCGGTAAGATTTCCTGAAATTTCCGAAAAATCCTGTGTAATGCGTGATATTTTCAGCTGACGGTTCATGATGACTTCTCCCGTATGAGGAATATCATCACCGCAGATCAGCCTGATAATGCTGGTCTTTCCGCAGCCGTTTCTGCCCGAAAGTGCAATGATCTCTCCTTCGTTCACATCAAAGGAAATTCCACTGCATACAATCCTGTCATCAAATCGCACGGAAAGATTCTGCACACTCAATAACTTTTTGCTGTGAAATTTCAGAACAGGAAGCTTTAATGCCGCTGTCGTTTCGATATTTCTCAGAAGTCCCGATTTTTTCTCAATATCCGTCTCTATTCTGTTCTCCATGGACTTTGAGCGATTCATCAGCTTCTTGGATTTTCTTGCAACGGAACAGCGTCTTGATATTGATTTTTCTGTTTTTGTCGGATCAAAGCCTATCTTGGTACGCTCAATTCTGTCAGAATGCTCGGCAGCACGTCTTGCAGCAGCTTCCAGATTCCTGATTTCCTTTTTCAATCTCTCATTCTGCACCATTTCAAAATTATCCCTTGCCGCCTTGTTCCGCTCCCACGAGGAATAGTTTCCCTGTTCAATCTCAATATTTGTTCTGTTGATTGAAAGAACATGGTCTATACACTCATCAAGAACAGCTCTGTCATGAGAAATGAGAATAAAACCCTTTTTGCGTTTCAGATAGCGGCTGACGATTTCTCGTCCGTTCATATCAAGATGATTGGTAGGCTCGTCAATCAGCAGAAAGCAGTTCTCCCGTAGAAAAAGCATCGCAAGCATGACCTTTGTTTTCTCACCGCCCGAAAGCGTTGCATACGGACGATACAGTACATCATCGCTGACCTGCAGAAGTGAAAGTTCTCTTGCAATCTCCCAGTTTTCGGCATTAGGACATATCTCTTCTGCAAGATACACTACAAGCATATTTTCGTCAGCAACAGGAAACGGAAAATACTCAAACTCCACGTTTGATGTAATTTTGCCGCTGTATTCGTGTTCTCCCATCAGAAGTTTCATGAATGTGGTCTTTCCACGACCATTTCTTCCGGTAAAGCCAAGCTTCCAGTCAGTATCAATCCTGAAGCTTACATTTTCAAAAATATTATCCGCACTTCCGTCATAACCGAAAGTCAGACTTTCAACGTTTATCACAGACATAATATAACCTCCTGAACAATAAAATAGCCGCAGGATATACTGCGGCTCACAATCAGGAGACTCCGAAAGACATAACAAAACAAACCTGTCCTCAGGAGTTGATATATTATGTGAAAAGACCGTAATATTTCCTGCAGGGCACACCAAAACAGACGGTACTACCGCCATTGTTTTATATACCCAATCAAAATTTAGCAGGAAATTCTACGCATCTTTCCACCTCAGTTCTTGTAACATGACTTTATTATACCACAAAGCTGAGAATTTGTCAAGATTGCTATCACAGCTATGTAATGCCCGACTTGTTCGGGCTTTTTGTCAGATGCCGACGACGTTCCACTGTGTTGTCTGATATGGTCTGTCAATAAGGAAAAAGAGCCTTCGCGATTGAAGACTCTTTGTATGGTATTCAGTTGTTTTTCAAAAGCTCACGTTTCATCAGGCACAGGTCAAACACATCCAGTCTGTTATCGCTGCACAAATCTGCGGATTTCCAATCTGCAAGCTTTGTATCTGGAACAGCAAGCAACCACTTCTGAAGTGTTACCACATCGGCAACATTGAATTCACCGTCAGCGTTGACATCGCCTTTCAGAAGAAATGTATTTGATTCGACTTTTACATTTTTGCAATGCTCGCCGATGATGTAGTTTTCGCTATCCCTGATGATATTATTTTCAATTGTCAGACCGTTGACGTTATCCGCATTGATTACTTCCTGATAACACGATATAAACTCATTGTTGCTGATATTGATTTCCGCTAATGGTGTGTTATTGACTCTTTCACCATCCAACAGGCTTTCAATGGTAATTACATCGCCTCTGCCTCCGAAATTACACTCAATAAAGGTGTTATTGCTGATCTGAATATGGTCTGCCCCTGTTCCCTCGATGACTTTATCGTTCGGAATGTCTGTGCGGACCTGTAATGTCTGACTGCAAGTGCGGTAGAACGTGTTTCCGTCGCAGAGTCCGTTATCACTATTGAGCAGAAATCCACGTCCTTTTGTTTCATGAACATAGTTATTCGTCAGAACATAGTTTTCAGAATGTCTGTTTCCGTTATATGCAACCAATCCCGCAGTAATAGTTACAGGCAATGGCTCGGTCAATGTTATTGTTGCCTCATAACCGTTTCTTGTAATGGATTCAACAGTTGCTTCACAGTCAATGCTGTTGAAATCCGTATCCATAAAGCTCAGTGTGTGTCCGGGTTCTACTATTTTGTTCGGAACTGTTCCCTGCATGATTTTTCGGCTTTCATCAATACTTTTGATATAGAACATATTGCTGTGTACATTGAGAATGTCATCACCGCAGAAGCTCAGATCGCAGTTATCAATACGGAAATATCCTCCTGTATTTGTTATATGAATGCCGTCAGCTGTCGTAGATATTCTGTATTTATCTTCTGCACCGGGCCGTAAGCCGATATACGAATTGATAATCTGATAGTGATTTGAGCCGTAAGCGAAGACATATCCCATACCGCAGGCGCCGTAGATGCTGATATTGTTGTAGGTGATGTTGCTTGATTCTTCCACAGTATTAAAAACCTGTCCGCCGTAAACATAATGACGGAGCAGATACACCTCATCATTGCGGAAATAATCCAATGCACCGCTGTGGGTGACCTTCAGCACATTTGGTTTCCCATCGACTTTTTCAACATTCTTGATACATTCCGTATCGACAAATGGACTGTATATCTTAAAGCTTCCATGAACCCCTGCAACAAGATCGACAGGATCATACTGCATAAAGCTTAAAAGAGGAATATTCGCATCAACCTCATCAAGCTCGGTAAATTCTATTTCAAGCGTATTTTCTGCGTCATTTTCATTTTCGATTTTCACAAGAGAACCAAGCCGGAGTGTATCCCAGTCCCAATCGACGATCATATTTCTGATTTCGACGTTATCACAGGCATATATTTTGAAGTAATGGGGTGTGCTGAAAATAAATTCAGCGTTATTGGCATCAACCAGCGTGTTTTTCAGTCTGTTCAGGTAAATATCTTCCTCAGGACTGAAATGGTAGATTCCCTTATCAATCACAAGCTTTGTGTTGGGATGCTGCCTGCAATAATCAAAGGCATTCCGCATCGCCTGTGTATTATCCTCTGCATCAGCGGACAATCCAAACTGTGACGCATTGATGACAGTCAGTGAAGCTTCATCAGGTCTTGCAATGTAGAATACAGAATCATTCACTCCATGAATTTCATCCCTTATCGTGTATTCCGTATTTTCAGCGTAAACATTCGGTACTGAGCTGAACAGCATCGTCAGAGAAAGAAGAACCGCAGATAGTATTCGTTTCATAACATTCCCTCCAAGACTTTTTATTATTATACCACATATTTCCTTAATTTTCAATATGTAAAGCCCGAAAATCGGGCTTTCAGCTTATAATCCGACGACGTTCCACGATGTTGTCTGATATGGTCGGTCAATAAGAAAAAAGAGCCTTCGTGATGAAAGACTCTTTGTATGGTATTCAGTTATTCTTCAAAAGCTCACGCTTCATCAGACAAAGATCGAATACATCTAGTCTGTTGTCGCTGCAGAAATTCCCTGCCTTCCAGTTTGCAAGTTTTGTATCAGGAACAGCAAGCAGCCATTTCTGAAGTGCTACCACGTCGGCAACATTGAATGTTCCGTCGGCGTTGACATCACCTTCTATTGTCTGGAAAGTCCATTCGGAGATTGCTTTCACAAACGGCGTCCATGAGGGCTGTGTTTCTCCCTGCTTCAGCGGAATGCAGACTACGGAAATTGTCGTATCATTGGTATTTGTCAGACGAACAGTGGCGATGTCGTAGGACTGGTAATAGTCAGCCAGCCACAGAAGCACTGTCCAGCCCGTATCCCGACTTTCAAGGTCGTCACCGAAGCTGAAGATCATGCCAGAGAACACGATAAAACAGCGGTTTATGTGCATCTTGGAACGCCGAAGGAGCAGTGGGCGGAGTCCTATCGGTTTTATCCGAAACATGGGTATGCGGTGTATGACGAGACAATTATATGAAAAAAGTACTGTATTGAGAGAGGTACATGGTCTGTGCAATGATGGCGAGAAAAAATTCATCTATGTGTCCGTCACTGCGCCCCCGATTCATTTCGGGTATGCATATCAGGAGAAACAGTGATCGCAGCAGACTTCATACAAATGGCAATGTAGATGCGTCGGAACAGAAATGAAATGCTCCAACGCTGTTTTGTTAATTTCGTTCGCTCATCCAGACTCTCATCTGATTTTCCCCACGGTTACCCCACATATAATACGGCACGGCGACAGCTGTGCAGGGAGTGAATTCCGGAAGGCTGTCCGTATAAAGGGCATCCTCCAGCTTCATACGAAATGCCTCTGCTTCCAGCAGAACTGCGGATTTGGGAAGATCATGGGACTCCGAACAAATCGTGATCTTACCGCCGGTCTTCAGATACAGCGACAATACATCGCCGCCATTGTCAGCCCCCTCAAAGCAGTATACGATCGGACCACGACAAATGGATACGCAACCCGTCAGCTCCGGTACACGGGCGGATGCACGGATATATCTCGGCGTATCGTCAAGCGTGAGTGTAATGGTATCGCCGGCGAAAACCTCCAGATAGAGATAGCCCCGTTCCATTGTGATCTCTGCCGCTGTTCCGTTGATCCGAAGCGCTATTTTCCTGCTCCACTGCGGAATACGGATGGCAATCCTGCCGCCTGTTTCCATATGATAATTCACAGTGAATCCGTAAGGATATGCCGTTTCGCAGCGGAGCCTCATGCCGTTTTGGAAAGATACCTCTCCTGCTGCAAACAAGTGACAGAATGCAGTGGTTTCATTCTCACCATAGGCATACTGATAGTAGGAGGAAATCAGTCTTGCTGCATTGGGCGGACAGCAGGCGCAGGCATACCAGCCGGGACGCTGGGGTCTGGCGTGCCAGTGTGTGGAGGTGCATCCGGAGATGCCGGTAACGATCTCCAGCGGATTCACATAGAAGAAACGCTTTCCGTCGAACTGAATGCCGGCAAGGACAGTATTGTAGAATGCTTGCTCCATCACATCGGCATAGCCGCCGTCCAGCTCCAGCTCCAGCATTCTTGAACCGAAGAACATCAATCCAATGGAAGCGCAGGTCTCCGCATAGGCGGTGTCATTCGGCAGGTCATAATCCGTGGAAAATGCTTCGCCGTTGACGGTCGAACCAATGCCGCCGGTGATGTACATCTGCCGTTGTGTGATACTCTCCCACAGCCGCCTGCAGGCAGCGGACAACGCCGCATCTTCCGTTTCAGCGGCAAGATCCGCCATTGCGGTATAGAGATAAACAGCCCTGACCGCATGTCCAACCGCCTTGTCCATGTCCCGCACCGGACAATGGCTCTGCTGGTAGCAGTGATCATCGGCATTATTGCCCCAGACTGTCCAGTCACGCTGTTCCTTTTCCTTTTGGTAGTATTCTGTATCCACACCGCGGACATCGGTGAAATGCTTTGCAAGCTCAAGAAAACGGCTGTCATTCGTGGTTCTGTACAACTTCATGAGTGCAAGCTCAATTTCCGGATGACCGGGATACCCCTCATGTCCGTCCTCGATGAACACCTTGTAGATGTGCTCGGCATTACGGATCATGACATTGAGGAATTTATCCTTGCCGGTGGCTTCATAGTAGGCGCAGGCGGCTTCGATCATATGCCCGCTGCAGTAAAGCTCATGTCCCTCCAGGAGATTCGTCCAGCGTTTTTCTTTGTCCTTGATGGTGAAATAGGTATTCAGATAACCGTCCTCATCCTGTGCATCAGCAATGAGGTCGATGAGGACATCCGCCTGCTGTTCGAGAGTCTCGTCGGGGAAATGAATGAGGATATAGGCGGTAGCCTCCAGCCATTTTGCAGCATCGCTGTCCTGAAAGACCATGCCGTAGAATTCGCCTGCCTCCTCCCCTCGCAGTGCTTTTCCGGCATTGATAAAATTCTGCACTACATGACTCTTCTCCACGCCATCTGCACGGTCATGGAGGACTTCATACTGATAAGGGATCATCGTTTCTCTGACAAGCCTCTGATATTCAGCAAGGAAGCCGTCCGGCTTCACAGATTTCAGGGAAATGCTGGTATTTGTTTTCATAGAATGTCCACGCTCCTTGTGAGTATATGGGTATTATATCATGATTTCCTTTCCTGTGCAAGGGTTCGGAAATAGGAAAGCAGAAAATGATGGAAACATTCGCAGAAAATGATCAGTCACGCCCTATGCATTGATGTTGGTGGACTGCACCAAATCGGTTAATGCCCCGTTTCTCTTGCTGTGACGTTTTCAACGGCATCGGAAGCGTAACCGCCATCATCATCAATACTGCTACAATGATGGTGGATATGCGTTTTGATTTCATATGGTGTTCGTCCTTAACCGTTTTTCTTTACTATACCACATATTTCCTTAATTTTCAATATGTAAAGCCCGAAAATCGGGCTTTTGGTCAAATGCCTACGACGTTCCAGATATACAGCGGTGCTGTCAGTGTAAACAGCAGACATCCGAAGATGATTGCAATCGGCGTCCATTCCAGCTGTCCATGCTTTCTGTAGTCCATATACGCAAGACCGATCTTCACGAACAGAAGAACGACCAGCACTACGTCAATTACGGGGAACACCACATTATCCACAATGGA
>JAZSEJ010000104.1:0-43821 GCA_045531615.1 Ruminococcus sp.
GGGATAGGTGGTTGTCTTCCTAAGACCGCTTGGCCTCCGACTTTTCTTCGGCGACAGGCAATTACGGAGCTTCTTCGGCGACAGGCGATTACGGAGCTTCTTCGGCGGCAGGCATTTGCGGAGCTTCTTCGGCGACAGGCAAATACGGAGCTTCTTCGGCGACAGGACTTAACTGTGTTGCAATATCAGCAGGCTATTGCGGTAAAGCAAAAGCGTCAAAAGGGTCTGCTATCTGTATATGCGAACGTGGCGAATGGGATGGCAAAACATATCCGCTATTAGCAATCAAAGCCGCTATAATAGACGGTGAAACACTCAAACCTGACACATGGTACAAGCTTGAAAATGGCGAGTTTGTTGAGGTCAAGGAAGATAATGAGTAAGCAAGCGTATCTGGTAAGTAAATACGGCTATCACGCCTGCTCCGAGTGCGGTGTTCGATACTCTGAGGAGGAGTATTACAACTATTATTGCATTGATAAGATTACACGGTATCATATCAACTGCAAAAAATGCGGCGCTGTATTTTCCGAGAAGCCAAAACGCTGTTATTATGAGGAAAATAACGGCAAGACAGGCTGTCCGTGCGGAGACAGTTTCCGAATGGAGGACGGTTTGATGTACTGTTCACGGCAACTGACAGTCAGGCGTGAGGAGCTTCGTTCATGGGGCTGTTATTACGGCTGTGATGATTACAAGCTGATAAACACAGGATATAAACAACTATCATTTTTTTGAGGAGGTAAAAATAATGGGACTGATAACTTTTGACGAATGCCCTTTCTGCGGAGGTAAACCCGATAACTATGTTTCTGTTGTTAGAGGAATGTCGCAGGACTGCATTAAGGTTAAGGTGATATGTGAAACTTGTGGTATAGAAATGTCTGAATTATTGCAGTCAGGAAGTCCGTGTGCAAGAATTGCAGAAGCTTATGGCAATCTGATTGAGAAATGGAACAAGAGAGCCAACACCAACCAGAACTGATGAAGGAGTGATAATATGAGCATCTTCAACATTCCTGAACACAAGAACTGCACAAACTGCGGTAGATGTTGTGGCATAGTTCCTGCATCTATCCCCGAAGTAAACACGATAAGAAATTATATCGCAGTACACGGTATCAACCCGATAAAGCACAAGGATAAAGCAACGTGTCCATTCAGAGACAACGAAGCAAAAAAGTGCTTGATATATCCTGTCAGACCTACGGTATGCAGGCTTATGGGAGTTGCAAAAGGCATGAACTGTCCGAACGGTAACACTTGTGAGATAGACGGTTATAAATTTCTGCCGAAAGATGCAAATATCAGCAATACCGAAATTCTGAATGTGGTGAGGTGGTAACGATGATTCAATTCACAGTCTATGGAACTCCTGTCGGTAAAGGCAGACCAAAGTTCAGCACGTTTAACGGTTACGCTACAGCGTACACACCTGCAAAGACGGTTAACTATGAAAATCTTGTCAGGCTGTCCGTTCAGCAACAGCAGAGAGGGCTGAAACCGTTTGACAAGGACGTGCCACTACAAGCGGATATAATCGCATACTTCCCGATACCAAAAAGCACAAGCATGAAACGCAAAAAGATGATGCTTGAGGGGAAGATAAGGCCAACGAAAAAAGTAGACATTGATAATTGTATGAAAATAATATTTGATGCATTAAACAAAATAGCATACTATGATGATGCACAAATAGTAAGTACGCGCTGCGAAAAGTATTATTCGGATAATCCGAGAGTGATTGTAAGAATATCAGAGGTGATATGTGATGGGTAAACATATATGCTGCATTTGTGGCAAAGAAAGTTCAGCCAAGCATGATGATAAATGGTATTGTAATAAACATTGGTTAAGAATCTATTATCATGGCACACCGGATCTTATAGGCAGAAAAAACACAAATAAATTTGTCATAGAAAATGGCGAATTAGAAATAACAACAGCAAAAGGAAAAGTAATAATAGCTGATGCAGAAGATTACAAGATACTTTGCAAATACAGTTGGTGTATAAGTAAGACAGGATATGTGGTGGCAAATATTGATCACAAAGTTATAAAAATGCATCGTTATATATTAGGGATTAAAAATCCGAATGTAATTATAGATCATATCAATGGAAATCCATTAGATAACAGAAGGAGTAATTTAAGAATATGTACAGTAACACAAAATGCCAGAAACTGTGCCTTAAGTAAAAATAATACTTCTGGTGCAACAGGGGTTCAATTGATAAAAAAGACAGGCAGATATCGTGCTGTGATTACAGTTAATCGAAAAGAAATAAGGCTTGGGCATTTTAAAACATTTGATGCGGCACTTAAAGCAAGACAAGAAGCTGAAAAGAAATATTTCGGAGAATTTGCACCGAGCATCTGCAGAGAAAAAGAATTCACCGAAATATAGCTGACAGCAACGAGACACACGTTTTTTCAAGCGTTTAGTATGTGGGTAGTATAATTACCCTACCCACAACAAAACGTTAAAAAACAGCGTTTAAAGCACTTATACGGAAAGAGGTTGAAAAATATGAAATTAGAACAGAAACAAAACAAAAAATGTCAAGTATGCGGATGTAAGTTTTATTCTGCCTGTATGCAAGTAAAATATTGTCCTGACTGCAACAAAAAGTTGTATACAAGCCCGACGCAAGAAAAAAAACGCCGAAGAAAGGCTAAAAAGAATAAAAATCAGGGTTTGATTGATGCAGTAAAAAAAGCTGCGCAGCTTGGTATAAGCTACGGGCAGTATATGACAAGGGTGTGATAAAAAATGAAAGTAACGAATTGTAAACGATGCCGTGAAAAAATTCGCCGTAAAGAACAAGAAGCGTTTTTGAAAAAGCAATATGCGATCCTTAAAGATGCAGCACTGACATTTGCTTCATTTGCCACCACAGCCGCTTTGACTGCACAGGTAAGGCGTGGGCGATCAAAAGAGTATATTCACAAGCTTTTTGATGATATGGTCGCGATTTATGATACCCCTGAGCTTTTTGGCAAACCAATTACAATGACAGACCTCATGCAAAGCCTTGAAAAAGAGTATGATATTGATTTTTCAAGGATAAAAGTACATCTCGAAACTGAAAGCGAGTTTTTGAAAGGAGTAAAAAATAATGGAAATAACTGAAAAAATTACATCACAAAGTCAAAATTGCTGTTGCAAAGCAAATGAAAAGTTTGAGATCGACGACGTTGTAGAACAAGCATATCGTCAGGGATACCAAAAAGGCTATCAAGATGCTGATAAGAGCATTACTATCCAAAATCTGCGAAAGATAGCGAACCATTACGGATTTACCTCTCAGGCAGATATGTTGTGTGAAGAAGCAGGTGAATTTATTACCGCTCGAAACAAAATCAGGAGGGGTGTATTTGAAGCACTAATGCTAAGAGATCATGATAATGCTAATAATGACATTATCGACGATTTAAAAACAACTATACACGAACAAGCTAAAAAAATAAAAAGCCTTGAAAAGCAACTCGAAGCTGAACGAGAAAGTAACAAAAAACTTCGTGAAGCTGTTTTGAGACAATCAATTGACAACTACGAATATGACTAATAGCAAACAGGGATATGCAGTATATAGCCGCATATCCCTATAATTTTGTAAAAAATGCTCGAAAAGCCTTGATTTTTTAAAAAAATGTGATATAATGAATTTAGACGGCGAAAATCCGTTGTTCTACAACATAATTTTCTCATATCCCCTTTCTTTCTGTGGGCGGTTACTCGCATTACCGCCCTGTCTTTGGCGGATTCGTCTAATGGTCAGGACAAGAGCATTTCAAGCTCTAAATATCGGGTTCGATTCCCATATTCGCCCCCAGTGTCATTTGTGCATGGTCAGTGAGCTGACCCTTTCTATGTAGTATGTAATGTTTGATTTTTTCGGGCTGAAAAATCAGCAAAGCACAAATGATGCACCAATTGTTTCAACTTGGTGTGATCCCTAAGTATTTGCAAATGAGCACCGTGGTTCTATTCTCCTTCCTGCGGTGCTTTTTTGCAAACATTTCAGCAGCAAGAAAAAAGAAAAGAAGCAAAAGAAAAAAGAATATATATAATATATAATATACACTTCTTTTCTTAATTTCTTTTTATTTCTTTATTTACTTTTCTTTTTGGTTCTTTTTCTTTTCTTTTCTTTCTTGTTTTTCTTTTTTCTTTTCTTTGATTTTTTTTGAGCGTTTCGATGTTACACATTGGCATAATTATATTAGGGCATAGTCAAGAGGTAAGACAGCAGACTTTGACTCTGCGATTCGTGGGTTCAAATCCCTCTGCCCTAACCATATGAAAAATACAAGCGGTTATAACGCATTTTAGACGGTGATAATGAAAGTAGGTGAACACATGGCAGGCAGAGGACAGCCGAAGAAATTTAAAAGCGGCGAACAGTTGATTGCTTTGTGGAAACAATTCTGCAAGTGTATCAAGGACAATGAATATATGGAAGTTCCCACACAGACAAATTTCGAACAATGGTTGAAGATCCAGTATAAGCCTGTTACTGTCAGAACGATATACAATGCCTTGAATGAATACTTTCCGACTATTAAAAAAGACTTTGAATCGGTTCAAGCCGATTTAATCGCAGAGGGCGCAATGTTAGGCAAATATCAGCCTACTATGAGCATATTTGCCTTAAAGAACTGGTGTAAGTGGACGGACAAGCAGGAAGTAACAACAGCAAGCATTGACGATCAGACACGAAACGAGGTGAACAACCTTGTCGAATCAATCAATGACTACGAAGCTGACGAGAACGAAAGCGATTGAAGTATTATGTAACTATCCTTTCAAATTCGGGCATAGCGTAGGATTTACATTGTTGACTGAACTGCATAACAAGTGGATAAAAGAAATGGTATTCGGCAAGGATGATAAAACGTTACAGGCGCATCGTGGAAGTTATAAAACCACAGCTGTATCAATCGCCCTTGCAATTATCATTATTCTCTATCCGAATCATAAGACAATGTTTATGCGAAAGTCCGATGATGATGTTAAGGAGATTATTGCACAGGTCAAAAAGATACTTGAAAATCCAGTCACACAGCAGATTGTATTTGCAATATACGGTGTTGAATTGAAAATAATCAAGTCAAGCGCAGTTGAATTAACAACAAATCTGACGAATGACCCGAGAGGAACGGCACAGTTAGTCGGTAAAGGTTCAAAAGGATCTCTGACAGGTAAACACTTTGACAGGATATTTACTGATGATATCGTAAACGTTCAAGACAGAGTATCAAAAGCCGAAAGAGAACGCACAAAGACTGTCTATCAGGAATTGCAGAACATCAAGAACAGGGGCGGCAGAATCTTCAATACAGGCACACCGTGGCACGTTGAGGATTGCTTCTGTCTGATGCCGAATCCGAAGAAGTATGACTGCTATACAACAGGGCTGATTACATCACAGGAACTCGCAGAACTTAAAGAGCGTATGTTATCTTCACTCTTTGCAGCAAACTATGAGTTGAAGCACATAGCAGCTGAGGATATAATCTTTAAGAATCCTGTTATTGGCGGAGAGCAAACACTTGTATATCAGGCACGTTTTGTTCACATAGATGCAGCTTATGAGGACAACAAGGACTATACAGCATTGACTATCTGCCGAAAGATAAACGGCAAATACTACGTTTACGGCAGATTATGGCATAAAGCAGTTGACAGCATTAAGACTGAGATAATAGCAATCAGACATAAATTTTGTGCAGGTGGCTTTTACTGCGAAAAGAACGCAGATAAGGGAATGCTTGCAAAGATGCTGAAACTCGAAGGAGAACGAGCGAACACATACCATGAAAGCGAAAACAAGTATATGAAGATCGTCACATACTTGAAATGGGAGTGGTCGAACGTTATATTTGTTGATGGTACTGACAAAGAATACATACAGCAGATATGCGACTATAACGAATTTGCCGAGCATGATGATGCTCCAGACAGTTTAGCAAGTTATATCCGCAAATTGTATGGTGGTGTTCAGTATCAAGCCGTTTTGTGATAATAAATATAGGTTATATGAAAGAGGGTGTTTGAAACGCTTACACATTCCGATTTTCTGAAATGTGAAAATGATGATACAAAAAAAATGCGGTTTGTCAAAGAGGTTATTTCGGATTTTCAAAATTCGCCAGACTATAAATGGGCTGAAAAGGCAAAAAAATATTATGACATTGAAAATCCTGAAATTGAAGTCGTCGAAAAAATTATATATGACATGAAAGGTCTTGCACATAAGGATCTTGTATCACCAAATAGCAAGATACGAAATGGATATTTCCCATCAATCATAGACGGACACGTTTCACACTTGCTTGCAAACGGCATAACGTTTGAAAACCAGAGCAACAAAGACAAGCTCGGCAAAAACTTCGACGACGTTACAAAAAAAATATACCGTGAATCGCTTATTTGTGGTCGTGGCTACGGCTTTTACAACGCGGAAAACAAAAAAACTATCATGATGCCGTATTTAAATACAAAGCCTATTGTAGATGACTACACAGGCAGTATGACAGAATGCATATATTATACGCAGATAGCGTCTGATAAACCAAAGGTATTTACACTGTACGAACCTGACGGCTTTACACAGTACGTCGAAGAAGACGACAAACCGATGCAGATCAAGCAGACTAAGATACCATACCGATACACAAAAATTGAAAATAAGGTAGAAGGAAACTATTTTATAGCAGCCGAAAGTCAAGACAGCAGGCTCCCTATAGTGCAAATGCGTTCAAAAAGCAATAAATCAATGCTTGTGGGCGCACTTGACAAACTCGTTGCTCTTGACCTTATGTCTTCGCAGCTTGTCAACAATGTATCTCAGTCCGAATTGATCTATTGGGTATTGAAAAACTACGGCGGTATGGACGATATTACTGATGCAAATTTTATTATTAATCTGATAAAATCACACGTTATCCATGTTGGTGACGACGGAAGTGCAGAACCTCATCAGATACAAGTACCATTTGAAGCGAATAACACTGCGTTTTTAAGACTTAAAAGCGAACTGTATATCTGTATGCACGGGGTAGAACATGACGTGATACGTGCCGGAAACCCAACAGCAACGGAACTTGAAAGTGCTTATACAGAGCAAAGACATTTTTCCGCGAACTCGGAAAGTCAGGTTTTCGACTATGTTCGCGGTATAATGCGACTTGCAGGTGTTGATGATGATGAAACATTTTCGGTCGAGTATAACGAAACGATCAACACATCAGAAGCGATTACAAACTTGCTGGCTTCTGCTCCTTACCTCGTCGGAGAGACAGGAGAAGCGGTGACGAGAAAGCTTGCATCATTAAACGGCATGGCAGACCAGACGGAAGAAATCTTAAAAGATCGTCAAGCAGCTATAGCCGCACAATTAGGTATGCAGGATAACGCACAAGGCGGCTCTGAGGGCTTAGAGGTATAATTATATTTCTAAAAGTCAAAGGGGCTTATAACGCATATGTGCGTGTTTTAAGGAGCGATAGTATGAATCTTATGACAAAAAAAGATTTTAATAATTTTGTTGATGAATACCTTAAAGAAGTTGAAAAACATCAAATAGAAAGTGTATATTTTCTTTTCTCATGCGGCTATACAGAAATAGAAGCAAAAGAATCAAAAGCATCATTAGAACTTATTGAATACAATTTTTATGACTACAACGAACCAACATGGGCATGGCTCAATGATTGGGATGAGGGACAGGAATTTGTGTGTTTGTATGGAGTTTATAAAGAAAGCGATATAATCAAAATGCTTTTGGATCATCACAATAGCAATACAAAGGAGTGATAATATGTCGATTTGTGGCACAGGAGATAAATCATGTACAATATGCGGCAGTGGTAGCGGAGGTTGCCTTGCAACAATGCATGAGGATTGTTTCTTTCTTGCAAGTGAACGACAACTTGTTGAAAGACTAAATAAAAATGAATATCCAAAGAAAAGGCATTTAATGATTGAAATTTTAAAAAACATATATAATCATGAATATACTGAATATGAAGAACTTAAACCATTACCGAAACAGTTTAATTGCTGTACACAAGCGCGATATTCACGCGATTCAGAAGGAGGAGATCATCATATGTATTTTGAAGAAGCAATTTTAGAAATGATTACCAAAAGCGCAAAAATTACAAACACAGAAAGTGAATCGGTGATAGCTTACGACCCTGACAGAAAGGAAATCTGCTTTTGGCATGAGAAAGCAGATGAAAAAGGTTCACATTACGGCTGTGAGGTTGAGTTTACTGATGCAGATAGAATATCGAATCAGTGGGGTGTAATAGCAGATTTGCCTAAAAATATGGTAAATCGCTGTACATCTGTCGAATCACCGTGTACTACGTGCCGTAAAATATTTTTATGTCCGATTCAGTCAACAGCTATTGTCAAAAGCTGCGAAATGTACGAAAAATTACCAAATCCAGTTGACGAACACATCTTAGAAACACGTTCACTAAATCCAATCAAGGAGAAAAATAAAATGGAAGCACCAGAGTTAGTTGAAAAGGAACAGGCTGAAACCGCTAAGAACGCATGGAAAGTCAGACTGAAAGAGGAATATGCTCAGACAAAGGAACGCTATGAGAAGCTGAAAGCCTATAATAATAAGCAGGAGGTAGAAGCATATCTGCTCAAAGACGTTGCAGAAGAACCAGAGGATATGTACAGCAGAGTGCTTCTGAAAAAGCAGCAGTCTGCTATGGGCGAATATCTTCACATACTTGAACTTCGTGCTGAATTGGCTCATATCGTGCTTTAAGGCATGGCGCAGATACACAACGATAAAAAGCGCAGGATATGCCGTCCCGAGATAACAATTGAGTATGAAAGCATTACTCAGATACCGATTATTTTGCTAACTATATGCAGATTTGGCATTAAAAAGGTAAATCTTGTGCTTATGTGCGGCGAAACAAAAATAGGGGTAATCAAAGAGTTGATTATCCCTAAATATCGCTTGTATAGGGTAAGGTGATACAATGCCCGAATATCTCCCCGAAAGATATCAACGTCCGAAAGTCGATGAAGGACATGAAGACGTTGACGAATTGCTGTCTGATCTTGAAGACGAACTTGACCGTGAATACAGCATAGCAGCTCGACAAATGAAGAAAAAAGCTCTTGAATATCTTGCGCTTTTCAAGGAAATGGACGCAAAAAAGCGGAAAGAGCTTGAAAACGGCACTATCACAAAGAAAGAGTATCAAGCGTGGCGTTTATCACATATGCTGACAGGTAAAAGATGGTTTGAATATGCGGATATACTTGCAACAGACCTGACGAACGTCAATATTATAGCTGACAGCATTATCAACGGATATATGCCTGATGCTTATAGCATCGGCATTAATTACAGCGTGTACAACGTCGAGTCAAGCGGCTTGATAGACACATCATGGACGCTCTACGACAAACAGACCGTCGAACGGCTGATAAAAGAAAAACCTGATTTGTTGCCTAAACCTACAGTAAATATCCCCAAAGATAAAATCTGGAATAAGCAAAAACTTAATTCGGCGGTCACACAGGGCATTATACAAGGCGAAAGTATACCACAAATAGCACAAAGGCTTTCAGAGATCGCGGATATGTCCGAAAATCAAGCGATACGTACAGCAAGGACGATGATTACCAATGCCGAAAACGCAGGCAGAAACGACGGTTACAAGCGTTGTGAAGCAATTGGCGTTGATCTTGTCATTGAGTGGGCGGCTACCCTTGATCATAGAACACGTATATCACATAGACTGCTTGACAGTCAGCGAAAAAAAGTTGATGAATTTTTTGAGATAGACGGTATCAAGCTCAAATATCCTGCGGATTTAGGCGGCAAAGATTATAAAGTACCGCCCGAAATGATTTGGGAATGTAGATGCACGATGCTTGCATGGACAAAAGGCTTTGAGGGCGACAAAGTAAAATCAAGCCCAAAGCTTAAAGGTATGAGTTACGATTCATGGCAAAAAGCAAAAGGTGATAATCCGCAGCTCAGAGCCGAAAGGAATATAAAAAGCGATTATCGAATTTATGAAGAATATACAAGCTTAAAACTGTTAGGTATGCCAAAAAAGTTTGAAGATTTTCAGAATTTGAAGTATCAGCAGCCCGAAAAATGGAAAGAACTCAAAAAACAGGCACGTATTAAAAGAAATAACCTCCGAAAGGAGCGCGAATAAATGGGCTTCGAGATAAAAATAACTGATAATTCGGCAAAAGTCATTGAGCAGATGATAAAAAACAAAAATGCCTTTCTTGAAGCATCGGGACAGCAGATAGTCTCTTTCGCAAAACAAGAGATCACAGCAGCAGGCAGAATCGACACAGGCAGGCTCAGAAACAGCTTGACCTATGTAACATCGGCTCATGCAGGCGAGAGCATACGATACAAGACCAATAAAGAAGGTGCTGTATTAGTTGACAGACCTGTTACAGTGACGATTAACGACGAAGACAAAGTAACCGTCGGAAGTGCCGTGGATTACGCAAAGTGGCATGAATATGGCACAGGTATTTATGCTTCTCAGCCCGGAGGGCGGCGCAAAGCATGGAAATATTATATTCGTGACAGAGCGACAGGCGAATATAAAGCCGTGTGGACCCGTGGTTTAAAACCGATACATTTTCTCAAAAGGGGCATGGAACGATACCAAAAGCAAGCAAAAGCTCTTTTAGCACGTTATATGCTTGGAAAATACTAAAAACACTTGACTTTTTGCGAAAATAGGAGTAAAATATGTATAAAGATGCAACATTATCCCCTGAGATGCTTGAAAAAATTTATGAAGCGTTGAAACAGGGGGATAGAGTTGAGCTTATACCCGTTAAGGACGGAATAAAAGCAGTGCGCGAAAAGCGTACAGAAATTAAATAAAATCGCTGTTGTAAACGTTCAACAGCAAGAGCCGAGCGTGGTTGATTTAGGTCAATCGCGCTCTTTTTTATATATCAGTTTAGTACAGTGGTAGTACGGCGGTCTCCAAAACCGAGAACGGGTGTTCGATTCGCTCAACTGGTGCTAAAGCGGCGAAGTACAGCCGCAAAAAACATACCGAACGGCGAAGAATAGCCGACAAAGTAACGGAGGTATTAATTTATGGGATTTTCAAGAAGTGAATTAAGAAAAATCTTGTCAGCGGCAGGCGTTGCTGATGAAAACATCGAAGAAGCATCAAACAAGCTTGTAAAGCTGCATATGGATGTCGTTGATCCCCTCAAAGAGCAGAACGACAGCATAAGCAGCAAAGACAAGAAGATCGCAGATTTGCAGAAAAAGCTTGAAACTGCAAACACAGAGCTTGAAACTCTCAAATCAGACGACTACAAAGGAAAGTATGAGTCTGAAAAGCAAGCCCATGACAAACTTAAAGCTGATATCCAGTCTAAAGAGACAACTACAAAAAAGTCAACAGCTTTTAAGGCTCTTTTGAAGGAAAAAGGATATTCAGACAAGGCACTTGCTAAGATCACGAAGTACGGTGGCTATATCGACGGCTTAGAGCTTGACAATGACGGCAAAATCAAAGATGCCGATAAGCTTCTCGATAGCGTAAAGAGTGACTGGGATGAGTACACGCCGCAGGCTACACACGTTTCGCACACTCCGAGCGTTCCCGATCAGCAAGCAAGTGGAAAGTCAGACGGCGATACAGCAAAGGCTATGAAGTCGTATTGCGACAAATACTACGCCGAACACTACGGCGTAGAGCCGAAATCAACGACAAAGGAGGAATAAAATGTCATTTATACAAAACGATAACACAGCTCGCTCGTTTGCACCTGGATTTTTTCTTGCAAACGACGATGAAAACTGTGTAAGACTTACGCGCGAGATACCTCAGTCCCTTGCAACAGATATGCCTGACGGTCGCAAGATCGTTAAGGCAGGAACTTTTTATCCTGCAAATACAAGCAGCACTGTAGAAGGTATCGTATATCAGGATATCGATGTAACAAGCGGCAATATGCCCGGATCAGTCGTTACAAAGGGCAATGTTTACCTTGACAGACTCCCTGCATCTCCTGAAAGTGGTGTGCAGTCAGCTCTTGAAGGCAAGGGATTTACATTTATAGCATCAAAGCCCGATGTTATCCGTCCAAAGTGGGAAACTAATGGCTCTATGAGCGAGATCACAGTAACATCTACCGAAGCAGCTACAAGTGGTAAAACAACTCTTACGGTATCAGGATATACTCCTGTCGCAGGCGAAAAGTACCTTTACAAGGTAGGTACAGCAGCCGCAGCACCGTCTGTTTATTACGGTCAGGAGCTTGACACAACCGAGTGGAGCGAATTTACATCAGGTAGCGACTACACTATTACAGATACATACAAGGTAACTGTTGCATCAGTAGACAGCACAGGTTGTGTTGTTGCAGCTGGTACAGCAACAGCCGATACAAAGGCTTAATGAAAAGAGGTAAATAAATATGCCAGTAACATGGGCTAACGGCATTAACGGTATGCTTACCGAAGCTGAATGGTTAACGTTTGAACCGCGAATTGCAAGACCAAATGAACCAATAGATCAGCTTTTTAAAGATGAACAGTCTGATAATTTAAAAGCAAGATGGGCATCAATATCTCAGATGCAACTTGTGCCAAAAATGGCTAAATATCGTGCATTTGATACAGAATCTAATAAGACTATTCGCCCGACTCTCGAGAATCACGAGATCGAAAAGGGTCTTATCTCAGTAAAGATCAACACATCAGAAAGCTTACTTGAACTCATGCAAATGGGTACAACAATTCCTGAAAGACTGCTTGATGCTGTTTTCAACGATGCACTCAACCTCTCGGAACAGGTAAAGACACGTACTCTTGTTGCAAAGTATGAGATCATGAGTACGGGAAAGGTAACTATCGGCGAAAATAATCTTAATCTCACAATTGATTTTGGTCTTGAAAAAAGTCAAAAGGGCTTTAAAATTGACCTTGCATCAGCTTCAAATCCTTTTGCAATAATCCAGAATATCATCGATGCAGCTAAGGCAAAGGGTGTTGTTATCAACGGACTTATGACACAAAGCCAAAACCTTACAAAATTGCGCCAAAACGCTAAGGTTCAGACAGCTATCAACGGTAATGCTGCAAGCGGTGCAACTGTCAAAAAGTCAACGTTTGAGGATTATCTTGCATCTGAGTTCGGCATCGAAAAAATTGTCGAAGCCAACGGAATTTACAATCCCGACAATGAAGCTTTTAACGGTTTATCTTCGACAGCCGAAATTAAGACCTTAGATTATTACCCTGATAATAAGATCACATTTTTTGCAACTATGCCAAACGGCAAGATCGGCGCTGGTCTTTGGGGCGTGCCGCCTGCTGTTCTTAACGAGCTTATTTCAACGAAGACAACCTCGAACGGTAGATTTATCTACATAGATCAATGGACTACGCATGACCCTGACGTACTGTGGACACGAGCAAGTGCGGTATTTATTCCGATTCTCGTCAATCCTGATTCGCTGTGGATAGCAGATATAATCGACAGTGGAGTGTGAGAGAATGTACAAGGTAATCGAATACTTCACGGATAATCAAGACAACGGTTATGCCTATAATGTCGGGGACGAATATCCTCGACAAGGCTATGAACCGTCTGCTGAACGTATACAAGAGCTTACAACAACCAATAACAAACGTCATATGGTTTTTATCAAGCCAATTGATAATGAAAACAGTGAAGAAGATCGTGAAACAGCTGAAACCGTTGCAGATGTGGAGGCAGAAGAAACAGCCGAAAATGTTCCCGACAATGATTTTGAGGACATAGATAAAAAGCCACGTAAGCGAAAGAAACGTGAAGAATAAAAGAGAAAGGCGGCGCGGTGCATGGCTCAGTTGACAGAAGTATGTGCAAATATCAAAAATTATTTTTTACGCGGTGACGATGATCGCAAAACAGGCACTTTTACAGTCATAAGTGGTACTGCTCCGCTCGATTCTTTACTTGAAGGTCAGTATTTTGCTATATTCGACTCAGTATTAAACGACGGAGTGTGGCAAAATACAGCGGAAGACCTTGCAAAGCTGAGGAACGAAACATTTACAGGTCAAATCTGGTCGATGAGCGTTCCGCGAGACTTCGAGCAGCTTTGTGAAGATATTGCAGCGTGGCGAGCAAAGTATGAGGGCGTGAACAGCGCAAATATGTCCCCATATCAAAGTGAAAATGTGTCAGGAGTATACAGCTATTCAAAAGGCAGCAGCGGTTCGGGCGGCGGAAGTGCAACAACGACGACGTGGCAAAGTGTGTTTAAAAGTCGCCTAAATACCTACAGGAGGATATATATATTATGAGTATCTTAGATAATGGTATAGCAAACGATTATAACACTGAAATCACGCTGCTTTCTGAAACATCGCAAATTCAGCCTGACCCTTACGGAGGTATTGGTGGCGTTTCGTATAATTATGCAAAAGGTGCAGTCATTACGGTACAGCTTATCCCTCAGCAAACCGCAGCCGCAAAAGTCGCCGAAGCTATAACGGAGAAAAAAATATACAACGTCTTAGTAAATAAAGGCGTTGTGCTTAAAAAAGGTCAAGTCTTTATGCGAAATAAAGATGAACAAACCTTTCGTATCACTGAAAGCAACATCGAAAACGAAACGCCCGAAAGCGCAGGGCTGCAATTCAGCTATGCAAAAGCTGAGATGTGGGATATCCCCTCGGATATGCAAATCATTGACAATGCCACGTAACAACGTTTAAAACGCGTTTTAAGGGCTTTGTTTTTAATCAGTATAATTATACTCAAAAGGAGTGACAAAGGGTAAAATGGATAAAAATGCGGCTTTACAGAGCTTTTTTTCACAGTTTCTTCCTACGTATAACGAAATTGCGATTTATTCAATGAAAAATCTACCTGCTTACCCATACATCACTTATGAGGGCTTTTATGCTGAGTATGACGATGATATAAACGCGACAACAAATATCAATTTTTCAACTTGGTATCGTGAAGCAGGTCTTACAAACATTTATAAGATGACAGATCGCATTGCTAAGGCGATACCTCGAAGCGGTTTGCAAATACCTGTAGATAACGGGTATATCATAATAAAAAAAGCAAGTTCACCGTTTGGCAGTCTCATGGGCGAACAAACAGATGATCTTGTTAAACGTATGCTGCATAGTATAAGTATAACAACGTTCACTACCTAAAAACGAAAGGAGGTAAAAACAATGCCTGAAATGAATATCTTAGATTTTGATATCCTTCAAGAACAGGACTTTGAAGGCATGACCTTTGATAGCGGCGTAATCGTCAAGGATTTCGCCCCTTCAAATTTTGTCCTGCCGTCTGAGGGCGATGTATCTATCGTAACAAGCGGCGATATCACAGTAAATGATACTGTAACAAGCATTAACCTCGGCGGCGATGTGAATAATATTCATGTAGCTTATAAAGAGCTTCAAGTCGTGACCGAAAAGCCTGCTCCGACAATTGCAGTAACGGCACTGAGATTTAACGTGAATGATATCAGACGTGCGCTTGGTGCAGCCGATATTGATACAACAGATAACCGCAAGGTAACAACAAGGCTGTACTACAAGTCAACAGATTTTGAGAATCTTGCATTTATTATGCACAGGGTTGACGGCGGCTATGTAGCTGTCGTAATGAGTAATGCGCTTTCTACAGGCGGTCTGAGTATTACAGCTTCAAAAAGTGCAAAGGGACGTATGGCGCTCACTTTTACAGGTTACAGGAGCATAAATGCTAAAGATGTAGGCGAGATCGAGTATTACGTATCAGCAGGTGCATCAAGCGGTATAGCTATAACAGCGCAGCCGCAAAGCATTGAAGTATCCGCAGGAACAGCGACAAGCTTTACTGTTGCAGCGACAGGTGCTACGGGCTATCAGTGGCAGATGCAGTCCCCGACTGATAAGGGATTTGTAAATATCAGCGGCGAGACAACAGATACTCTCGAACTTAGCGGATCAGATGTAACAGTAGATGCAGACGGTAACAGATACCGTTGTAAGCTGACAAGTGCAAGCGGCGCAAAGTACACAATTCCTGCGATGTTAACGGTATCGACGGGAGTATAAAAAACAACTGAATATAAAATTGAATACCCTCGAATGATCGGGGGTATTTTTGATTAAAGGAGTAAAAAATGAAAATAAGAGATATACAAGATGATGAGGTCCTTTATGAATGTTTAGAACCAATTGACGAAATTTACAGCGACACAGATATTTTTAATCAAAATGTGTTAAACGAAAAAACAAAGTTAATTGCGGTAACAAAGTTGGTTTGGGCAAAACATAAAGATGCTTGCAAAAAGCTCTTTGAAATCCTCGAATTAAAGCCCACAGGAGCTTTGGATAATATTATGTTTACCAACACTATTTTATGGGAAATTGAATCTGATCCGGAGCTTTTGGCTTTTTTTATGGGTTTCATCAGTTCCGTGAAGTCGTTTTACTCTGCCACGGCGAATATCAAGGACGACGATACGGAAAATCAGCAGTCCGAAACTACATTAGATACGTAAATGCTAAGATTGCCGAAAAACGACGTGAAGAAAGCTATCGTACATATGTTACGGATATGCTGCTGAATCTTACAAGGCGATTTGGTATGGATATCTCTGACAGGTGGCATGATGTAGCATATGGAGATAATCAAAGCCCCGAAGATGAAGCACAACAAGCAATAAATAACTTTTACTCTGATTTTCGAGGGGTGATGAAAAATGAGTGCATCGAACGTTTTAGAACTTGAAGCAAGTATGAGCGTTGATACATCCGAATTTATACGAGGTATCAAAAAAGCTGTAGAAGAATCCGAAAAACTCCGAAAAGAGCTTGGAAAAACATCAGATGAAACTAACGGACTCGGAAAAGAAGTTGACCGTGAGGGCAAAGAAGCGCAAGATAGCGCAGATGATAACCGCAAACTTGGTCGAGAAGTTAAAACGGCAGGTGAACACGCAAGCAGCGCACGAAGCCACTTTGCAAATCTTGCTGATCTGCTCAAAAGTGGCTTTGCAACAGCTGCAAGGGTCGGTGTCGGTGCAATATCGACTGCAAGTGTTGGCATCGGTAAGGTTGTTAAGGACTCGGTGTCAGAATACGCCGAATATGAACAGCTTGTCGGCGGTGTTCAAGCGGCTTTTGCGGATAATCAGTCCGCTATCGACAACATAATAACAGCAGGCTCAAACGCATGGCAAACGTTACAAATGTCAAGCAATGATTATTTCCAGTCTTTTATGAGCGCTTATCCGCTTGTAAAGTCGGGCATGGAAGACCAAAATGAAGCAATTGCGACGACAAACCGCTTATTGCAGCTTGAAGCTGACCTTGCAAACACTTTCGGTTACGATGCAAGTGAAGCGGCAACGGCTGTAAACTGGGCTTTAAAAGGCTCATATGCGTATCTTGATAACCTAAATATCGGTATTAAAGGAACAAAAGAGGGTTTCCTTGAAGCTGCAAACGCTTCTGGCGTTTTGGGACGTGAAATCGAAGATGTAAGTGAGCTTACAACGGACGAAATAGTATCTGTACTTGAATCATATGCGGCTCAGTACGGCGTTTTGAACCGTACGCAGCAAGAGGGTGCAGCTACCATACAAGGCTCGTTAAAGTCCACTAAAGCCGCATGGGAAAACCTTATCGTTGAAATGGCAAAAGCTGACGGCGACGTAGGCGGTGCTTTTAATATCCTTGAACAAAATGTGGGCGCTGTTGCTGAAAATATGCTCCCAAAGGTAGAGCAGACACTTGACGGTGTTGGAATGCTTATCGAAGCCGCAGCACCAGATATCTCAAGGAGTATTACAAAGCTTATACCAAAGCTTACACCTACGCTTATACGTTCCGCAGGCTCAATTGCAGGTGCTGTAGGTCAAGGCTTACTACAAGCAACACCCGAAGTGCTTGAAATGGGTAAAAATGCCCTTAAAGGCATTGCAGAGGGCATACAAAGAACAGATTTTAGTCTTGATAAAAGTGTCGCAGGGCAGCTTTTAGGTGCGATATTTGGCAATGTGGACGACTATCTGATGTACGGTGAACAGATACTTGCAGGCATCGGCAATGCTATTATTCACACAGACCACGGCAAAATGGGAAAGGCTGTAGGCGGTGCGATAGTATCAGGCTTAAATGCAGCTAATAACTTGCTTGCTGACCTTGATATGCGGCAAATAGGCGGCAATATAGCCGATTTTATGAACAATTTGCCGTGGAAAGATATCGGCAAAGGTATGATAGATTTGCTTGGCTCGGCGATTGGCTCCCTCGGTGATATTGCAATAGGCTTTTTCCAAAATATGGACGGAGAGTCATTTACAAGCATGATCGGTGTACTGGCAGCGCCTAAGATTTTAGGTGGTTTGTTCGGTGCGTTAAAGGGTCCCGAGTGTTCAAGCACATTTACAAGTATAAAAGAGCTGATATCTACAGAGGTGGGTTCGAGCGGTAATGCGACAGGAATAGGATTTTCGGGCGCATTCATGGCAGGCATAAAAGCTTTTGGCTTAGGCTATGCGATAGGCTCATTTTTGAGAGATAACATTGTAATCGGCGGCAAAACTATAGGTGAATGGGTAGACACGGGCGCTGAAAAGCTGCTTGGCGACACTGAAGAAAAAGCGGCAAAAGAATGGAATGTGGGTAACACCATAACCGACGAAAAAGGTCGGGAAATTATAATTTTTGATGAAAAAGGCAATTTTACAGAAGCTTATAACAAGTATTCAGCGCGAAAATCAAAAGAAAATGCAGAAGGTTGGAAAAATTTTGATCTTGAAGAATACCGCAGGCAAAACAAGCTTGGTATTTACGCAGATCATAATGCTATAGGTAACTATGTCAATACTCCGCGTTTGTCATGGGTTGCTGAAAATGAACCCGAGTATATTATACCCGAAAGTAAAATGGATAAGGTATATCCTCGCGATAATGGTACAACATACAATGTCACAATCAATATACAGGGTACATATGATCTTACAAACCCTATGCAGCTGCACAGAGCTGCTGAGCTTATCAGCAACGAGCTGCAAAACATGAGCGTATCACAACAACGAGCAATGGGAGGTAAAGCATGGCAATAAATGAATTTGTATCAGAAACTGAAAAATTTACACTTGACGGCATATCCTCTGATACTCTTAGCTTATACTGTGACTACCTTTCACCTATCCCGCTTGCAGAACAGCAGTACACAGATTTTAATACAGGTGCAGACGAACAAGGAACGACACCCGATGATGTATATAACAATATTCAATATATTATCAGATTTTATACATTTTTGCCTGACAACTATAATGACAGTGCGATAAAAGCATTTTGCTTTAACAAAAAAATACTTACGTTATCGCGTTTCCCTGACTATTTTTTTAAAATAAAAAAAATCAGCCTTACAGCAACAGACGGCACGGGATATGGTAAACGTATCGACTACACGCTTACGCTTATGCTTGCGCCTTTTAAGTATCTTATAAGCAACCCTCAGATAACTCTTGCAGCCGCAGGAACGGTATTGAATGAGCACACAAGATACAGCAAGCCCGAATTTGAGATAACAGGCACCGGAGATATTGCTCTTACCGTAAACGGCTCAGATTTTACAGTAGAGGGTTTGACAAGCGGTCAGACTATTATTATTGACAGCTCACGGCATCAAACATATAGTGGCACTACGTTGCTTACAGGCAAAACAAACGGTCAATACCCACTATTTGGCATTGGCAGTAATGCAATTTCGTGGACGGGCAATATTACAGCTTTAAAATATCGCGGCAATTGGAGGGATTTATAAGCATGGCATATTCGGGAACAGGAACGAAAGCAGACCCTTTCATCGTTGACAACTGGACAGATTTTGTTTCGGTTTGCAATGTAGACAACTGCTATATTAAATGGGCTGATAGCGACGAAAAAGTTATTGATAAAGTGATTATCACTCAATCTATTGATTGCGGAGAGTATGGATTTAAGTTTATAGATTTTAACGGTTGGACATTTGGCGAAATTGTTGTTGATTTTCAACAGCATTCGTCATTCAATGATAACTGTATTTTTTCAGGACAATTTTTACTTAATGATCCTACAATTTGCAACTGGAATATAGATAAAATTTCATTTAATTATTATGATATACTACTTGTCGAAAATAACCGCTCCACTATGTTTAACTGCTATTTTAGCGAAATTACATACCCAGAAGCAGCAGCAGATAGCGCTTTCTGGACAAAAAAAGGTCAAGAAGTCTCGCTTTTTCCCGATTCGTACAATTGCACTTTCAAATTCGTTACACGCGGTCGAAATTACGTTATACCGTCATTGCGCCTGTTTAATTGCAACCTTGAAATTGATTATAAAAGCAATTTAGATACAGTTGCAGATAAAAATTATAATGCTATTTTTTATTCGGGTGGGGTATTATCAAATTGTAATGTTTTTGGCAAAATTGATCTTACGCAAGGTTCAGGCTCCTTCCAGTTAAAACATTGGATTTCAAATCCGTCGGAACCTCATCTTGATGTTTACCCATTGTACATCGAAAACTCAATTATTAATCTTAATATTATTTCAGATTCAATCTCAATTGTTAAAGATGTTAATAACCATTATCCATTTGAATATACAAAAAGCTTTTTTACAACAAATAACGGCAATTACTATTCGGTTTTAAACAGAATAATTCCTGATGAAATGCGCTGTTTTACCGCAGATATTAAAAATATCGATTTTTTAATATCAAAAGGATTTTCAGTAAAAAAAGATGATAATTATCGTAATAATCAATATTATAATAGCGACAATATTAATGATTGGGAGTGGCGGCAAAACCCTGTGGTGAATAACGGTTATGTGTTTATCCCGTTTTGGTTTTATCCTCTTTCGCCTGCTCCGCAGCCTGCCGAACCAGTTGACGAAAATCCATATATTACGGTTTACGACATGGAAACACCGCAAAACGGCTTTAATAATCATGGATTAGGCATTTTAAGACCAACGCAATGCCCTGTAGTCGAAGAACTCAACGGTGAATACACTATCAATATGATACACCCACTTGATGAAGAAAAAATGTGGCAAACACTACTCGAGATGAATATTGTCAAAGTCTTAGGTCAGCTATTTGTTATCCAAAGAGTTGATGAGGTTCAACGAGGCGGCAGCGGCTATATATCAGTATATGCCGAACATATCAGTTACATACTCAATGATAGTTGGATTTTTCCACCCTTTTCGGTCATGGGCTATTATGGTCAGACCCTCATAGACAGTATAATGGCGCAAGCTACAGACATGGGCGGCGATTGGCAAACTCGGTATAACTTTGATATTACAACAAATATTAATGCTCCTGATGATTTTTACGACTGGCAAGACATAAAGGACGGCGCGACTCCTTATGAAATGCTGTTAGGCTCAAATGGGTTTATTGCTAAATTAGGCGGTGAGCTGTACCGTGATAACTTCACGATCAGCATTCGCGACCGTATGCAAGGCGCACAAGACAACGCATTTGAAATGGCTATAGGCTATAATTTGACAGGCATCAAACGCACGGTTGATCTATCAACATTCTGCACTTATTTTCGTGGATATGATGTGTCTGACGGTAATTATGATACTTGGTTTGCGGTGTCGTGGGACCCGTCAACCTTACCTCGAGCTTATCCGCGAAACATCGTTCGATCTCAAAACTTTACATATGACAATCCTGAAACAGCTTTCGGGCAGCTTGAACGTGATACAATGGCGTTTTTTAATGCAAATTGCGCTCCGCTTATTAGTTATGAGCTGACGGTACATGATTTAAAAAACAACCCTGATTTTAAGATGTTTTCAAACAATTATCGCTACAAAGTAGGCGATAAAGGCAGAGTCTGGGACGAACGCCTAAAAGCGTGGATAACGTTGGAGATAACAAAAACACAAAAAAACGGCATAACAGGCGAATGTGAAAAGGTAATTATCGGCACACAACGTAGTTTCACACGTCCGACAGGCTACTATCCTATTATACCGCCTATGGTAATACCTTCTGCAAACAAAATTCTCGAAGGCGTTACGCCACTTTCGTTCTATTCAAATGGCGATGATCTTGTCGATTATACTATATTTGGCAACGCAGGCGGCGTTGGCAAAATGAGTGATAACTTGCATCATGGTGGCATCAATTACGGATTTTATAATCCCTCAAATGGACAGTATTCAGAGTCAACGTCGTGGATTTCAAGCAACGAAGCAATTGAGGTCGAGCCTGATACAACGTATACATTCAGCTTGCAGTATAAGCCTGTAGATTTACTTGGATTATTCGTCATTGAATATGACGAAAACGGCGAGTATATCACAAGTAGCTATGGTAACACGTCAGCTTCTATTACTTCATATACATTTACTACAACTTCAACAACAAAGTACATAAGATGTGAAACAACAGGTATTGGCAGCTACGGCGTTTCGGATTTTGGTGATTTTAACTTAAACGAGGGTAGCGCACAACTCCCATATGAGCCTTACGGCTGCATGATAACTGTTATCGTCAGTGACGGTACACGCACACAAACTGTACAGATAACAGCAAATGAGCCGCTTGACGAAGGTGAAAGCATCAGCATGAGTGAATCAGGAACGGCAATACCAACATACGAGGGACTATGCAGCATTGATGTAGTTGCTACAGTTCAGCCGCGAATAAGAATCACATATAAGGAGGGATAAGCATGGATATATCAAAAGACTTAATTGATTACTTAGATATGAGATACGTCAAGCAAACATCTTGCGCCGAACGACACGAAAAACTCGAAAAAGATATCGGAGAGATGAAAGTTTCAGCAGCAAGTAATGCGACACAGCTCAAAAACAACACAAAGTTATTATGGGTAGCGGCTTCATCTGGCATCACTACAGCAATAAGCGTTATTGGCTCTATTGTAGTTTTCTTTATAACAAGAAGGTGATGTGCGGTGGCTGAAAATTGTTCAAATTGCAGCAGAGATTGGCAAGAGCGCTATGAGATAGCCGAAAGGCGATTTGACAACGCATTGTTTAAGGCACATATAACTATCTTAGTTTTAGCTATGTTGTTACTGATATCCAGCTTAGTATCAGCTTACTGTGTAATTAAAACGCTGCGATTTATAGCTAAATTCGAGTACGTCGAAGAAACTGTAGTCACTCAGGACGGCAAGGGAACAAATGTCGCTGTGGTCGGAGATAATAACGAGATTAGAAAGGAATTTTGAAAATGGGACAAGAAGTGAAAAAGCGTTGGTTTTGGCGTAAAAAAACTACTAAATCGATGCTAAATAATGAAAAAAAGGGGATTATTAGCAAGATAAAAAGTTTTTTAAGAAAATGAGGGGTGAAAAATGGATAACATTATAAAATACGTAAAGCCCGAACTTATTGTTTTGTCGATAGTCTTATATTTTATCGGCGAATGGCTAAAAAAATCAAAAATAGTCAAAAACAAATATATTCCTCTTGTGCTTGGCACGGTCGGAATAGTTCTTGCGGCATTTTATGTTCTTGCAACTTCGGATTTATCGTCTGCACAAAACGTGCTATTAGCTGCATTTACAGCAATTGTACAAGGTTCGCTTGTGGCAGGGCTTAGCACATATGTAGATCAAATCATAAAGCAATTTTCAAAAAAGGAGTGATATCATGGCAATAAAGGTATTAAACAGCACACATGAAAAAATGGTTGGTAAAACAAACTATATTCGCGCTGAAATAATTGTTGATTCAGCAGCAGAGCTGCCCACTGAAATAAATGGAAACGTTCTCACTATGGGGTCGATTGCGTGGGACATCTCAACAGGTGACTTTTACGGACTTGACGGCTCAGGAACATGGCACAATCAAAACGGTGAAGACACATCTCAAAGTAATGCAAGCGCAAGCACCCTGCAAACTCCTGCAATAAATAACATAAGATATCAGCCCGATATTAAAACGGTTGATAAAAGCAATTCTGAGCAACCTGAGAGCATAGCGGAAGTAGACGAATCTGTTGAATTAACAGAAGAAAAGGAAAGCGAGCAGCCAATTCCCGAGGACGAACCAATTACAGAGGTAGAAAAAAATGCTGTACGAGATTCTGAAAACCGCTAAGCTTGGCACAGCAGCAGCTCCTGATATGTTCACTGGCTTGCTTGCGCAAAAGATGCCGTTTGCCAAAGGCAGCGGTGAAATTGCCGAATTATCCGGAGTACCGCCGCTGCGATTTAAGTCGAACGGCAAGCTGCTACTTGACTGGCGTATAGTCGGCAATACCGTTCAGGGTGGAAACCCAACACCGAGCAATCCCGTTGATGTTGTGGGCGTGGGCAAATTAGAGACAAGTAGTGAACACAGTGGACAGTATGAGATCGGCATTTTATCAGCCAATACCACAACGTCTATTTATCTCGGTGAGGTGGAGACAACGAGAAAAATAAAGAAGTTGGTGTTTGACGGTACGGAAAACTTTGAAAGAGCAGAAATTCAGGAACAAGTGCGCTATTCTTACCGAGCATTAGACACGCTTGGTAAGCCTCTCTCTACTTGTATAAGCACTCACTTTAGATGGGTGTCACCAAATCCGGAAAATCCCCAAGTTGGTGATATGACAGGTTCAGCATTTGGAAACGCTTATAGGCTATTTATTTTTTCAGATAAACCAACTCTTGCTGATTTTCAAGCGTACCTTGCCGCCCAATACGCTAACGGTACACCAGTAACAATATGGTACGTCTTAGCCACTCCAGAAAAGGCAGTTGTAAACGAGCCATTGCAGAAGATAGGCAATTATGCCGACACTCTCAGCATGACTGATACAGGCATCGTGATACCTACATTCCGCGGCAACAACGTCTTGACGGTTGACACGACTGTGCAGCCGTCAGAGGTTTATATCAAATATAAAAAATAGGAGGTAAAAAATGAAAACAAGAGGAATTGACGTATCGAGATATCAGGGTAATATCGACTTTAGCAAGGTTGCTGAGTCGGGAACAGAATTTGTCATCATACAGGCAGGATATGGACATGATATAAGTCAAAAAGACCCATACTTCGAGCAAAATTATGCAGCAGCTAAGGCAGCAGGGCTGAAAATAGGCGCGTACTGGTTTTCATACGCTTCTGATCCTGAGGACGCACGAAAAGAAGCCGAAGTTTGCGCAGAAGCTATCAAAGGAAAGCAATTCGACTACCCGATATACTACGATCTCGAAAACGATGAATCAAGCAACTACTTCCCGTTTAGCAAGGGACGTGACCATTGTTCAGCACTTGTTACTGCGTTTTGCACTGAGCTTGAAAAACATGGCTATTTCGCAGGCTTATATATCAGCCGCGTGCCACTACAGACACATATCAGAGCAGATGTAGCGAAGCGTTTTGCACTCTGGGTAGCAGAATACAGCGACAAATGCAACTACAGCGGCACATATGGTATGTGGCAGTACACAAGCACAGCTAATGTCTCAGGTATCAATAGGGGTGTTGACGCTGATATCTGCTATATAGACTATCCTGCGCAAATCAAGGCGGCAGGACTCAACGGTTTTCCGAAGCCTGAGCCTGCAAAATCAACACAGCCAAAGTCAACAGCTTCACAGTCAGATCAGAAACAAGCAGAGCTGACAGGCACTCTTACACTTTCGGACGGTAACACTTACGATGTAAAACTTATAAAAAGCAAAAAATGATAAAATTTGAAGATATCTCTAACACTGATTTATCAAATTTGATTGACGAATGGGTAAAAGGCGAACGAAACAGACGAATCATGAAACGAAGATTGATAGACTTATATACGCTTGAAGACTTAGCTGACGAATTTTCGCTATCCGTTCCGCATATTCACAAAATTGTAAAAACAAATCTTAAAATTATCGAAAAACATATATAAATATAAGCTCAGTTTACTTTATTGTAGGCTGAGCTTATTTGTTGTAAAATTAATATGGTGATAAAAATGTACACGTTTGTAAATGTCAACCCTTGCAAAAGGCTGTTAGGTGACTGCGTTGTCAGGGCAATATCTTTGGCTTTAGATCAGTCATGGGATAAAACCTATATTGATCTTTGCATCGAGGGACTAATGCAGTGTGATATGCCTAACAGTAACGCCGTATTCGCATCATATTTGCTATCTAAGGGCTTTAAAAAATACCCTATGCTTGATACTATGACGTTTAAACAATTTGCTGAGCGTTATTCTAAGGGTACATATGTGGTCGCTACAGGCTCGCATATTGCCTGTATAAAAAATTCGATGCTTTACGACAACTGGGACAGCAGTGACGAGTCTGTATCTTATTATTTTTCAAAGGAGCAATAAAAAATGGCTTACGTTTATCCATATATGCAGCAAAATATGCAGCAAAATCAATATATGCAATATCCGCAGACTATGCAACAGCAAATGCAGCAACCGCAAAGCTTTACTCAGCCTACAATTCACGCAGAGATAGTCCAAATCAGCGGAGATCGCGCAGAAGCGGAAAATTTTCCCGTACCTACAGGCGGTACGCAAATGATGATAAACAAGGCTGAGGACAAAATATTTATAAAGACCGTGTACGCGAACAATCAGATGAACCTCGATGTATTTGTAAAGCAAGCGCCTGAGCCTGAGCAAAAACAGCCAAATTTTGAAAATTTTGTAACAAAAGAAGAACTTGAACAACGGCTTGCGCAGCTTAGCAAGCAGCCTGCTTCGTCGCAGCTAAGAGAGGATAGTGATGTATAATGAGTAAAAGTATGTTTGAGCGCTTAGGTAATCAGCAACCTATGCAACGTCAACAGCTACAAATGCAACAAGCACAGCAACCGAATATTCCGAAACTTTTTGCCGAATTTCAAAAAAATCCATTGAAATTTCTTCCGAACGCTCCGCAAGGAGTTACAGATTTGCGCGAATTGCTTAAATTTTACGCTGATAATGGCAAAGTGCCGCCACAATTGCAAGGACGTGTAAACGCTGCATTAGGCAGAAGATAATAAAAAAGGATTGGTAAAGTCGAAAAAGAAAGGCTGATTAAATCAGCCCTTCATGTTTCAACTTGTACTCAATCAGCTTTTCGATGTACTCAGCAGGCTTTCTCCTGCCTGCTTCCCAGTCCTCAATGGTACGCTTTGGGATCCCGAAGTAGTCCGAGAATGCTTGCTGTGTCATACCGCAGGCGATGCGTAGTTCTTTAATCGTCATCTTCTGTTTCCTCACATTCCAGATTATAAATGCTGTAATTAACTATACAGCGTTCATCATTTTTTAAAGTCCATACATTATTGTAATATTTACTAAATGATTTTTCCGCTTCTTCTAACGACTCAAATTCCTCAATTGTTTCAAATGGGCTTTGCTGTCCTTCTTCTATATAACAGCGAATATCATCCAGCATTTCTTCTTTTGACTTCTCAGCATATTCTATCGGTGCATTAAAATTTCCGCTTGAACATTCAATATAATATCTTTTCATAATTTCCTCCTTGCCTTTCGGCGTTCATCTTTCGGGCTTTGCCCTTTTTTTGATTATAGTATATCACGCTTTGCGTGATGAGTCAATGCTTTTTTAATAATTAATCACGCTATGCGTGATATTTGTATACTTGCACAAATAGTATGATTCTACTTTGTATATTTTAAACATGGTATCACAGCTTCGGCTTTGATATAAATTTTACCGTTCACGCAATAACGGACGTGAACGCTTACCCTCATAATTCGAGGGAGAAAGGAGCTTTATATGAGCTTAACAGATGATAATCTCAATGCAACAATGCTGATGCAGCCTGCATATGACGCACCTTACGGCGGCGGCTTTGGCGGCGGTGGTCTTTTCGGTGGTAATAATGATCTGCTCGGACTTCTTTTTGTTATTGCACTTTGCAACGGCGGCTTTGGTGGCTTCGGCTTCGGTGGCGGCTACGGCGCGATGATGGGCATGGGTATGATGGGCATGGACTATCTTTATCCATGGCTTAACAACTCACAAAACATTAATGACGGATTCAGAGATCAGATGCTTAACAACAATGTTACATCTATCCGTGACGGTGTGCAGGGACTGTCTACACAGCTTTGTCAGTGCTGCGGTGATATGCGCTATGACATGGCTCAGGGCATTAACAGCGTTAATTCAAACCTTTGCAACGGTATCAACAGCGTAAATAACAGCATCTTTGGTGCTCAGACAGCTATCTCACAGCAAATGAACGCTAACGAGATTGCTAACCTCAACCGCTCGTATGCAGAACAGGCAGCAAATACACAGGGCTTTACTAATGTCAACGCAGGCGTAGCAGACCTTCGCTACACAGTAGCAACAGAAGCTTGTGCAGATCGTGCCGCTGTTGGTGATGCTCTCCAGAACGTCACAATGCAAAATGTAAACAACACAAATATTCTTGTATCTGCAATTCGAGACGGTATTCAGTCAATCAAGGACGACCTCTGCGCAGACCGCCTTGAAGCTGAAAGACGCGAAAATGCAAACCTCAGAAGTGAACTTATGTATGCAAGAGGTCAGGCTTCACAGACCGAGCAGACTGCTCAAATCCTTGCAAACAATAACGCTCAAACTGCGCTGTTTCAGCAAGGTCTTAACAACGAGGTAGATGCGCTGTATAGCCGACTTTCAAACTGCCCCGTGCCGACCGTTCCGGTTTTCGGAAATCAGAGAATCTTCACCTGTCAGGGTAACAACAATCCCTGCGGTTGTGGCTGCGGAAGCAACAATTTTTAAGGCGGTGATACTAAATGGCTGAGTATCTTAGCAACGCTTTACAGCTTGTACCGCTGAATAATGCGGCTATCTTTACCGCTTCTATCCCTTGCACAAAGGGATATGTATATCACGAAGATGAAACAGGTAATTTTACTTTGCGCGGTATCACTCCTAACTGTTTCGCACGATACAGAGTTACATTTAACGGCAATATTGCTATTCCTGAGGGTGGCACTGCCGGTGTGCCTATTGCAGTTGGTATAACTGTAAACGGAGAAGTCCGCCAAACAAGTATTGCAACGGTAACACCTGCCGCTGTACAGGAATACAACAATGTGACTTCTACAACAACTATAACAGTACCTCGCGGCTGTTGCTTTAATGTTGCTGTTCGTGCTGTTGTGCCGGAAGTTGACACAACAATTACACCTGCTTCAACAATAGAGCTGAGAAATGCAAATCTTGTTATTTCAAGAATTGCTTGAAAGGAGTAAAAAAACTATGGATAAACTATCCAGATATCTTGACAAAGAGCTTGAAGAAATGGAAAATAAAGTCGGTATGGGCGGTAAGCTTAGCCGTACAGAAATTGAGGACGGAAAGAACCTCGCTAAGTTCAAAATGGCGCTGCTCACAAACGAAAGAATGGAACAGGACGGATATTCCGATGAATACAACGGGGGTATGAGTAATCGTGCTTCGTATCGCGGCAATGGTGGTATGTCAGGTGCTCGTGGACGCGGCTCAAACGTTCGACGTGACAGCATGGGACGTTATAGCCGCGAAAGTGGTTACAGCCGTGCCGATGCTGAGGAAGATTTCAGGGAGCGCCTTGAAGACCTTATGGAAATCGCGCCTGATGAGCAAAAGCGCAAAAAAATCGAAAGAATTCTTTCTGAGATGTAAAGAGGGTGCAGCCGCTTGATAAAGTATGAAGATCTGATAGCGGCTATAGCCGAGTGCAAAGGAGAAAGGAACCCAAATGCACAAACTTGCATGAAGCTTGCATCTTACTACATCATACTTCGTGAAGAATACGGCGATAAATTACCTGATAATCAATCGTATTCGTTCAACGCAGCTCCTGAACCTATCAAGAGCGAATATCACTCTGAAACCGAGTTCGGGCAGTTGATACAAGATAAATCAACATCGTCAGTATATGCGGTGATCGATGAGCTGTTGTCGGTAATACGGGTAATACAGCCGCAGCTATACAACGGCGTAGTTCGCAAGCTTCGTGAAATATAAGAAAATCCCCTTCGGATATCTCCGAGGGGGACTTTTTTGTTACCACTATATTTGTTTACTCAGTCATATGAAAAGTATAATTGCCGCTGCTGCAAGTATCTTTATAGCAAAGATCGCAATAATATTATTAGTGCCGGCTTTGATTCGAGGTATAAACACAAATGCTGCAAAGCAATTAATAATGCTTTTATAAATCAGCTCACTCCCTGAGCTGTAATAAGCATAAAACCTTACAAGACCGATGATAAAAACTACAGCAAATAACAACCAACTGTCAATGTAGTAAGATTTTGGCAAAGTATTTTTGCTTGCTTCTTGCGGTTCTGGAGCTGCAACAACTGGTTGTTGCTTAGTCCAACCGCAAAAATGACATTTGTCATCAGCAAATAGTGGATTCTTACATTTCGGGCAAAACATATAAATCACTTCCTTATATCATAAAAAATCTATAATTGATTCGATCATTAGCATAACATTCTCCTTTTTGATTATTATAATATACTTTTGCAAAAAAATCAAGGGATTAAGCTAATCCCTTGTGAAAAAACTTATCTTTTATAACAATTTATGCTGAACTCTGTCATATCATCATCTGCACGCTTCCTATCTTTGCCGTCTATCCAGAATTTATATGGGTTCTCAGCCTGAATAGTACACTCTTTGCTATTGTACTGAGTGCATCGGCAGCGAACACCTAACGCTTTCAAGAACGGTTCAAGCTGCTTTAATTCCTCATGAGTAAGTGTCAGCAGGTTTGTTTCCTGCCCGTATTCTTCTTTGATATGTTTCATGATGATCTCCTTAGTCTTCGATGTCGATAACCTTTAAGTCAGTTATCTTGTAATATGGGTTTGACGGTTTGTGACTTGCGATATACTCTTTTACCTGATAATCATACATCGGATAAGAATGTGTGACATAATGTGAAGCTTTGCCCGATAAGTTATAGTGTGTAATTCTAAGTATTACCTGTTTCATGTTAAATCCTTTCTGCGGAGATTAGCCGCTCCGCTCGGCTGTGGTTTGCTTATCTTCTTTTGATCTCGCTATATGCTCTCCAAAATTCACCGCTTGTAAAGATTGTCTCACCGTCTATTATCAGCTGAAAGCAGTGAAGTGATCTGTTTGTGAATCCGTTGTTACCGTGTATTGTAAATCTTCTGCCTTGTGGTGTATATCCTAAGTATCTGCTTTCAAGTGTGATTCCGTCTTTCTTCCATTCTTTCTGTTCCTGCTCAAACTGTTTCTTCATAAGTTCTTCTTTAGCTTTGAGGTCTGCAAGCTTGTCAAGTTCTTCATAGTATGCGCTGACTTCCTGTTCTGCTTTGTAAAGCCTGCTTTCGGCTTTTTCAATCCTTTTGGTTATATCATCAACCTCATCTATTGCACACATAAGGTCGAACCATGCGCCGTTCTTCTTTTCGTCGCTCTTGTTAAGAAAAAAGCCGTTAGATGTTGTCGGAACTGTCTGAATCCATTCGTGTCTATCATTTGAAGTCCAGTTATCAACTCCGTACTTCTTAGCGGCTGCAAGCTTCTTTTCGTAAGCTTTCTTAGCTCTGTCAAGCTGAGCGTTCAGCTTTTCAAGCTCTTTCTGATACTTTGTAAATGTAATTTCAACTCTATTCATAGTGCCCTCCTATTATTCGGGTTGCCCCTTTACTTTACTTTATTATAACATTTCGCTCATGAAAAATCAAGTACAGCTTGATTATAAAATTCACGAAATATCAAGCTGTATTTTATGCAATAAATACAAACTTTATGTTTTTATAAATTTGTACTTGATTATTTGCTAAAAATATGATATAATCAATTGTTGAAAGGGGGTGTGCGAATGAACCTCAATTTTTTAAATAAAAAAATAAATGAAAGCGGTATAGCGAAGGTTAACATTGCCAAAGCTCTAGGCGAAACATCTCAATCACTTTGGCTCAAATTAAGAGGTGAAAATAATTTTTCACTAAAAAATGCCGCTGTATTGACTGATATATTACATTTATCAGACGAAGAAGCGGCACAAATATTTTTGAAGGAGGAGGAATATGCTTGAAGTGCTTGGTGCGGTACTAATCATTATATTAGTAGCCGTGGAAGCGGTATGTTCGCTGTTGGTAGTGAAATACTTGCACGATCGCTCAGAACGTCGCACAACAGAGCGCAGAGCTTTTTACAGGCATAGAGCCTACAAAGAGATGAACGAGCGCTGCGACCTTAAAAAGAGCCGTGAAATGCTATGGAACATGATATCGAAATGAGGAAAAAGGAGAATAAAAAATGAGTAGAGAAGAACTGCACAATCTGCTTGATATGGTTATTGATATCAGTTCGAGCAGTAAGCACCGCGTAAATCTCAGTGTATCTACAGATAATGAGCTTGGTATGTATGCAGACGTTTTTATTTATAAGACTGACAAAAACGGCTTTTCAATAGGTGTCATAGAGCATATAAGCATAAGCAACATGACTAATATCAATGAAGTGAGAGCGCGGCTGACCGCGTGGAAGGAAATTTTCGACAAGGAGCGTGAGGAAGATGCAACTAACGAGTCATGAGAACGGCGCGGAGATTGAGGTTGCTGAATGCCTCATAAAAGAAGTCCACGACCGCAAGGCATACCGCGAAATAACGACAATTGCAGGGCAAAAATTTAAGGTTCGGGAGCAAATTCCCGAAATCCTGACGAAAGCGAGGGTTGAAAAAAATGAGCGACTACATCAAGGCACTTAATATTCACGCATATCTTGAACGAGTGAGCCGTGAACCTTTAACAATAACGGTTGATGATATCCTTGCAGCATCGAGCAGCAAAGACTTTGACTTTTTTTACGGGTGGT
Organism: Ruminococcus sp.; assembly: GCA_045531615.1. Taxonomy (GTDB): domain Bacteria; phylum Bacillota; class Clostridia; order Oscillospirales; family Ruminococcaceae; genus Ruminococcus. The sequence goes on from JAZSEJ010000104.1 coordinate 32,849, forward strand.
GTTGTCAAAGTGTGCGCTGAATGTAAACAAGTCGTATGCCCTGCATACTGCCCGAACCACGCAGCAAAGACGGTACATCGTTGTGATGCCTGCGGCGAGGATATCTGTGAGGGCGATACAGCCTACAAAGTATCGCTGCTAAACGGCGAATTATGGTACTGCACGGACTGCTGCGGACTATATGAGGTAGAGGTGAGCGACGATGATTATTAAGCTCAATAATCGTAATGATTGGCTGAAAGTACGGCAGATACAGGGAATCGGCGGCAGTGAAGCAGGGGCGGTAATTGGTATGAACAAATACCAGACAAACGTTGATTTATGGGAATTGAAAACAGGCAAACGTGAAGCTGCTGACCTCAGCGACAATGCCGCAGTACAATTCGGCAAAGCCGCAGAGCAGTACATCAGAGAGCTGTTTAAGCTCGAATATCCCGAATATGATGTTGACTATCATGAATTCTGGATGTACGTCAACGATAAATTTCCTTTTATCTTTGCTACACTGGACGGTGATTTGACAGCGATAGACGGCAGCAAGGGCATATTAGAGATCAAAACGACGACTATACAAAACAGTAACCAATGGACTGACTGGGACGGCAGGGTCCCTGACAGCTATTATGCACAATGTCTGCATCAGCTTGCAGCTACAGGATATGACTTTGTGATTTTATACGCTTATATACGCTATTATGATGCAGACGGGAAAATAAGGGTAACAATTCGACCGTACACAATAAGTCGAAAAGATGTACTATCAGATATTGACTATCTGATAGCAGCAGAAGCAAAGTTTTGGCAGGCAGTACAACAGGACCGCAGGCCACCGCTGATACTGCCGAATATCTAAGGAGGTTAAAAATGGCTGAGTATATCGAAAAAGTGGAGTTAATAAAAAAGCTATGTTTTGAAACCGCAGAGTATTCTTGTTCACCTACGATAAAAACAATAAAGGATTTTCCAGCCGCAGACGTAAAGGCTGAAATTCATGCTTACTGGATAAGAGGTAAAGAGTTTGGATTTAAGACACACAACCCCACATGGTATTGTTCTAATTGCGGCGGTAGTATTCGCTATGATACTTCACTGAGAACGTATCAAAAGCACAAGAAATCTGTTGAGGAAGTCAACTGCTTTTGCAGAAAATGTGGTGCAAAAATGGATTTGCCCCCTATTTACGAAAGAAATAAAGAGAGTGAGGAATAACACAATATGTCAATGGAATTAATTTTAAAGTCGGTAGAAATCAATCTGCCGCAGGAAATTGAGAACCTTGAACAGCTTAAGGCTGAACTCACACCGAGACTTGAAAAGTACAACAATCTTGTTGTTACAGAGGACAGCATCAAGGCTGCTAAGGACGATAAAGCAATTCTCAATAAGCTGAGAAAGGCTATCGAAGAGCAGAGAATCAGCATCAAGAAGCAGTATCTTGAACCATACAACGTGCTTGAAGCGCAGTGCAAGGAAGTTGTTGCTCTTATCGATGCGCCGATAAAGGCTATTGATGCACAGATTAAAGCGTTTGATGAGATCGAGAAGAAGGAAAAGCTCACGAAGTTACAGACAGCGTTCTATAAGACAGAGCATCCTTCATGGCTACAGTTCGCAAGCATTTGTCCTGATAAGTGGGAAAATAAGACTTCAAAGACCGATAAGCTGATAGAGCAGATAGAAGAGAGCGTGAAGAACGTCAACGCAGAACTGGAAGAAATCAACAGCATTTACGCTGAATCCCCTCTTCTCACAGCTATAATCGACAGATACAAGCAGACTATAAGCAAGGCTGATACACTCTCTTACGCAGTGCAGCTTGAACAGCAGTACAAAGCAGACCAGGAACGCAAGGCAGAGGAAGAGAGAAGAAGAGCCGAAGCCGAAGCACTTAAGGCACAGCAGGAGCAGGAACACGCTGAGAGCGAATTAAACGCCCCTATAATTGATTCTGTTGAAAGTAATATAAACATACCTGTAAGCGAACAGAACGCAATTAGCGGTGAAAATCTCGGCAATTCTGACGATGTTACACCGACAGAGCCAATTTTAAACGGTATGTTTAGAGTTGAATGCACAAAATCGCAGTTAATCGCCCTCAGAGACTTTATGAAGGCTCAGGGTATCAAGTTTGAAATAGTAAAGTAAAGGAGAATCATTATGGCAGTTAATAATAGCTTAATTCAGCAGGACGGTAAAATCAAGGAGAAACAAGCCTTTTCGGAGAAAATCAACAGCGCACCTTATCAGCGTATGATCGCTAACACGCTGAAAGACAAAGCAACAGCGAACCGTTTTATATCGTCTATTGTCTCAGCGGTTGCAACGTCACCTACATTGCAGGAATGCACACCAAAGACAGTTGTTTCAGCTGCACTTCTTGGTGAAGGACTTAAACTTTCGCCTTCTCCGCAGCTTGGACAGTTCTACATGGTTCCCTTTAAGCAGAAAGAAAAGAAAGATCAGGCAGGAAACATCATACAGCCTGCCTGCACAAACGCAACGTTCGTTCTTGGCTAAACATTTATGGTCAAGTAAAACCTTGTGAACGCTATTACTCAGCGGTGTGAAGTTTATAAACTTTGCTAACGGTGAAACCCGTCTGAAAAAGGGCAATACCGTGCTAAGCAAATATTCAAAAGTGAAAAATGATAGGTATTTATATAATCACGAATCTGATAACATGTAAAAGATACATCGGACAAAGTATTGACATTCAGCGAAGATTTCACGATCATAGATGCATATCTCATGAAAGCAACAGGCATTTAAAATATGCTTTAGCAAAATATGGGAAAGAGAACTTCAAATATGAAGTGCTTGAAGAATGTGACGAATCTGAACTTAATGAAAAAGAACGATATTATATTGAAAAATTAAAACCTGAATACAATGTCGCCAATGGTGGTCAAGATTCTCTGCGAAGATATCCTGATGAAATCAAAAAGAAAATCAGTGAAAAATCCAAAGAACAATGGGCAAACATGAGTGATGAAGAAAAAAAGGCAAGAATTAAAAACAACCTCAAAGGTCCGAGAAAAGGTCATGCTGTATCAGAAAAAACAAAGCAGAAGTTGCGTGATAAAAATTTAGGCAAAAAGCAAAGCCCTGAAACTATCGAAAAGCGAAGAGAAACACTTAAAAATAAGAAACTTAACGGCTATGTCAGAACAAACGATGCAAATAAAAAGAAAGTTATTTGCATTGAAACCGGGAACATATATGAAAGTGTAAAATCTGCTGCTGAAAGCATCGGCGCAAATCCAACAAATGTAAGTGCAATGCTTAAAGGCAGACAAAAAAGTGTTAAAGGCTTTCACTTTGTATATTTGAAAGTATAGAGACTATTCCTGATGAATGTAAGGAAGTAGGGCGGAAGATGAGTTACCGCCCCAAGTGCAAGGCACGATATGAAGATCGTGAAGAGATAGTCCAACCCGATATGATGATAAAATATCGGAATATGTGATAAAGGTTATATTCAGCTTGCGACAAGATCAGGAGAGTATAAGCGCATCAATGCAATGCCTATCAAAGAGGGCGAACTTGTAAGATACAATCCCTTTGATGATGAGATAGAACTTGAATACATCGAAAACGATGAACTCCGTGAAACGCTCCCGACAATCGGCTATTATGCAATGTTTGAGTATCACAACGGATTCAAAAAAGTTATGTATTGGAGCAAGGATAAGATGCTTGCACACGCTGACAAGTATTCAGCTGCATTTAGCGCGAAATCTTATCGAGATATACAAGAGGGCAAGATAAATCAGCGCGATATGTGGAAGTATTCAAGCTTTTGGTACAAAGATTTTGACGGAATGGCTTGTAAGACGATGCTTAGGCAGCTCCTTAGCAAGTGGGGTATACTTAGTATCGAGATGCAAAGGGCATTTGAAGCAGACGGCGGCATAATTAAGGAAAACGGGGAAGTTACTTTTGCCGACGGAGTACCACATGAAACTGCGCCCGATACTGCAACAATAGAATATGTTGAAGCTGAACCAAACCCAGAAGAACCAGAACAGCAAGTAGACAGCGGAGATGCATTTGCTGATATACTCGGAGGTTGATATGAATAAAGTAATTATCATCGGTCGCATGACCGCTGATCCTGAATTCAGACAGACACAAAGCGGCATATCTTCATGCCGCTTCACGGTAGCGGTAAACCGCAATTTTAAAAATGCAAACGGCGAGTACGAAGCCGATTTTATCACCTGTGCAGCGTGGAGACAGACAGCCGAATTTGTCAGCAAATACTTTAAAAAAGGACAGATGATAGCTTTGGAAGGAACGCTCCGCACAGGCAGCTATCAGGACAGAAATCATTCAGACGTTACGCATTATACGACAGATGTTTTTGTTGATAACGTCGAATTTTGCGGCGGCAAGGGCAACAGCGGTAATAATGCCGCTGCCCCTGCTCCAACAACGCAGCAGCCGCAGAACAATGACAGTATGTCTTACGGCAACCTCAGCGACTTTGAGGAAATTTTAAGCGACGGTTCAGACGTGCCGTTTTAAGGCGGTGAATAAAAATGACAAGATTGCAAGAGGTTGAGAAGCTAATTGATGACAACCTTGCACTGATAACTCAATACAGCAAGAGGGCTGCCGAGCTTATGGGCAGCGTGAGGATACTTGAAAAAGAACGTGACAAGCTGACTAAGAAGAACAGAGGAATTGAAATTGTCCGCTGTAAAGACTGTGTGAAGCTCAACCGTTATGACTGTCCGATGTGCTACATCGAGAACAAAACATTACAGTTTGCTGAGGTGAAGCCAAATTTTTATTGTGCCGCAGGCAGACTGAAAGAACAGGAGGAATAAAAATGCAAATCAACAAATCACTATCCCTTGCGCTGATTGGAAAGGACGGTGATACAGAATGAGTAAAGGTTGGTGTACCGAGTGCGGAGCTGTTTACAACGAAACTCCAACATCTTTTTTATGCCCGAAATGCAGGAAAAAGAAAGTCTCACAAAGTGCTAAAAGTAGAAATCTGTCGGAATTGGGGCGTAAAGCGAGGAGAAGGCAAAAGGGAAGGAGTGAGCAGAAATGAAAAAACGCATAATAAAAAAGAAGATCAAGCAAGCGTTTGGCGAAGTCGGATGTTTTCGCAAAACCATAAAACAAGAGTATCGCTTTCTTGTTGGGGAAGATACCGAAATAAACAAAGTAAGTAAAGAATTTTTAAGAGTTTTTGGAGGGGGGGAGAAGAACAATGACTGATGCAACAATAATTAAAATCAAAGCGTATAGCACAGATGAAAACAAGGGTAATTCACTTGAAGCTCTTATGAATTATTGTGGAAAAAGTAATCTGATATCGATCTCAGAAGAGCAAGGGCGAGAGTTTCTTGAAAAGCTCGAAAACGGCGAAATATCCTTATAAAAATTGATAAATCCCTTGACTTTTATAGTCAAATATGGTATAATATTAAAAACGGTCATAGTTGAGTTGCAGGCGACTATGACGACAACTAAATACTATGACCGTAAAAGCCTTTGTACGAATTGAGCTGCAACCTTGATTCGTGCGAGGTTTTTTTTATTACAGGAGCGCGAAAAAATGAGTCATTCATTTGATAAAGATATAGCAGTAGCATATGGACTTCCTGAAGCTATTATTTTAAATCATATGCAGTTCTGGATTGAGCAGAACAAAGCTAATAATATAAACTTTAATGACGGCTCATACTGGACTTATAACACTACGAAGGCGTATGCTGAGATATTTCCATATTTATCTCAAAGACAGATTCAATGTGCTTTGAAGCATTTGAGAGAAGAAGGAATTTTGAAAACTGGAAATTATAACAAATCAGCCTATGATCGTACATTGTGGTATGCATTTACCGAAAAAGGCATCTCCATTATGCAAAAATGTAAAATGGAAGATATAAAAATGTCAAATGGATTTGACACACAGGTGCAACCTATACCAATTAATAACTCAGATATTATACCAGATAATAATATTAATACGTCAAAGACACAAAACGATCTGAAAGAACTTGAAAAAGACTTTGAAGAAGTCTGGAAGTCTTATCCAAAGAAGCAAGGCAAAGAGTTAGCGAAAAGAGCTTATATCAAAGCTCGAAAAGAAGGTGTAAGCAACTGCGAGATCGTTGCAGGTCTTACACGTTACAAGCTGTTTATTCAGGCGAACCGTACTGAGGATAGATATATCAAACACGGCTCTACGTGGTTCAATCAACGTTGCTGGAATGATGATTATACCATAACTGCCGAAAAACAGGAAGAATCAAACGAATATGAAATTTTTTATTAAGGAGGATAACGAAAATGAGTTATAATAATAAAAAATTAATATCACAAAGTGAATTACATGATATAATGTTTGCTTGTATCAAACCCAAACTTGATAAATGTAAAGAGGCAGGTGGTGGATGGTGGGATGAGTCTAATAATGTGATATTATGTTGGAATTTGCATAGAAATGGCATCGATGGTGAGGATCATTATTATTTTATCCGTGCATATGAATTTTTTCATCGCGAATGGACAATACACACTGATGGTTATGGTGATAAGAATAACAATATCAAGATATATCCCAATAATGTTGAATTTGTTGAAGATTCCAAATTCGACTATTTCGATAAAGAACTCATGCATTGTTTATATAAAAAGATAAAAGAAGTTGTTGAAGGTGATTTTTAAGGCAAGAATTTGCCTATATATCGTTATTTAGAAGGGAGTATTTTTTTATGGCTGAGTATCTATGCGAAGAAGATATGAACACAGGCGAATATATAAGCCGTGATGAAGCGTTGAAGATATTTCATCAGTGCTGTGATAATTGCACAAGTAGTTATAATGGCGTAACGTGTAGAGCCTGCGCAGATGCAGGTGCTATGGATATATTAATGGATATGCCTGCCGCAGACGTACAACCAAAAAATCTGTTGGTAAAAGTTGAAGAAAGAGTTCCTAATGTTAGTGGTAAGTATTTGTGCTATTTGGCTGATGGTGAATTTGAAGTATTGTATTTTGATCGAGGAATAGAAGATGATGAGTATAATAGCGACTATCCATTTGGAGTTTGGAACACTTATCCAAGTGAGGACGGTGGAGAATGTCGAGAATGGATAGAAGTGCTTGAAGTAACACACTGGCAACCTTTACCAGAATCGCCAAAGGACGGTGATGTGAAATGACCTATGAAGAAAGAATCGAAGTTTTGAAAGAAACGGCAATGCGTAAAGATATTCTCATATTTCCTGAGATACGAGCTGTATTTGCGTATCTTTGCTCCGCTGCTACTGATTATCACGACGCAGCTAATGTAAATCCTGTAAGAATAATTTCAGAGTTCACAGGCTTGACGAAGTACAGAGTGCGTGAGTGTATAAAAGCCCTTCGTGATCTTGGACTTGTAGAAAGAACGACGTGCGGTTTTCCTGCTTATGAATGGAGTACGGAAAGCGGAACAGACTATGAAGAACCGCACCCACCTGTAAACGGCTTCGGGCTGACGAAAAAAGGTTTTGAAAGTGCAACGTATAAAAAGGCAGACGAGCTGAATGAAGCCGAATACAAACGTTGGGCTGAAATGTCAGAAGAAGAAATTTTGCGAGAAATAAAACAGGAGGACTGAAAATGACACTTGAACAGTACATAGAGCTTTTTGAAAAGCCGAGCTTCAAAGTTGAAGTTGACACAGCAGAATTATTAGGGCTGTTTAAAGAACTTCGGGATTCACGGGAACTTATCAAAAATCAAGCGCAATACATAGAAAATCATATAGATGTTGGGAGGTGAACATGATGAATATTGATGAAGCCATAAAGCACCTTGAAGAAAGCCTTGCAGATCAGTCACACGACTGGGGCTGCGAGGAATGCAAGGGAGAACATAAACAGCTTCTGGAATGGCTCAGGGAGCTCAAAGACCTGCGAGAAGAAAACAAAATACTGACGCATGAGTGCGACAGGCTGATAAAGGAAAAGGGTGAACTCCTAAAAAAGTCGGAGCAGATAGTTGAGTACAAGCAGCTTCTGAAATCGGCGACAAACGTGCTAAATATGTTTATACCGTGTGATGAAGATTATAATTGCAGTGAATGTATAAAACAGAGACAAAACTGCGATTACGATGACAGCTTTAAATGGCGTTATGCTGACGAAGCCTTAAAGCTGATAGGAGATGAAAAATAAATGATATGTAAATGTTGTAAGAAAGTAGAACCAAACAGCCGTTGGAATGAGCGTTTTGGGAAGCATGAGCTGTGCGAAAAATGTCTTAGGGAGCATGAAAAATTTAAATCTGAGTATATTTCTCGTGTATTCAAACAAGCCGGAATAAAAAACAGTTGTGGTTTTTTAACAGTTAAAGCATTGCTAAGAGATAGAAATGAAATAATAACTATAGTGGAAGAACGGCTGTTTGATATAATGGATCTTGGAAAGCTTATATATGAAATAGAAGACGCTTTAAAAGATGATGTGCTGCCTGACGACCCTTTGGGTACTCGGGTGGTGAGACACGTATTGTGTAAATCTCAATATAGCAACAAAAGAATACTTCTTCTTAGCAATTCTAAAATAAGCAATATGATACAAGCATTTTATAATACTGGCTCAGTAGTGTTTATCGAGTATAGCAATTATCCAAAGGAGATGAGAATATAATGGACGGATTTTCGCAAATTTTGTCAAATATCGCAGATAACACCGAGCCGAACGCAAGCAAAGGAGACTACATCAAGGACGGGCTGTTGTACTGCGGCAAATGCAATACCCCGAAGCAAGTAAGAACAAGTCTCTGCGGAATCGAGAAAAAACCATATTGTATGTGCAAATGCGAAGCAGAACGAGACAAACAAGAACGGCAGCGAATCAAAAACATCTTTTCGCAAGAAGCAATAGAGCGATCGAAAAGTAATCTTGATATAAGACCTTCAAATCAGACTTTTGCAAACTCAGACGGGCGATGCTCAAAGCTGTTTGCGGTCGGGGAAAAATATGTAGAAAATTTTATTAAATTGCGAAAAAACGGAAAAGGGTTTATAATATTCGGCGACAACGGTACAGGTAAATCATACTTAGCTGCTTGTATTACTAACGCTTTAATCAGCAAAGGTTATAGCTGCCTGATGACAAGTTTCCCAAAAATAAACACTTTGTTATCAGGAACATATGAAGGTAAACAGGCGTTTTTTGACAGCCTGAATCAATATGATTTACTTGTCATTGACGATCTTGGAGCAGAACGCGAAACAGAATACTCTGCCGAAAATATCTTTAACGTCATTGACAGCAGATATCGTGCGAACTTACCGCTGATTATCACAACCAACATTACACAGCAAGAGTATTACAATCCGCAGAACTCGAATAAAAAAAGAATATACAGTCGCTTGCATCAAATGTGTTTTCCGATGCTTATGCTCGGGGAAGATTCTCGAAAAACGCATTCAGCGTACAAAGATGCCGAGCTTCGTGAATTGTTAGGAGTGTAAAAAATGGATACAGTAAAATCGCTGACTCACCTTGGCTTTTTGAAATGGCAAGTGTTGCAGTACAATCAGATCTCAAAGCCTGATAAAGACGGATTTGACTGCACGGCTTGCAAGAACCGCAGATATTTTGCAACGATCGATTATGCAGAAAACTTTGCATTAAGACCATGCATCTGCAATAGCCTTATATCAAGGCAAAAAAGTGAAATGTAAAGGAGAATTTACACATGATTATAATAAACGGTGATTTACTTGAAACACCATTCCAGATCATAGCGCATCAAGTCAACTGCCACGGAGTAATGGGCGGCGGTGTAGCGCTACAAATCAAAAACAAGTACCCTGACGTATACAACGAGTACAGGGACTTGTGTTGCAAAAAGTGCAGTGCTGACCTTCTCGGTAAAGCTCTGACGGTCAAATGTCGTGGTAAAATATTTTTTAACATTTTTGGTCAGGACGGTTACGGGAGTGAAAAAATCCAAACGGATTACAATGCACTGCGCAGTGGCTTAATAGATGCTATATCAAAATTTAGAGATATAAATGGCGTACCTCTATACATAAGCGTTGCTATTGCTATCCCTTATAAAATCGGCTGCGGTCTTGCAGGCGGAGATTGGAACACGGTAAAAAGCATTCTCGAAAGTCTCGAAAAAACGGAAAATGTAACGTTTGTTGCTTATAAATACGAAGGATAAGGTGATAAAATGAAAGCATATAAAGGATTCAACAAAGATATGACTTGCAGAGGATTCCAGTTTGAGGAAGGTAAAGAGTATCACGAAGAAAAAGCAGTATTATGTGAGAGCGGTTTTCACGCTTGTGAGAATCCGCTTGACTGCTTTAGGTATTATGTTCCTGCTGAAAGCGTATACCATGAGGTTGAGCTTGACAAAGTATCTGATAAAAGAGATGCCGACAGCAAGATATGCGGTAAGCATATCAAGATAGGGGCAAGGTTAGATATTGCAGGAATAGTTAAGCTTGCTATTGATTATTGTAAGTCAAATATAAATAACGAAAAAAAATCCAATGAAGATTACGGAGCTTCTTTGGCGGCAGGCGATTACGGAGCTTCTTCGGCGACAGGCGATTACGGAGCTTCTTCGGCGGCAGGCATTTGCGGAGCTTCTTCGGCGACAGGCAAATACGGAGCTTCTTTGGCGGCAGGCGATTACGGAGCTTCTTCGGCGACAGGCGATTACGGAGCTTCTTCGGCGGCAGGCTATCGTGGAGTTTCTTCGGCGACAGGCGATTACGGAGCTTCTTCGGCGACAGGCAATTACGGAGCTTCTTCGGCGACAGGCGATTACGGAGCTTCTTCGGCGACAGGCATTTGCGGAGCTTCTTCGGCGACAGGCAAATACGGAGCTTCTTCGGCGGCAGGCGATTACGGAGCTTCTTCGGCGACAGGCGATTACGGAGCTTCTTCGGCGGCAGGCTATCGTGGAGTTTCTTCGGCGACAGGCGATTACGGAGCT
>JAZSEJ010000069.1:0-2350 GCA_045531615.1 Ruminococcus sp.
ATCAAAAAGGACAAGCACGAATCGGTCATCGTGACAAGGGATAAAATTCCTTATGAGATCATCGACGGAAAAGAACACTGTATTGCGGAGGAAGTGCCGTTTGAGATTCCGGAGGGGTGGGAATGGACAAGATTAGGTTCAATTTCTTCAAAAATTACTGACGGCGAGCATAAAACACCTCGCAGGATACCTCAATATGAGGGGTATTATTTGCTTTCAGCAAGAAACATTCTGAATGGAGCAATCCAACTTGATGATGTAGATTATGTTGATAAGGATGAATATACAGTAATATCTAAACGATGCAATCCCAAACAAAACGACATTTTAATATCGTGTTCAGGTAGTGTTGGAAGATCCTGTGTTGTGGAGGATTCAAATAACTATGTTATGGTACGTAGTGCAGCGATGATTTCTCCAATATTTACTTCAAGTAAATGGATCATGTTTTGTATTCAGTCAGAGCTTATACAAGAACAGATTCGTTCAAAAACCAAAACCACCGCTCAATCAAATTTATTTCAAGAAGCAATTCGAAGTTTAATGCTACCGCTCCCCCCACTCGAAGAACAACACCGCATTGTCGCCAAAATCGAACAACTCCTCCCCATCATCAACCAGATTTCAAAGTAATATGTTACAATCATATTGAAAGGAGGTCTTTCGATATGATTGACGAATTTAAGACTTATCTGGACAAGACAAATCTGTCCGAAAACTCAAAATCTGCGTACCTTTTTGCTTTTAGGCAGTTCACAGAACAGTACCGCACAGTCACAAAGAAAAATCTGAATCAGTACAAGTTGTGGCTGGTGGACAATTTCAGACCGCAGACTGTGAATCTTCGACTGCGTGGTATGAACTGCTATCTGGAAAGCGTCGGAAAGGAGAAGTGGAAGCTCTCTTTTGTCAAGGTGCAGCAGAAACCGTTCCTCGAAAATGTGATCAGTGAAGCGGATTACTTGTACTTCAAGCAGCATCTGAAAGAAGATGACGAGCTGTTCTGGTACTTTGTGATCCGCTTTCTTGCGGCTACGGGTGCAAGAGTAAGCGAACTGATACAGATCAAGGTGGAACATGTCAGGCTCGGTTATCTTGACTTGTATTCCAAGGGCGGTAAGCTCCGCCGTATCTACATTCCGAAATCCTTGCAGGAAGAATCCCTTGCGTGGCTTGACGCAAAGAAACAGGACAGCGGTTTTATCTTCTTGAATCAGCGTGGACAGCGTATCACCACAAGGGGCATTTCGGGCGAATTGAAGAAGTTTGCGGTCAAGTACGGCATTGATCCGAAAGTGGTTTATCCACATTCATTCCGTCATCGCTTTGCAAAGAGTTTTCTGGAACGCTGCAATGACATTGCGTTTCTTGCCGATCTGATGGGACATGAGAGCATTGAAACCACACGCATCTATCTGCGTAAGACTGCCACGGAACAGCGTGAAATTGTAGATACGATTATCGACTGGTAAAAGAATGGGCATACCCTCGAAAACGAGAGTATGCCCGATTTTATAGCTTATCACAGAATTTTAGGAGTTCATCTATTCTGATGACTATACGTTCTTGCTCATTTTGTGGAGGAAGCGGTATGAGCGTCAATGAAACCATCTGTTGATTGATTTTAGGCATACTTGTTGAAGTTCCAGAAGCATTACGGGAATAATACTTTCTAATGAATGGAGATTTAAGGACATAGTCTATATATTTTACATTAATCTCATTGGATGTGTGAATTCTCATCATCAAATCAGGATATATATATGACATTTCATTCCCATAATATATGCAACTTGTTCCAACTAATTCACGAGAATTGCTACGCTGAATAAGAATATCTCCATTTTCAAGCCAATATTTTTCTGCATCTGCATGAGAAATATCAACGTACTTAAAAGCATCAGACTTAAATCTGCCTGATGTTGTTGCTGTTAAAGTAAGATTTCTTACATCCGTTTTATAATCTACACCTTTTGGAGATAGCCCGTTTGTCGGTTTATATTTAATTATATCAATCAATCTACACCAACACCACCCCTCCGGAATCTCAAACGGCACTTCCTCCGCAATACAGTGTTCTTTTCCGTCGATGATCTCATAAGGAATTTTATCCCTTGTCACGATGACCGATTCGTGCTTGTCCTTTTTGATCTTGCCAGCCTTGATAAGTGACTGTTTCTCTGCTCGGATGCGTTCAAGAAGAACGGATGCAGGCTCATCATTTGGATCTTGCGGAACAAGTCTGCCCTGTACAGCTTCCTGTAGGATGGATTTTTTCAAGGCTTCGGGGAAGGATGTGTTGAGGGCGGTGAGCTGTGTTTCGGCTTGGGCGTATTTTTCGATGAATGGA
>JAZSEJ010000086.1:0-5839 GCA_045531615.1 Ruminococcus sp.
ATCATCAACAATCATTTCAAACCAAGAATCGGGCATTATAAGTTGAAATCAGTAAACACATTAATCTTGCAGGAAATGATTAATGATATTTATGTAAATCGTGCTTTTACAAAGTCATTCATGAAGAACATCCTGAAAATAATGAAAGGCTCATTCAAGTATGCAAAAGTAACTGCCAAACTAATTCAAAACAATCCGGCTGAGGATGTATCATTGCCGAATATGTCAAGCGATTCTGACGTAGGGGAAATAATTATACTGACAAAAACTGATGTAAACCGCATTTTGGAACGATTCGAGAAAGTTCCTGCCACCTACTATGCAATACTGACTGCATATTATACCGGGTTGCGTGTGTCAGAAGTATATGGATTGACATGGGATTGCATTGATTTTGAAAAGAAAAAAATAACAGTAAATAAAATCGCAAAAAAGATTGAAAAGGAAGGCAAGGTTTCAGACGGCAAAAGAAAACGTGGTGTACGTGGCAAATCATCGACAAGATGGTATTTCGGTTCATGCAAAACATCTTCTTCTTACAGAACTATAGATGTAGGTGATTCTCTACTGGATGCACTTAAGACTTACAAGGCATGGCAAGAAGCAAATGAAGAAGAATATGCTGAACTATACACCAAACAATACCTTAAAGATGAAGTTACTGAAACGCATCGAAAAGTAAAGCGAATTATACCAATGCAGGATATGGACTTTGAAATTCCATTAGAAAGAACATTCCCGGTATTTATAAAAGAAAATGGTGAGTTCCGTGGAAGTGATACTATAAAATATGCATCTAAAGTAATCAATGTTGAATTAGGTATAACTTTTAATTTCCATGCATTGCGACATACTCATGCAACAATGCTTATTGAAGCAGGAGTTCCAGTCAAGGCTGTGTCTGATAGATTAGGTCACGGCAATGTGCGTACCACACTTGAAACGTATGTCCATGTAACAGACAAAATGAGAAATGATGCTGTAGATAAATTTGAAGCAATGGGAAGTTTAGATACAGATAGCAGGGTTGTTAATTTCAATGATCTAAAAAGAAAGGTTAATACAAATGCAGAAGCTAAATGATTATATGATACAAAAAATTAAAAGTGGCTTCCTCACTAAAGAAGAAGCCACAGTTGCTACTGAAATATTTATTCGTCAAAACGTGTCCACCATTTAATATATTATTCAAATTAGGGTGGCAAGCGGTGGACAAAAACCGATTTTTGAGCATTTTTCAATGTAATGCAAATTCTCAAACCCTTGATTTATCAGCGGTTTCCACAACAGTGTTTGTATTTCTTGCCACTACCGCATGGACTTATAATACACCCTTATTATAGCACTTTACAACACTTAATAGCACCAGTCAACTGTTGCGAAGTGCGTGGTTGCACGGATTGTGAAAATATTTTATCATCTAACATAATTTTATGACATTTGATAAATCTTGTGCAGTGTGGACGCAAGGTGGACATTGCCCACCGATTATCATATCAATAAAAGGGCTAGTGTATTCTAGCCCTTTTTATTTGTCTGTATACTAATTTTTTCTATTTCAATCCTACTTGTGCTTTTCCAGTAACTTTTCCATTTTGGAATGTTACATTCGCATTGCTTCCGGCTACTCCGTTTCCGTACCAAGTATATATTTCTACAACATATTCTCCTGAACCTGCCGTGCTAGTTAATTCTCCATTAAAACCTATTATTTTGCATA
The DNA here is from genome assembly GCA_045531615.1 of Ruminococcus sp. Classification (GTDB taxonomy): domain Bacteria; phylum Bacillota; class Clostridia; order Oscillospirales; family Ruminococcaceae; genus Ruminococcus. The sequence goes on from JAZSEJ010000086.1 coordinate 1,721, forward strand.
CTTTCTTGTAACTCATTCCATTTTCGATTTTATTAAATTCTTCCATTGTTATATATTCAGATTCATCCGAAACACCTGATATTTCTTTTTGTAAGGAATCATTAAAATCTAATGATGATGTTATTGCTATCGTTCCACCTGCGAAAAGCAAAATGATAACCGCTATAGAAACTAAACATCCGTGACTTTTTAATGTTCTTTTACAGTTTGGACAAACCCTTGCTTTTTTCGGAATCTCCATCTGACAATATTTACACTTTTTCATTTTTATTATTCCCCTTTCTTCGTTCTGCCAAAACTGTATATCATTATAGCCCTTATCAGATTATTTGTATATGTGCAATTTTTATGAATTTATATGTCGATTTTTAGTTATTTTTTACAAACAAAAAAGGGCAGCCATCAAGACTGCCCTTAAAACTTCCCTTAAACTTATCCAAGAATTGCATCAGCTAATACTTTTGCTATCTTCTTATATCCGACTTTCTTATACAATTTGTAATCGTCCTTATCATCAACAAAACAGATTTCAAATAATAATGCATCTGCTTTTGTCTTTTTAAGATAATACAGCGATGTTGATGTTTTTAACCCACGATTTCTAAAACCGAGTTTCTCCATTGCTTTGCAGCATCTATTAGCAATTGCTTTTTTCTCTTTGTTCCAACTGTAAGCGATAATCTCAAATCCACCTACTGAACCATCGCCCTTTTTATCATTGCGACCGCTGTTTAAATGGATTGATACATCTAAATCAACACCATGAGCATTGCATTTCACAACGATTTTTTTCAGAACATCAGACTGGTTCTTTCCGTTGTCAACAGTACAATCATAAACAGTTGCACCGCCCTTTTTCAAGTTTTTGATAAGTTCCTTTGTAATCTTGCGATTTTCTTTTGATTCATCCAATAAATCACTTGCCCCACAAGCAATTTTGCCTGATGGGTTATGCCCTGCGTGTACATTAATTTTCATGACCTATTCCCCCTTAGTTGCCTGCTTATATATCTGATGTGTTCCAGTTGCTGCAAGTCCTGATGCAATACCAACGGCAATTGCCGAAATAACATCAGTTGCCGGGAACTCCGGCATAACATACATTGCAGGAATCCCAATTAAAGCCCCGACTGTTGCTACAATCCATGGGATTGCCTTGTCAGGAATCTTGCTGATTGACTTGCATATCATCCCTACTAAATAGCAGATAATAATAATTGGCATTACAGTTACATAATTTGATAAATCCATAATAAACACCCTTTCTATTTTATAATCTTTAATTCAAGAACCCTTTCATAGAGTTCTGTTCCAGTTCCGTTACCACCTAAATTGTGGTATGCTTCATACAATTTTTCTATGTTCTGCAACTCTGAAAGTCCAATTTCGCCCTTGTTGATAAAGTACATACAAGATTGAAATAACCTATCGTGTAGCATCGCAATCAATCCCTCTTTAAGTTTTTCCTGCTCTTTCATTTTCTTCTTGATGCTATTGAAGCAATAAGAAAGACCTGCAATAGCAAGTCCAAAAAATACTTCTATCCAATACTGTGTTATGAATTCTTTCATCTTGTGTTGTCCTTTCTTTTGAGTTTATCCTTTTGCTATTGTCACACTGCCAACATCCACACCATCTATAAATGCTCTTAATTCGCTCGTTGTATCTACCCACTGCAATGACAATCTATTATTCGCAAATGAGCCGATATGGACTCTTTGTTCAAGCAAAGTTGCAACTTCTGCTTCTGTAAAATACCTATCATCGTGTGTGTGGCTGCTCGGTGCAAATGTTGTTGGCTTTCCGCTCACGTTCGCCCATGCAACCGCATTTGCAGTTCCTGCCGTTGTTGCGTGCTTTACAGTCTGATTCCCGATATTCGTTGTTGTAATCGCTGTTGCTGTACTCTGCTTTGCATCCAATGCAGTTTGCAGCCCGGTTACATCTGAAACATTATGTGTATGTGTACTCGGCGGATATGTTGCAGGCTTACTTGTAACATTTGTCCATGCAACACCGCCGGAGTTCGTAGCATACTTGACACTTTGATTTGCAATATTGGAAGTTGTAATGGCTGTTGCTGCATCTTGTTTGGCAAGGACTTCGCTTTTCATGGCAATGTTTCCCAACTCGTCCATGTACCGCTATATTTTGACCGCCCCATTATCAGCAAAGGCGGCAAATCTGCACCATGTGGATATTTCGTCATTCTCTGCCACTCATAATCATCACTTGTTTTCATACCCTCTACAAAATAAGTACCGCCCATAATTGATAAGCCTGCTACTGCAACACTTAAAGTGAAATTGTAATAGGTATTTATTACAAGGCTTGCAGAATGTTCATTCATGACTGCATCCAGTTCAGCTTGTGTTTTCACGTTGTGATATTGCGGTATTCTGTTATTCAATAAACTTCCATCCGCTTTGCTGTTCCACAAACTCCGCTCTGCCGATGTTATATGCCCGACTGTATCAGCTAAATGGGTTATCAATCGGCTTATTGCTAATTTGATTTTCTGAAATGCCACATTCAGTTTCTCACCGCTTACCAAAGTTGCAAGTGTAGTTGTGTCCGAATACGTCGGTGTTTGGTCATTGGTTGCCACGTTCGGCACATTCGAAAGTCCTACTTGTGCCTTTGTTACTCCATGCGGATTGCTTTTGTTTGCCGTGTGATTATCTGTTGCATTTTGATTATTTTTCAGTTGTGTATCAATGATTTCTGTATTCGCATTCATATCATGAACACTATAAAAATCATTTTCCTCAGGAAGTAAGAGAGAATAATTTGTTGTATTCTTCATCTTTACTTTCCTTTCTTTTTAACTGATTACTTCATCTCTCAATGCCCCATAGGTGTATGCCGTTAATTCCCCATGGGTATATCCTGCAAGAGTTAAATGCTGATTATATAAAAGGCTAAAATCTAACACTAAATCTGCAGGTATCATCTCTTTTACAAACTCTAATATTTCTGAATACTGTTTCTTGGATGTTAATGCAATTCTTATAGTTAATAAAGATGCTGCAATATCACGTTTTACTGTATATCCATCAGCCCCACACATTTGAGTTAAATGGTATTCCAACATCCTATAGGTGTATGGAAGAATTGCATTAAGGCGATTTATGATTCTAAATCGCCTATCCTCAATCGTATCTGTTCCCATGGGCTGAACTTTAAGTATCTTTTCCCATCGTTTGATTTTATCTTCGCCCATGGTATAAAGGTTCAGATCATTATAAGCTGCTGCTACCGCATCCCATACTTTCTGTAGTTCAGGGTTCACGCAATCTGCAAACACTTTAAACTCTTTAATTGATTTGAAAACTTCCGGCAAGTAACTCAATATATCATTAGGTTGTCGCATTTACAGCCCCCCTTATAACTATAGAGTTCTTATCAACTGTCAGATTGCTTTCTGTTCCGTTGATGGTTGTGCCTGTAATGTCGATTACCCCGGCTATATCAAGTATTCGTGTTTCGATTTGAGATATTCTCACAATTATATTGCTTAAATTATCCCAGTCTGCATTCAGACTTGCAAAATAAGAATCTATTGCAGCATTCACATATTCTGCAACATCATCCCATGTGTAGCCATTCTGCAATGTCAGATTCATAGCAATATCCACTGGCACTTCTGATACCCCGAACACTGTAACTTCATGGTCTATCGGTGCAATTCCCATTCCTGCCCCTTGATTCTGTACCGGGTCAATCTGTGTCTGTACAGAATCCACGAAGCTGTCACTCGGTTTTGTGTAAGATGATGTTGTAAAGGCAATGCCAACATTTCCACCGCCCTGCCATTCAGCAACACTATACACCTTTACACCGCCAACACCTGCAATCTTCTTCATCTTTTCCTTGTAATCGGCTATATTGCCACCAAAGGCTTGTGAGTTCAATGAAGCATAAAATGCATCATCAATAACTGATTCATCCGCTTCATCCTCTCCCCACTGATGTATGCTTGCAATCGTTGATGTTTCAAGCCCAGTAATATAATTTACCGGGATAACACTACCAGTTACATTGCCGACAGTTCCGACAGTATCGCATTGTGCGTAATATGAGCCGTCTACAATCTTTTCTGTGAAGTCGGATCGTAGC
>JAZSEJ010000032.1:0-2678 GCA_045531615.1 Ruminococcus sp.
GTATTATTTTGTCGCAGATATCAAGTGCCGCAGGACGATGTGTAACAATAAGAACTGTCTTATCAGTCATACTTTTTATGTTTTCAAGCAGATGTTTTTCTGTTTGTTCATCGAGAGAGCTTGTAGCCTCATCAAGAATAAGTATTGGTGCATCTGAATATATTGCCCTTGCAATTGCAATCCTTTGCATCTGTCCTTCAGAAAGTCCTGTTCCTCTTTCCATAAGCATAGTATGAACGCCTTTTTCAAGCTCTGATACAAATTCACAGGCACAGGATACTTTAAGTGCAAAGCTGAGTTTGTGTTCATCTGCATTTGTATCTGAAAATGTGATAATGTCTTTAATCGTTCCATTCATCAGGCAATTGCCCTGTGGAACGTATGCAAATAGCCTGTGCCATTTACTTGTAAGTTCAGCTTGTTTGCCATTTGATTTTTCTATCATCATTTTACCGCTGTCAGGATGATAAAGACACATAAGAAGTTTAAGCAAGCTTGACTTTCCACAGCCCGAATGCCCAGTAAAAGCAATATTTTCACCTTTGTTTATATCAAAACTCAGGTTATGAAGAACATTACCTTTGTCACTGCTGTCATATCTGAAGAAAAGGTCTTTAATTTTTATTGCTTTAAATTCCTTATCATAAAAGCAGTTTATTTCATCTCGGCTGACAACTTCTTCTGTACAATCATCATCAAAGCTTTCAGCATCACGAAGTCTTTCAGCACTTGCTGTTGCAGCATAATATTTCGGCAGATAGCCTGTTATATTTGCAAATGGTGCCTGTATTTGTGAAATAAGCTGTAATATAGCTGTAAGAGTACCATAGCTTACAGTACCACTTATAATTCCAAAGCCACAGTAAGCAAACCCTAAAAGATACATACCTGGATCGGTTATAATAAATTGGACAGAAAACATTTAGCCATGATATAATAGAAATAAAAAAGGTAAGGTGGAAAAAAATGCCAGGAAAAACAAGAAATTATACAGATGAATTTAAAAGGCAGATAGTAGAGCTTGTAAAAAGTGGAAAATCATCAAATTCTGTAGCAAAAGAATACGGAATAGCAAAATCAAGTGTGACAAAGTGGGTGAGAGATTTCAATAATTCGGGTTCATTCATAGCCAGAGATAACAGAACACCTGAAGAAAATGAGCTGATAGAGTTAAGAAAGCGTGTAAAGGAACTTGAAATGGAGGCTGATATTTTAAAACAAGCGGCGCTGATAATGGCACGAAAGTCAAAATAATTCTCGCTAACCGACATAAGTACAGTATCAGCGCCATGTGTAAAAAACTTGGAATACCAAGAAGCCTTGTATATTACAAGAGAAAAACAAGAAAAATTGACAGTAGGCTTGAAAATGAGATTATAAAAATTTTCAAAGACAGCCGTAACAATTATGGTTCAAGGAAAATTAAAATTGAACTTCAAAAGAAAAATATCATTGCTTCACGTAAGAGAATACGATGTGTTATGGACAAATATGGACTTGTATCAAACTATACAATCAAGCAGTTTAAGGTTCATAAAAGCACATGTAATGAGGAAAAAATCGCAAATGAAGTAAACAGAAAATTCAATGACAGAGAGTATCTTGAAGTAGTAATCAGCGACCTTACATATGTAAGAGTAAAGGACAGATGGTGTTATGTGTGCATATTAATTGACCTTTTCAACAGGGAAATTATAGGATATTCAGCCAGTACAAAGAAAAACGCAGAGCTTGTATACGATGCATTTCTCAATAGCAGCGTTAATCTTTCCAAAATACGTATTTTCCATACCGACAGAGGCTGTGAATTCAAGAACAAAATTATTGATGAACTTATCAGTACCTTTGGTATCAGACGTTCTCTCAGTCATAAAGGCTGTCCTTATGATAATGCTGTTTCTGAAGCAACTTATAAAATTTTCAAAACTGAATTTGCCATGAATAAAACCTTTGCTTCTCTTGATGAACTTAATTTTCAACTTGCTGATTATGTCCATTGGTTCAATAATTCTCGCATTCATGGCTCTCTCGGTTACTTATCTCCTGTTGAGTTTAAGGCTCTGAACATGGCTAAATAATTTTTGTACAATTTTGGGTTGACAATCGACGGAGGGTCAGATTTACCGTGTGCGTACTTCCTGGGATGATGTGAAATCACAGACCGGTGCGTTCAAGAGTCTGGATAATGCGAAGAAGTCCTGTAAGGCTGGCTATTCTGTGTTTGATGAGAATGGCACATCTGTATTTACAGCGGAAAAGGCTCACAAGAAGGGCGATAAGATTACGCTGAAGAATACAACGCTGTATGCTTCTTCTACGGCGCAGTCCGGTGTGAAGAAAAGCGGTACGTTCTATCTGTATGACGGCGTGGAGGTCAATGGCAGATATCGTATTACAACGAAGGCTGGTTATTGCGGTAAAAAGCCTATTGGTCAGTATGTGACTGGTTGGGTGGATAAGAAGGATATTTAACATGATGCCCCTCTGGGAGAAGTATGTCTCTCAGAGGGGCTTTCGTTATTTTATAATGAAGAAACCAGATTTAAAAATGCTTTTTTGCCTGCATCCGTCCTCTTGAACACACCAGCATCCTCAAGCACTTCAAGGAACACCTTACCGATCTCCTGTTCCAGAATTGCTCTCGCATTTTCCTTACAGAAATCGGGATAGCACTTCAG
>JAZSEJ010000105.1:0-58983 GCA_045531615.1 Ruminococcus sp.
GGTATGTTATTATGAATAGATTTCAGCTTATAAAATATCAGCAATATCAAGCACAAGTCTTTCAGACTTTTCCCAGCCGAGGCAAGGATCCGTAATGGACTTTCCGTAGATGTCCTCACCGATTTTCTGGCAGCCGTCCTCGATGTAGCTTTCAATCATAAGACCCTTGACAAGCTTTCTGATATCCTCGCTGTGACGCATACTGTGAAGTATTTCCTTTGAGATACGCACCTGTTCAAGGTACTGCTTACCCGAATTTGCGTGATTTGTATCAACAATAAGTGCAGGATTTTTCAAATCCTTTTCAGCATATGTCTGAGCAAGGCGATATAAATCCTCAAAGTGATAGTTGGGGAAGGACTGTCCTCTCTCATTGACATAACCACGAAGAATAGCGTGAGCATAGGGATTTCCGTCGCTCTTTGCCTCGTGGCCGCGATACATAAACGCATGGGAGTGCTGAGCCGCTGTAATAGCGTTCATCATTACAGAAATATCGCCGCCTGTAGGATTTTTCATACCAACAGGGATTGAAACGCCGCTTGAAACAAGTCTGTGCTGCTGATTTTCAACAGAACGAGCGCCAATTGCAACATATGCAAGAATATCGTCAAGATAGCTGTAATTCTCGGGATAGAGCATCTCATCAGCCGCTGTAAAGCCTGTCTCTGCAAGAGCCTTGATATGGAGGTTTCTTACAGCAACAATACCGCTTGCTAGGTCAGGCATAGCTGTAGGATTTGGCTGGTGGAGCATACCCTTGTAGCCGTCGCCTGTTGTACGGGGCTTACCTGTGTAAATTCTGGGGATAATGAGAATTTTATCCTTGACCTTTTCCTGTAATTCACGAAGTCTTGTGATATAATCGATTACAGGCTCCTCAGAATCAGCGGAGCAAGGGCCTATGATAAGAAGAAACTTATCGGATTCACCGCGGAATACAGCCTTTATTTCCTCATCACGCTGAGCCTTGATTGCAGCAAGCTCAGGAGATACGGGATGTTCATTCTTGATGTCTGAGGGCTTTGGAAGCTCTCTGATAAAAGTCATTGACATATTTAATCAGTCCTTTTCTATTAATTTATCTGCTCCGTACTTCTGACAAAGCAGGTCAATAAGCGTTAATGCAGTTATACTGTCCACCACAACTCTTGCGCGGTGAACAATGGCAGGGTCATGACGTCCCTGTATCTGAAGCGTCGTATTTTCGCCGTTTCGCATATCAATAGTATTCTGCTCCTTATAAATAGAGGGAGTAGGCTTCACGGCACAGCGGAACAATATAGGCATACCGTTGGTTATACCGCCAAGAATGCCGCCGCAGTTATTGGTAGAAGTCCGTATATCGCCATTTTCATTCACAAATGGGTCATTAGACTGACTTCCCCTCATATCGGCATAATTAAAGCCTGCACCAAATTCAACACCCTTAACCGCAGGAACGCTGAAAAGCGCGTGAGAAAGGAGACTTTCCACTGTATCAAACCAAGGCTCACCGACACCGGCAGGCATACCGTAAACAGCCGTTTCAAGCCGTCCGCCTACGCTGTCGCCCTCGGATTTAGCCGCCATTATAGCCGCTTTCATAGGCTCCTCAGCCTCGGGATTAAGCACAGCAAATTCCCTGCCGTCAAGATAAGCAATATCCTCCTTGATATTCTCAAAGCCGCGGTCATAAACTCCGCCGCAGGAGAGAATATGAGTACCAATTGTTATACCCTTTTCTTTAAGAGCAGAAATGGCAACTGCACCTGCCGCAACGATACCAGCGGTAATACGTCCTGAGAAGTGTCCGCCGCCGCGGAAATCCTGAAATCCGCCGTATTTTACATCAGCGGTATAATCTGCATGTCCTGGACGCGCTTTATAGGCAAGTTCGCCGTAATCGCGGCTTCTTGTGTCCTGATTTTCAATTATAAAAGTTATGGGAGTACCCGTAGTTCTGCCGTTGAAAACTCCGCTGACGATTTTAACCTCGTCCGCTTCCTTTCGGGGAGTTGAAATAGCTCCCACGGATTTTCTCAGGCTCATCTGTCGGGCAATAAATTCCTCATCAACGGCAATACCCGCAGGCATACCGTCGAGAACTGCACCGATAGCTGTACCGTGACTTTCGCCGAATATAGTCACAGCTATTTCAGAGCCGAATGTGTTTTTCAATATGTTTCAACTCCTTTGAGATAATCTCAAAAAATAATTCAACAATAATTATACATCAATATTAGGCTGTTGTCAAGAAAAAAATTGCTTTACGCGCAAAAGGTTACAGATTTCAAAAGCTGAAACCTGCAACCCTTATGCTACTATTTATCAATATGGCTGATTGCACTTATGTACACAGCATTTCTCTCATAACACAGATATCAAATACATCCAATCTGTCATCTTCACAGAGATCCCCTGCTTTCCAGCTGACAAGTGCATTGTCAGAAATACCCAACATCCACTTTTGTAATGCGACAACATCTGCAACGGTAAATTCTCCGTCAGCATTTACATCACCTGATATTTTTACTTCTATAACCTGTAAATCAGACAGCGTTACAGTATAAGCTTCGTTATTTCCGCTTTGCAGATAAAAATAGAATGCTCCGTCATAGGTCATTGTCGGTGTATAATATATTTCTGTATACGTTTTCTCTGAGGTTATGGTAAGCTCTTCTACATAGTCTATAATATCAGTCGAATAATCGGAAGTTGTATATCCGATATTCAGAGTCGCACCGTTTATTTCTTCAATACCGTCACACACAATATCAAAGGAAATGCGATATTTTTTACCTTCCTCGAACTGCATGTTTTCTTCCCATAAATCGTAATTGAGCATAACATCGCCAGCTTTATTTCCGCCGTTGGAAACCGTAAGCGTTACATGATCCTCTGTATTTTCTGTAATCGTTGCATTTCCCTCATTATTTGTCCATGATGAGAATACAAAGGGATCTGCTGCAAGATTATCACTGTCGGAATAATCAGGTTCGGGTTCAAGATATACGTCCTGAACTCCAGCAGCCGTAAGCATTGCACCAGTAACCTCAGGCTCACGCCATGCACCTATGTTACGGTTGTAACCGCCCATCTGAGGAGAATTAGTATCCCAGATAAAGCACTTAATGCCCTTTTCTAAAGCTGTTGTGACATATTCATTATAGTAGCGAATGCGTTCTTCATCATTATCTTTGTTCAATGCTCCGAACTCGCCCATAATTACAGGTCCGTCCAGATATTTATCCAATGTATTGAATACTGACTGCAGCTCAACTGAGCTATATGTCTTATATTCATCTGCTCCAAGTGCAAAATTATAGGGCAGATAGCAATGAACGCCTGTTATAAGCTTATCTTCTACGGTATCAGTGGGAAGTTCAAAATCGTGTATGACATTGGCATCACCGCTTGCGCCATAAGTATTGCATATCAGCACACGTTCCGCATTATTACCCTTCGTACTGCGGACAGTATCTACAAACAGCTGATTGAATTTAGCTGCTACCTCAATAGCTTCTTCACGGTACGGCTGCTGCCAGTCATACCAGAACCCCCATATCGACTCTGTAGTTCCGCTTGCATTAGTACCTTTGCGTACAATTTCATTATGTCCCTCGAACATCAGATGATAGTCATAATCCTCAAATCTCTCAGCAATCTGCGTCCATATTGCAACATATCTATCCTGATAGGTGTCCCATGAATCGTAGTCTGCCTGCAACCAGCCATTAATTGAATCATGATGAATATTGATTATGACGTACATTCCTTCATCATAGGCATAGTCAACAACCTCCTGAACACGATTCATCCATGCCTCGCTGATATTATTGTTTTCATCAAGCTTCTGATGCCACCTTACAGGAATTCGTATCGCATTGAAGCCTGCTTCTTTTACATCGAGTATCATTTTCTTAGTTGTTATCGGCTGACCGTAAGCTGTTTCATAAAAATATGGGTCATCGGTTATCTCTGTTTTCTTTCCCTCCAGAGTATTACCGAGATTCCAGCCGATTACAATATCATCAACAATTTCCTGTGCGGTTTTTGACATATCATCAGCCGCCTTAACAGTATCAATCGGAAATGCCGAAACTGTTACAAGTGTTGCTGTTGCAGTAAGTAAACTAAGAAATTTTTTCATCAGAATTCCTCCTCTCTGAATTTCAAGGACAAACGATTTATTTGTAGATATTGTACCATAAAACGAAATAAATGTCAATGATTTTGTCGAATATAAATATTACAACCAAAAAATCTCTTTGTACGCAAAAACTCCCCGCCGCCCAGAGGGAACGAGGAGTTCATATTCAAAGATAAATCAGCGTATTCCGTACTTTTCGATGATATAGTCCATATCCTTATCGCCTCTGCCTGAAAGGGTAATAAGAACAGAGCCTTTTTTCATCGTTTTAGCAAGCTTCATTCCGTATGCTATAGCGTGTGAGCTTTCGATAGCAGGGATAATACCCTCAAGTCTTGAAAGAGTAAAGAAAGCGTCGATTGTTTCCTCATCGTTGATAACGTCGTATTTTACTCTGCCCAGATCGTGTAAAAATGCGTGTTCAGGGCCTGATGAGGGATAGTCAAGACCGCTTGCAACGGAATAAACAGGTGCTGGTTCGCCGTTTTCGTCTTTCAGCATAATGCTGTTGAATCCGTGCATAATGCCCTCTGTGCCGTATTTAAGGCTTGCCGCGTGGTCACCGAGAGCTGTACCTCTGCCAAGGGGTTCAACTCCGTAAATATCAACAGGGTCGTTTAAGAATCCTGCAAATGTACCCATAGCATTTGAGCCGCCGCCTACGCAGGCTACAACAGCATCGGGAAGCTCACCTGTCATGTCAATAAACTGCTCTCTTGCCTCGATACCTACAACGCTCTGGAAATCTCTTACCATTAACGGGAATGGATGAGGGCCAAGAACAGAGCCTATGCAGTAAATAGCATCCTTGTACTCTCTTGCATACGCTGCAAAAGCTGCGTCTACAGCTTCTTTGAGGGTCTGGAGACCGTCAGTAACCTCAACAACTCTTGCACCGAGAATTTTCATACGTGCAACGTTGGGAGCCTGCTTTTCGATGTCTACCTTACCCATATAGATGTCGCATTCAAGTCCGAAATATGCGGCAGCTGTTGCAAGAGCAACACCGTGCTGACCAGCACCTGTTTCTGCGATAACCTTTTTCTTGCCCATATATTTTGCAAGAAGCGCTTCTCCCATACAGTGATTGAGCTTATGTGCACCTGTGTGGTTTAAGTCCTCACGCTTTGCATAAAGCTGTACACCTGTTCCGATGCTGTCGGAAAGTCGCTGTAGATGTGAAATGGGCGTAGGTCTGCCCTGGAATTCTCTGCGGATGCGGCGAAGCTCATCAATGAACTTTCTGGATTTGCAGATAGTATTGTAAGCGTGGGAAATTTCCTGCATAGCTGTCTGCAGCTCAGGGGAAATATAAGAGCCGCCGTATTTACCGAAAAAGCCGTCCTCTGTGGGATAATTCTTTAAATAGGTATCAAAATTAACATCATTGAAAATCATAGTCATTTCCTCCAAAATAGATTATTTATAGATTATTAATACGTGATAAAATTTGTTCCAAGCGTCACCATCGTTTATTCAGCATACCGTTTACCTCCATAATAAATGAGAAGTATTCCTGTAGGGTAAAATAAAAGCCCTGACAGAAATATCCATAACTTCTGTCAAGGACGAATAAACTTTATCCGCGGTACCACCTTGATTCATAGGTATAACCTATGCACTTACAGGATACTATCATATCCCTGACGTTTAACGCACGTCCTTACGTTGCGGAATACTCGGATTGTTACGGAACACTACAAAACACAACGCCTCTCAGAATATCTCCGAAAGATACAACGCCCCTCAGAACAACTCTGACAGATACGCACCCTTGAAGCATCCAACCCTTTGACCGCACCCTCGGTGGTCCATTTGCTGAACTGTTTTCAATCCGGATTTCAGCGTCCCGGACTCTCTGTGTGAGCATACTCAGCTTTATCTCCACGTCAACGGTTTATATGTGTATTATATCACGGAAATGTGGGATTTGTCAAGAGGTTTTGAAGAAAAAAATCATATCTGTTATAATTGTGAGCTATTAGCTTTTAGTCTTTAGTTATCAGGAAAAAATTATTTTTGAAAATATTGCAAAAAGACTTGAAATTTTTTCCGAAATGGTGTACAATATATTGTAGGGTTGTTATTTAATTAACAACATCATTGATTTTTATAATGAAAGGATGTCATACCAATGGCAGGATTAAACAAAGTTACTGTAGAGGACATTAACGTTAAAGGCAGAAAGGTACTCGTAAGAGTAGACTTCAATGTACCCCTCAAGGATGGTGTTATCACAAATGATAACCGTATCCAGGCTGCTCTCCCCACAATCAACAAGCTCGTTGAGAATGGTGCAAAGGTTGTTCTCTGTTCACACCTCGGTAAGCCCAAGAACGGCCCTGAGGCTAAGTTCTCCCTCGCTCCCGCTGCTGCAAGACTTGCAGAGCTTGTAAACACAAAGGTTGTTTTCGCAGCTGACGATACAGTTGTAGGCGACAACGCTAAGAAGGCTGTTGCTGAAATGAACGACGGCGAAATCGTTGTTCTCGAAAACACACGTTTCCGCGGTGCTGAGGAAACAAAGAACGGCGAAGATTTCTCCAAGGAGCTTGCTGCTCTCGTTGACGGAGAGGCTTTCGTTATGGACGCTTTCGGTTCTGCTCACCGTGCTCACGCTTCAACAGCAGGCGTTACAAACTTCGTTAAGGAGACAGCTGTAGGCTACCTTATGCAGAAGGAAATCCAGTACCTCGGTAATGCTGTAGAGGTTCCTGAGAGACCTTTCGTTGCTATTCTCGGTGGTGCTAAGGTTGCTGACAAGCTCAACGTTATCTCTAACCTCCTCGAGAAGTGCGATACACTTATCATCGGCGGCGGTATGGCTTATACATTTATAAAGGCACAGGGCGGTTCTATCGGTACTTCTCTCGTTGACGATGAGAAGCTCGATTACTGCAAGGAGATGCTCGCTAAGGCTGAAAGCCTCGGCAAGAAGATTCTTCTCCCTGTTGATACAACAATTGCAGCTGAGTTCCCCAATCCTATTGATGCTGAAATCGCTGTAGAAATCGTTGATTCCAACGCTATTCCTGCTGACAAGATGGGTCTTGATATCGGCACAAAGACACAGGAACTCTTTGCAGAGGCTGTTAAGTCTGCTAAGACTGTTGTATGGAACGGACCTATGGGCGTATTTGAGAACCCCACACTTGCTAAGGGTACAATCGCTGTAGCTAAGGCTCTTGCTGAGACAGACGCTACAACAATCATCGGCGGCGGTGACTCCGCAGCAGCTGTTATGCAGCTCGGCTTCGCTGATAAGATGAGCCACATCTCCACAGGCGGCGGTGCTTCTCTCGAATACCTCGAGGGTAAGGTTCTCCCCGGTGTAGCTGCTATCGCTGAAAAGTAAGCTTATACAATATGATAGGGGCGGATAGAAATATTCGCCCTTATTTAAAAGGAGTTGAAAATTATGAATAACTTAATTGAAAAAGCACAGCAGGATAAGCTGGTTATGGGACTTCTTACTGTTTCAGGCTTCCTGTTCGGACTTGCACTGGGAATTATCATTTCCCCTGTTAAAAAAGGTCTTGCTATAAACACATCCATAGCAAGCAATAACGGCTGCAACAACGGTGCTGCTATAAAGGACAAGTGCAGCTGCGGCGGCGATTGTGACTGCGGTTGCGATTGTGATTGCGACTGTGACTGCGACGACGAAAACTGTTACGATAACTTCGGAGCTACTGAGGATGAAGTTAAATTCTAATTTAATTTATATAAGGAGTAAATCGAAATGAACAAGTCTACAAGAAAGGCAATTATTGCCGGAAACTGGAAAATGAACAACACACGCGTTGAGGCTAAGGCTCTCCTCGAGGCTATCAAGCCCCTCGTTGCTAACGCTGAGGGTAACGTTGAGGTTATCGCTTGCGTACCTTTCACAAACCTTGAAACTGCTATGAACACAACAGCTGGTTCAAATGTAAAAATCGGTGCTGAGAACGTTCACTTTGAGGAAAAGGGCGCTTTCACAGGTGAAATCTCTGCTCCTATGCTCGTTGAGCTTGGTGTTGAGTACGTTGTAATCGGTCACTCCGAGAGAAGACAGTATTTCGGCGAGACAGACGAGACTGTTAACAAGAGAACTCTTGCTGCTCTCAATGCAGGCATCAAGCCTATCGTTTGCGTTGGTGAGCTTAAGTGGGAGCGTGAGTGCAACATTACTGAGGAAGTTATCGCTCGTCAGATTAAGCTTGACCTCTGGAGCGTAACTGCTGAGCAGGTTAAGAATGTTGTTATTGCTTATGAGCCTGTTTGGGCTATCGGTACAGGTCTTACAGCTACTCCTGACCAGGCTGAGGAAGTTTGCGCATTTATTCGCGCTCAGCTCGCTAAGCTCTACGATCAGGCTACTGCTGACGCTGTAACAATCCAGTACGGCGGTTCTATGAACGCAGCAAATGCTGCTGAGCTTCTTGCTAAGCCCAACATCGACGGCGGTCTTATCGGCGGTGCTTCACTCAAGGCTGAGGACTTCAACACAATCGTTCAGGCTGCTGTAAACGGTTAATTTCATTTGATTCAGCGGGCGGATAATATCCGCCCCTACATTTAAACAGATTTCTCAGATTTGAAAAACAGAAAAATATTATCGAAAAACAATAATTTTCTATTGACAAATAATATTTATTGTGATATACTATAGTCATAGGCAGGATTTTCCTGTACTCTTATCTTTATGAGGTGGTTACTATGACTAAGAAAATCGCAGAAATTGACGCAGCTAAGGCTTCCAAAAGAAAAGCAAGACATATAGCACTTTTGATTATCAATGCTGTATGTTTATTTATCGGTCTTCCGATTTACACAGTTCTTACATACGGAACATCAGATATTGTCGCACCCCTTATCCCTATAATACTATATGAAAATATCTTCATTGTAGTACTCTATGTCTTTTACAGAAAAAGCGGAAAGTTAAAACTTCCCTTGAATATTTTCCGTGTGGTAACTATTCTGACAATAGCCGCTTCACTTATCCCCTCTGCAATTCTTATGAATTTCAGCGACAAAGCGGATATGTATTCCGTTAAAAGGCAGCTTTTTACAAACGGCGTTAGGTATGAGGGCGGCAGAGAAACAACCTTGGAACGTTTTCCCGAACAACTCCCCGAAAATATCGAGGACTATTTCTTTCATACTGACATAAATAAAATCGCTCCCGACTTTGTGGATATGGCGTTTCTTTCATTCCGCACCGATAGGGCTGCAATTGAGCAGTTCGAAGCTGAATGTAAGAAAAAAGGCTATAAATCCACAGATTTGAACAAGGCATTTGAGAAATATGTGCATGAGGAAAAAGAAAATATAAATTATCTTGACGATAAGGAAATGATATCTTATCTGAAACAGGAATTTTATATTAAACAGGGACTCACATACGATACATTTAAATATCTTGATGCTGAAATACAGGCGGAAATACTGGGAAATACCGTGCTTTACACCTGTGAAGGTAAAGTTCCCCACAGATGCGCTTTCAATTACGACAGCGGACTTGTTATCATCTGGGAAGGGGGTATGAATTTTGCATACTAAAGATAGCTTCATTGTGATAAACGTACTTATTACTTTGGTGTTGTGTTTCGCAGCAATGATTGAATTTCTTATGAACTTTTGGCTCTGTCTGGTATTGCCCGCACTTCTCATTGGAGCAACTGTTTTACTCTGCGAATTCCGCAGAAAATCCGCAGAGGATAGCCGTTTCAGAAAACACGAAATAATCAGCCGTATTATTTCAATTTTAACTGCCGCTATGCTCATGCTTCCTACGGTTATGTCCGTGGGCTTCAACAGCAGTAAATCCTGTTATGGTCTGAAACTTTTTGTATTTTCCTGCGGTGCTGAAAATATCAGGCAAAACCGTACACAGGCTCTGCCGAAAAAGCTCCCACCCAACTGTGAGGATTATTATTTCAGATTAAGTCATGGACTCCAAAAAATGGAATTTAGTGCAGCAAGTGCAGTTGTTAAATTTTCCACCGACAATGATACTTTGGCGGCATATGAAGCGGAAATCATAGAAAATGGCTATAAACCAGTGAAACCTGATGTAACCTTTGCAAAATTTGTCCGTGAGTACGAATTAACCGAAGATGACATTACTGTGTACTTAGATAATCCAAGCTCACTTCACTATGATTATCTGTATAAAAAAGGCGTTCCTTATTTCGTTCTTAACGCACTTGACGACAATATGGCAGCAGAATTCAACCGTGATTTTACCGTGTATGATTTCAGTGAAAAACTGGGATTTTCCGCAGGCTGTATTATCAACTATGACAAGGGAATCGTCCTGTTCTGGGCGTAAAAGGTGACGTTATGGAAGATAAAACAAGAGAAACTCCCGTCACTTTCTCCTTTGTATTGACAAATATAGTAATGTTTTTCGTGCTTGCATTTACAGGATTTATTAATCTGTTCACTTTTAATCAGATTGCTTTTGCTCTGACGATTCCATTTTTCCTTGCAAATGTAATTTTGCGTGAATATTACAGGAAATACAAGCAGAATTTTTACTATAAGAAACATGTAATTATCTGCCGTGTAATTGCTATTACTCTGACTGTCATAATCTGCGGTTTACCCATGATAATGGTATTTTTCAACCGTACAAAGCCGTTTTATCATCTGAAACAAGCGGTGTATTCCTGCGGATTTAGCAATATATTTGAATTGCGTACAAGGGAATTTCCCGATTTTCTGCCAAAGGAATGTGAGGACTACTATTTCAGAATAAAGCCTCATGCACCTTTCCCCGAAGCCCCTGATACTTTCGCCTCCGTTTCTTTCTATACAGACGAAGAAACAATTGAAAAGTACGAAAGGGAATTTGCAGAAAAAGGCTATGAAAAGGCAAACAGCGATAAAACCTTTGAAGATATAATGATTGAAAAGCAAATCAATCTTTCTGAAATTTCAGAAATGGATTCTCGTTGGCTTACAAAAACATATATCAAAGAAAAAGGCGTTCCTTATTATATTGTTAATTTTACGGAAGAAGAAAAAATCCTTGATTTAAGCCATGATGTTATAGTTTACGATTTCAAAAGCAAACTTGGTTTTACTTCGGGCTGTCTGCTTGATTACGACAGCGGAATTGTAATATTCTGGGCATAAGCCCAATAAATATGACATTCAAGAGATGACACAACTAATAAATTTTATTTAGGAGGACAATTATGTCTAAAAAACCCGTAGCTCTTATTATTATGGACGGTTTCGGCTACAATGCCGAGGATTACGGCAACGCAATCACAGCCGCAAACACACCTAATATTGACAAATATATGCAGGGACCAAACACTCTTATCGGTGCAAGCGGTCTTGACGTTGGTCTCCCCGACGGACAGATGGGCAACTCTGAGGTTGGTCATACAAACATCGGTGCAGGCCGCATCGTATACCAGATGCTCGTTAAGATTTCCAAGGATATCAAGGACGGCACATTCTTTGATAACAAGGCTATTCTTGACGCTATGAACAACTGCAAGGAGAAAAATTCCGCACTTCACCTTATGGGACTTCTCTCCCCCGGCGGTGTTCACAGCCATATGGAGCATCTCTACGGCATCGTAGAAATGGCAAAGAAGAACGGTCTCGACAAGGTTTACATCCACGCATTCCTTGACGGACGTGACGTTCCCCCTTCCTCTGCTGCTGATTATATGGCAGAAGCCGTTGCTGAGCTTGATAAAATCGGTCTTGGAAAAATCGCTACAATCAGCGGTCGTTTCTACGCTATGGACAGAGATAACGCTTGGGACAGAGTTGAAAAGGCTTATGCCGCTATGGTTTACGGCGAGGGCGTTAATGAAACTGACCCCGTTCAGGCTATCAAGAACTCCTACGCTAACGACGCTACAGACGAGTTTATGCTCCCCACAGTTATCGAGGGCGGCGCAGCTATCAAGGCTGATGACAGCGTAATTTTCTTCAACTTCCGTCCTGATCGTGCAAGACAGATTACAAGAGCATTTGTAGATCCCGATTTTGCAGGCTTCACAAGAAAGAACGGCTTCTTCCCCCTTAACTTCGTATGTATGGCTCAGTATGACGCAACAATGCCTAACGTTTCCGTTGCATATCCCCCTGAGCAGCTTACAATGACTATGGGCGAGTACCTCTCAAAAATCGGCAAAACTCAGCTCCGTATCGCTGAAACACAGAAGTATGCTCACGTTACATTCTTCTTCAACGGCGGCGAGGAAATGCAGTTTGAGGGCGAGGACAGAATCCTCATCAAGTCCCCCGATGTTGCTACATTCGATATGAAGCCTGAAATGAGCGCTTACGAGGTTTGCGATGCTGTTGTTGAGGCTATCGAGGCTGACAAGTACGATGTTATTATCCTCAACTATGCTAACTGCGATATGGTTGGTCACACAGGCATATTTGACGCTGCTGTAAAGGCTGTTGAAGCTGTTGATGAATGCGTAGGCAGAATGGTTGACGCTATCCTTGCAAAGGGCGGTGCAGCTCTTATTACAGCTGACCACGGTAACGCTGACAAGATGTATGAGCCTGACGGAAGTCCTTTCACAGCTCACACAACAAATCCTGTTCCCCTTATTGCTGTAGGCGTTGAGGGCAAGCTTGCTGACGGCGGCGTTCTTGCTGACCTTGCACCCACAATGCTCGATATTATGGGAGTTCCTCAGCCTGCTGAAATGACAGGTAAGTCACTTCTTATCAAGTAAAGCTGAGCCTTTAGCCGTTAGCTATTAGCCTATAGCTTTTGCTAAAGACATAACATTATCCTATAAAAAATTAAGAGGCTGACCGAAATCAGCCTCTTATTAAATGGTAAAGGTATATGACAAAAAGTGTAAAAATTATCCTTATCTGCGTTATAATTGTTTTTGCGGTATCTGCCGCTTTATCATTGTATATGTTCCGTCCTGCCGAAAGCCGTAAAGTCGTGGTTATCCGCGATAATACGGAGCTTTACAGCTTTGATCTTTCAGCTGCAGAGGACGAAAAAATTAGGATAGACTACGAGGGCGGCGGTTATAATATTATTGAGATAAGAAATGGCGAAATACGTATTTCCGAGGCTGATTGCCCCGATAATACCTGCGTTAAGACAGGTACTCTCAAATCGGAGGAAATGCCCGTTGTATGCCTGCCACATCACCTTATACTGCGTTTTGATGAAGAATGAAAGGAATGAAAAAATATGAATCCAATGGGATTTTTAAAGATTAAGCCACTTTTTGAGCGTTTCACACAGGACCACCCAAAGCTGCTGATGTTTCTCTCTGCTGCGGCTGGTGAAGTAAGCAAGGACAGCATTGTAGAAATCACTGTTATGAACGCTGAGGGATACAAAATGCGTACCAACATAAAAGTCAACGAAAACGACGTTGAGCTTTTCGGCGAATTAAAGAAAATGATGAATAAATAATCTTATATGAAAACAAAATTTGATGTTACGGGTATGACCTGTTCAGCTTGTCAGACTCACGTTGAAAAGGCTGTAAAGGCCCTTGACGGCGTTTCCGATGTCAATGTAAATCTTTTGCGGAATTATATGCAGGTTGAATACGATGAAAATTCAACCGATTCAGCAAAAATTATTTCAGCTGTTGAAAAAGCAGGCTATGGTGCGGCAGAAGTCGGCAAAAAAACTGAAAAATCTACCGCCCACACCGATTCAAAGGCAATGAAGAAGCGGCTTATTCTCTCCCTCTGCTTTATGCTTCCCCTGTTTTATCTATGTATGGGACACATGTTTGGCTTGCCTACACCTGCGATACTCGACGGAAAAGAAAACATGATGCTTTTCTGTCTGACTCAGCTGCTTCTTACTTTGCCTATTATCGCACTGAATTTCCACTTTTTCCGAAACGGCTTTAAAAATCTGCTCCACCGTTCCCCTAATATGGACAGCCTTATTGCTCTTGGTGCAACTGCGGCTTTCGTCTATAGCTTATACGGAACATATATGGTTGCTTATCATATGGGACACAGCGATTTAACTGCGGCCCACAGATTTATGATGAATCTATATTATGAATCCTGCGGAATGATTCTCACACTTATTACCGTCGGAAAATACCTTGAAGCAAAAAGCAAAGGCCGCACATCCGACGCTGTTACGGCGTTAATCAACCTTGCGCCGAAAACTGCACTCGTTATCCGCGATGGGACAGAAACAGAAATCGCTGCCGCTGATCTTGTTGTGGGTGATATCATTCACATTAAGGCAGGTACAGCAATCCCCTGTGACTGTACTGTTATTGAGGGCAGCTGTTCCGTTGACCAGTCGGCTCTCACAGGAGAAAGCATACCTGTTGAGAAAAATATCGGTGACACACTTATGAGTGCCTCTGTTTCAACAGGAGGATTTGTAAAATGCCGATGTGACCGCGCTGAAAAAGACTCCACCCTTTCAAAAATTATTTACCTTGTGGAGGAGGCTGCCGCTTCAAAAGCTCCTATTGCAAGGCTTGCAGATAAAATCAGCGGTGTTTTTGTCCCCGTGGTTATTGCAATTGCCCTTATTTCGGCGATTATATGGCTTATTGTCACAGGCGATACAGCGGCGGCTCTCAAAGCGGCAATTTCCGTACTTGTTATTTCCTGCCCCTGCTCTCTTGGACTTGCAACTCCAACGGCAATTATGGTAGGCACGGGAATGGGAGCAAAACAAGGTATTCTCATAAAATCGGCGGAAAGCCTTGAAACTGCCCATAAAATCACCACTGTCGTTCTTGACAAAACAGGTACCTGTACTGAGGGCAAGCCGAAAATACGCGAAATATATTCACTTGGAATTACACAAAAAGAGCTTATGGCTTATGCCTGCTCTCTTGAAGCAAATTCGTCACATCCCCTTGCAAAGGCGATTATCAGCTATTGCAAGGAGAACAATATTGACACATTCCCCTGCGATGACTATAAAGAAACAGAGGGCGGCGGATTGTCGGGTATTGTTAATAGTAAAAAAATATTCATAGGCAACAAGCGGCTTATGGAGCAGAATAATATCAATATTTCCGCACTTGTCGATAACGCTTCAAAATCCGCAGAAAATGGCTGTATACCGTTATTTATTGCCGCTGACGACAAAGCTGTCGGCATTATAACTGCCGCAGACCCTGTGAAATCCACCTCAAAAGAGGCTGTGGAAATGTTCCGCAATCTCGGAATAAAAACAGTAATGCTCACAGGCGATAATTCAAGAACTGCACAGGCTATATGCCGTGAACTGGGAATTGATGAGTTTCACGCCGAGCTGCTCCCAGCTGATAAAACCGCTGTAATACGTGATTTACAGCAATCGAGACAATGTGTTGCTATGGTAGGCGACGGTATAAACGACGCTCCTGCACTTGCGGCGGCGGCTGTTGGCATAGCCGTGGGCGGCGGACAGGATATTGCCATAGAATCAGCAGATATTGTCCTTATGAATAACGATTTACGCGACGCTGCTGAGGCTGTACGTCTTAGCCGTGCTACAATGCGGAATATAAAGCAAAATCTTTTCTGGGCGCTGATTTACAACAGCCTTGGAATTCCCCTTGCAGCAGGCCTTTTCTATCCTATTTTTCACTGGCAGCTCAACCCGATGTTCGGGGCGGCAGCTATGTCCCTCAGCTCTGTCTGCGTTGTGACAAATGCCCTGCGGCTGAACCTTTTCAAAACTGTAAAAAGCAAGGTTGTAATCCCTGAAAGCAAAGATATATCCACAAAAACGGAGGTTAATACTATGAAAAAAACAATGTATATAGACGGTATGATGTGCAATCACTGCACAGGTATGGTCTCAAAGCTTCTCAACGCAATTGACGGCGTTTCTGCCGAAGTTTCGCTGGAAAATAAGTGCGCCTATCTCGAAATTACAGGCGATGTTTCCGAGGAGCTGCTTATAAAAACTATTACAGAAGCTGATTTTGTTGTTAAAGGAATTGAATAACTCTATAAATATTGTAACCATTGAGGTGAATTATGCCTATTATTGAAATAACCGATTTAACAGCGGAGGAGCTTATCCCCTACGTATCAAGCAATGAAATCCAGCTTAAACGCTATTTTGAGCCTGATTTAGGCATATTTATAGCCGAAAGCCCCAAAGTTATCCGCCTGGCGCTGAAACACGGCTACGAGCCTATTTCACTTCTTGCTGAGCGGAAATACATTGAGGGGCAGGGCAAGGATATAATCGACAGCTGTACGGATATCCCCATTTATACTGCAGACAGCGCAGTTCTTACAGAGCTGACGGGCTTTAAGCTTACTCAGGGACTTCTTTGCGCTATGAGGAGAAAGCCGCTTCCCACAGCGGAGGAAATATGCCAAAATGCAAGGCGTATAGCCGTTTTAGAGGACGTTATGAATCAGACCAATATCGGCGCTGTTATACGCTCCGCCGCGGCTCTCGGAATTGATGCAGTACTTCTCACAGAACCAAGCAGTGACCCATTATATCGCCGCGCTATCCGTGTGAGTATGGGTACTGTTTTTGGTATGCCCTGGACGTACATAAGCGGAAATTCCCCCGAATATGTGGCAAAACTGAAAGAAATGGGATTCACAACAGCGGCTATGGCACTTCACAGCAACACCGTTGATATTGACAATCCAGAGCTGAAAGCGGCTGAAAAAATCGCCATAATCCTGGGGACAGAGGGAGAAGGACTGAAAGACAGTACTATTGAAGCCTGTGATTTTACAGTAAAAATCCCTATGGCAGAGGGTGTAGACTCCCTCAATGTAGCTGCAGCAAGTGCTGTGGCATTCTGGGAAATTACGAGATAAAAAAAGGTATCGGTGAAAATCCGATACCAGAGATTGTCGAAAAAATTGAATTTCGTTCCGAAATTGCGGGCGACCAATGGTCGCCCCTACACGAAACAACGTAATATAGCCAGTTGTAGGGGCGAGCATTGCTCGCCCTTAAATAAAATATGCCTTTTTTGACAGACTGAGGTATCGGTGAAAATCCGATACCCTTTTTATTATTTCTTACACTTTTTTGAAGCAACAGCCCCAATAAACGAAAATATCAGAAATACTCCTAAATCAGCTGTAACAATAGTCGCTCCCACAGGTGTAGAGCAGAGAATTGATAGAATTATTCCCGTACCTGCGCATACAACTGAAATAACAGCGGAGCAAATTGTCACGCTCTTGAAGCTCTTGAATACTCTCATAGCTGACAGTGCAGGGAAAATTATAAGCGCCGAAATAAGCAGCGAGCCTACAAGATTCATCGCAATAACAATGATTATGGCTGTTATTATGGCAATCATCAGATTATAGCCGTCGGAGTTTATACCCGTTGCCTTTGAAAAGCTCTCGTCAAAGGTAACACTGAAAATCCTGTTATAGAACAAAACAAAGAAAATCAGCACAACCACCGACATAGCAAGACACAGCCATACATCGCTTTGTTTCAGCGTGAGGATTGAAGTTGAGCCGAAAAGCGAGCCGCACACATCGGCGGAGATATTCGACGATACAGGGAATATATTCATCAGCATATAGCCGATAGCCAGCGCCCCCACTGAAATCATCGCAACAGAGGCATCGCCGCGTATCTTTGTATTACGTCCAGTGCGAAGTATCAACACAGCTGAAAGCACTGTAAGAGGCAGTATAATTATCATTCTGTTTGTTATTCCCGTAACAGCGGCAACTGCCATTGCTCCGAAAGCAACGTGAGATAAGCCGTCACCGATAAAAGAAAAGCGTTTCAATACGAGAGAAACTCCTAAAAGAGAGGAGCAGAGAGCTATGAGAAGCCCTACAATAAGGGCATACACTACAAATGGGTGTGAGAAATAATACTGCAATGTGGAAAAGATATCATTCATCGCCGCCCACCTCGCTTTCAAGGAATCTGCGTCCTGCAGAGCTTTTCACGTAGTCCGTCTTTGTGCCGAAGAAAAGCTGTTTTTTCGATATATGCAAGATATGTGACGCATATTTGACAGCCGACGATATATCGTGGGATACCATAATTATTGTAATCCCCTTTTTATTCAGCTTAGCAATCATTTCATAAAGCTCCGTCTGAGCAATAGGGTCAAGTCCCGTTACAGGCTCGTCAAGGAGGAGCATTTTGCTTGCCGCACACAAAGCACGTGCAAGGAGTACTCTCTGCTGTTGTCCCCCCGAAAGGTCGCGGTAACAGCGTTTTTTTATGTCCTCAATGCCAAGCTGCTTCATATTTTCAGCTGCAATCTTTTTTTCAGCTAAGCGGTAAAATGGCAGAAGTCCCATTTTGGAAAGGCATCCCGAAAGCACAATTTCCTCAACAGAGGCAGGAAAATCCCTCTGTACAGGTGTCTGCTGAGGCAGATAACCTATATCCTTAGCGGAAAAATCTCCGCAAAAGCGAATATCTCCGCTTATCTGCGGTTTAAGGCCTAAAAGAGCCTTAATCAGCGTACTTTTTCCCGAACCGTTTTCGCCCAGTATACAAAGATAATCGCCGCTGCTTACGGTGAAATCAAGCCCCTCAGTAACAATACCGTCCTCGTAGCCGAGAGCCGCATTGGAGCATATAATCTGTTCACTCACGAATTATAGACCTCTTTCAGTACATCGTAGTTTTTCTGCATTGCCGAAAGATATGTATATCCCTCGTCAATCTGTGTCTGTGAAACCGACTGTATGGAATCAAGAACGGCTATATTCTGCGATTTTTCCGCAGTATTTGCCATAACCGCCTCTGCAATTGTGCAGTCGGAGTTTTCAATTGCAAAAATAGTATCAGCACCAAGCTCGTCCACCTTTTCAGAGAGAAAAGTTATTGTTTCAAAGCTTGCCTCAATATCCGCAGAACAGCCAGAAAATGCGGCAAAATAGTCAAGTCCGTAATCCTTTGTGAAATACAGGAAAGGGAACTGGTCGCCGAAAATCAACGTCTGAGGCTGAGCGTCAAACATCATATGAAGGCTTCTGTCAAGGAGCTGCAGTTGTGTATTATATGTATTAGAGTTGTCGGAATATATCTGAGAATTATCGCTGTCCGCCTGAGAAAGTGCATCTGATATATCCGCAACACAGAACTGAGCATTGTTAAGGGAAAGCCAAATATGCTCATCATAGACAGCATCCTCGTGGTGATGTTCATCCTCGTGGTCGTGACCTTCCTCCATACCCTCTTTGTGCTCCTCCTCACTGAGAAACTCCGAAATGCTGTCCATAAGCTTGACTACCTTCATATCCTTATTACGAGCATTTTCAAGGGCTTTTTCCACCCATTCATCGGATTCGCCGCCGATATAGACAAAAACATCGCAGTCGGATATTTTAATCATATCATCGGCTGTAGGCTGAAAGCTGTGGAGGTCAGAACCGTCGTCAAGAAGATAAGTTATATCCACATTTACTGTATCTCCCACTACCTGCCTTGTCCAGTCATAGCAAGGAAATACGGTACATACAACGCTCAATCTGCCGTCGTCTGCTGTATTCTGTCCGCTGCAGGAAGCAAAAGCGGAAAGGGATAAAACAGCGGCAGATGCCGCTGAAACGATTTTTTTAAACATATTCAACTCCATAACAAAAAGGAAACTCAAAATTGATAATCATTTTCATTTTTAGATTATACCACATTTTGTCCTGCTTGTCAATAGTTAGCTTCAAAAAACTAAGAAAAGCCTGATGTCAAAATACACAAAACACACGTCATGTATTTGTGCAAACCTACAAACTTTCAAAAACCTATTGACAAACACGCATTTTTGTTCT
The DNA here is from genome assembly GCA_045531615.1 of Ruminococcus sp. Classification (GTDB taxonomy): domain Bacteria; phylum Bacillota; class Clostridia; order Oscillospirales; family Ruminococcaceae; genus Ruminococcus. Next base: position 19,847 of record JAZSEJ010000105.1, read on the forward strand.
ACAATAATAGTAGAATATAAATATACGGCATTTTCAGAAAACTTCTCCCTGAAATTCTCTGAAAATCACAAATTCCGCTATTGACAAAACGTTCAAAATGAGGTATAATTAAATGTATGTATTGTGAAGAAGTGTGTCAGAATGACCGCATCTCCCACACAAAATAGTATGCACAATTAAGGAGTGTTTTTTATGGGCAAGCAGATGTCAAGATCAAACTACGAAAAGCTCGTTCTGGAGCTTGATGACCTTAAAATTAATAAACGTAAGGAAGTTGCTGAAAGACTTAAAGTAGCACGTTCCTACGGTGACCTTTCCGAAAATGCCGAGTACGATGAGGCTAAAAACGAACAGGCTATCCTTGAAGCACAGATTGCAGAGCTTCAGTACACTGTTGACAACGCTGAGATTATCGAAGAATCCAACATTTCCGTTGATGAAATCGGTATGGGTTCAATTATCAAGATAAAGCGCGTAGGCACAGATAAGGTTGAAACCTTCAACATTGTAGGTACAAACCACGTTGATATCAAAAACGGCAAAATCTCCGATGAATCCCCTATCGGCAAAGCAGCTATGAAGAAAAAGGTAGGCGATATCTTCATCGTTGAGGCTCCTGTAGGTGAGCTTCGTTTTGAGGTAATTGAAATTTCTAAGTAAAGGATGAGTCAAATGAGCGAAATTCAGAACAATACTCCTGTTGAAACTGAGGAAATACAGGATATAAATATATTGAAGAAGGATCGTCTTGATAAGCTTGCATCTCTCCGTGAGGGCGGTTTTGATCCCTTCCAGACCACAAAATATGATGTTACAGGCAAAGCAGCTGATTTAAAGGCTGAATATGAGGCTAAAGAAGCTGAGATTATCGCCGCAGCAAACGGCGATGAAGAAGCTGTAAAGGCAGGCCTTGAAGCACTCAACGGCAATATCATCCGCATCGCAGGCCGTATTATGAGCTGGCGCGATATGGGTAAGGCTAACTTTATCGATGTACGCGATAACACTGACCGTATCCAGGTGTATATCCGCTCCAATGATATTGGCGCAGACCAGTTCAAGGAGTTCAAGAAGAAGTGGGATATCGGCGATATTATCGGTGTAGAAGGCTTTGTATTCAGAACAAGAAAGGGCGAAATTTCAATTCACGCTCACAAAATCGAGCTTCTTTCCAAGTCACTTCTCCCCCTCCCCGAAAAATGGCACGGCTTAAAGGACCAGGACGCAAGATATCGTCAGCGCTACCTTGACCTTATCGTTAATCCCGATGTTAAGAATACATTTGTAAAGAGAAGCCTTATTCTCAAGGAAATCAGAAATTATCTCGACAATCTGGGCTATACAGAGGTTGAAACCCCTGTACTTCTCCCCATTCAGATTGCCGCAGCAGCAAGACCTTTCGTAACCCACCACAACACTCTCGATATGGATATGTTTATGCGTATCGAAACAGAGCTTAATCTGAAAAAGCTCATCGTAGGCGGATTTGACAAGGTTTACGAGGTTGGACGTATCTTCCGTAACGAGGGTATGGATACATCCCACAACCCCGAGTTTACTACTATTGAAATGTACCAGGCTTATACTGATTACATCGGTATGATGGACCTTATTGAAAATATGTACAGAACTCTCGCATTCAAAATCTGCGGAAGCGATACAATCTCCTATCAGGGTGTAGATATCGAGCTTGGAAAGCCCTGGCAGCGTCTTACAATGATTGAATCCGTCAAGAAGTACGCAGGCGTTGACTACAACGACTGGGCAACTGACGAAGATGCAAGAGCTTGCGCTAAGGCTCACAACGTTGAAGTTGAGGAAGGCGACCACGCTACAAAGGGACACGTTCTCATTGCCTTCTTTGATGCATTCGTTGAAGATAAGCTTGTACAGCCTACAATTATCTACGATTACCCCGTTGAGAATTCACCTCTTGCAAAGAGAAAGCCCTCTGACCCTGCATTTACAGAGCGTTTTGAGTACTTTATCTACTGCCGCGAAATGGGTAATGCATTCTCCGAGCTTAACGACCCTATCGACCAGAAGGAGCGTTTCATAAAGCAGGTTGAGGCAAGACGCGCTCTCGGCGATACAACAGGAGAGGTTGACGAAGATTTCGTAACAGCTCTCGAATACGGTTTACCTCCTACGGGTGGACTTGGTCTTGGACTTGACAGACTTGTTATGCTCCTTACAGACAGTGCATCTATCCGTGATGTACTCCTTTTCCCCACAATGAAGCCAATCCCTGCAAACAGCGGAAGAGCTGCCAAGGAAGAAAATGAAGAAGAATAACGAGAATAATACAAGCACTCCCGAAAATGACGAAAAGCTTCATATATCTCAGAGTATCTTTGAGACAAGGCGTGAAAACAAGAAGAAAGAAGCCGCTGAGGAATTAAAAAAACAGGCGGAGCTTGAACAAAAGCTTGCTGAACGGAGAAAAAAAGCCGAAGAAGCAAGAGCAAAACGTCTTGAAGAAGAAAGACTGGAGCTTATCCGTCTTAAACAGGGAATTATCGAGGAAAGCGATACTATAAAAGAAGAAACTGAGGAAAAAATCAAAATGACCATATGGCAGAAAATCGTCAGTTTCTTCTACCTCAATAAATGGTGGCTTACAATTGCAGTTATATTTGGCACAATCGCTGGTATTCTGCTTCACAGCCTGCTTACACGTCCGAATCCCGATGTTGTTCTGCTTATTATAGGTGAAAACTATATCTTATCAGAGGAAAGTCAGCTTGAAGAATACGTAGAAAGCAAGATTGACGATATCAATGGCAACGGCAAAATTGAAGCGGCTGTGTACTATATCCCATATACGGGAGATGACAAAAGAGACTATGCAAGCAGTGCCACAACAAGGCTTTCGGCTGAACTTCAGAGCGACAATGCCGCAATTATAATCGGCAATAAGCTGGCGGCTGATATGCTCAGCGACGGCGTTTTTGTGGATTTATCCGAGATTTATCCCGACAATGAGCTTGTAAAGGGCGATAAGCTTATGCTTAAGGATTCGGCTTTTGCTGAGAAAATCGGAGTAGACGAAAGCGTTATAACAGACGAATGGTTTATCGCTATACGTGAGCCTCATAAGCTTATGCACACCAGTGAGGAGAAAATGCAGGAGCTTTACGAAAAGGATTTCCCTGTGTTTGACGCTATTGTAAAGGATATTTCGGAGTAAGGTGAAAATTATGAGCTATAATTTCAACGTTGAAAAGACAACTGCCGACCTTATCCAATGGGTGAAGAATTATTTTGATACAACTGCTTCACCCGATACTAAGGCTGTTATCGGCATATCAGGAGGCAAGGACAGCTCTGTAGCCGCCGCTGTATGCGTAAAAGCTCTCGGCAAGGACAGGGTTGTAGGCATCCTTATGCCAAAGGGTATTCAGCACGATATTGATTGCAGTCAGCTTCTTGTTGATACTCTTGGTATTCAGTATCATACAATAAATATCGGCAGTACCGTTGACGCTTTTACAAAGGAGTTTGAAAACCATATGCCTATGAATTCACAGGCGGTCATAAATACTCCCCCCCGTATCAGAATGGCTACCCTTTATGCTGCGGCAGCCTGTCTTAATGGCAGAGTTGTCAACACCTGTAACCTCTCTGAGGACTGGGTTGGCTATTCCACAAAGCACGGCGATGCAGCAGGCGATTTTTCTCCCCTGTCAATGCTGACGGTTACGGAGATACTCCAAATTGGCGATTATCTTGGACTTCCCGAAAGCCTTGTTCATAAAGTACCTATCGACGGACTTTGCGGCAAGACTGACGAGGAAAACCTCGGTTTTACCTATGCGGAGCTTGACTCTTATATCCGTGGTCTTACGGATTTAAGCCATAAACCCGAGCTGAAAGAGAAAATCGACCGTATGCACAGGAATAATCTGCACAAATTGCAGTTAATGCCTAAATTTGAGTTTGAAATATAATGGTATAAAATCTAATATATTTGAGATTATAAAAAAATCAAAATAATATGTAAGTTAAGGGGACGCTCTCAGCACAGCATATAGCATCACAATCCAAATCAAAGATTTGGTGTGCTGCTTATCTTGCAGAGCGTCCCCTCTTTCAAAACAGTCCACAGGACTGTTTTGAAATTCACCCCTTGCAGAGCGCTTAAACGCATCACAGAGCTTCGCTCTGTATGGGACTCTGTCCCATACCCTGCCAGAGGCTCTGCCTCTGGACTCCGCAAAAGGGTAGTACCCTTTTGAAACCCCCATCTTATTCATTTATAGTTTTTATGTCTTTTCAAGGGTGTATTTGTATTTTATTCCGTCTATTTCTACCGTTCCTGTTCTTATCCCCTCTTTTCGCTTTACATCGGGATAATATTCATAAAAATCATTGCATACGCTGCTTGATGTTCCTCCCGGTACAGCCTCATCGCCGTACCATTTACTGCCGCTTCTTGTGTCTACGTGTACTGCTGTATACGTCTTGTCTATATTGGCTATTCCACCAAATCCGATTTCCTGGGCGGCACAGCATACCTCTCCTGCAGGGTATATCCTCCCCTCCCTGTCGTAGCAGACTATATCCGCTGCCTGTCCTTTTGTGTGCATTCCTCCGCCGCTGCCGCCTACTCTGCGGTCGTGGTCGGAGCAGCGATACCCCGAATTCACAATTATTTTTGAGCAGTCAAGCATCTTTCTCAGCGATTCCAGCTTTTCTATAAGCTCGCTATCAACCCTTATTTCGTGGTTTCCGCCGCATTTGCAGCTGAATTCGATTACGCTGAAATGCTCCGAAAGCTGTCCTATACCATTGTTACTGTACGTTTTCATCATTTTTCTCGTTCTCCTCTCTCTTTTCGCCCATATATGCCGCTTCTTCCTCTGCTGTCATATTGCGGATTACTCCGTTGAAATCAATTTTGCTCATATCCTGTCACCTCACTTGCTTACTGCGTAAATCTCCAACGTTGTGCCTATGGGGAGATGCACCGACGATGGGTCTGTGAACGCTGTTATCGTATGTATATTTTCAATGGGGGTGAACAGTATTTCGCTTTTATAGCTGGGAGAAATTCTCTCCGTTACCGTCTTTGCACACAGTGCGTATGCGTCTATAAAGCCGTTTTCTACCGCTGCCTTTACTGTGCTGACGCTGTTTGATGAGGCAGAGACAAAATCTGTGCGCCACAGCGCGGTACAGTCAGAATTGATATTTATCTGCCCCGATGACGTTGTATTGCCCTTTGGCACGATAAGCCTCACAAGCACCTTTTTGAAGTTATAAGGCGTTCCGTTCGGCTCCGTTGTGCGTTTCAGCATTGATACGCCCTCCTCATTTACTGTAAGTGTTTCAATATGGCGGTATACTCCGCTGTCGCTGCCACCTGACATCTGTGCTGCAAGAAATACTTCGTGTAAATTCATACTATCACTCCTTAACTATTTTTCCGCCGCAGTTTTTCCACTTGCCGTCCCCTGAGAGAATGGCAAGCATCCCCTCCCCTATAACAAGTGCCGTCGAACCCTGACACAGCCTTTTTCCGCCTGTTTCCGCAGGTACGGGAAGTTCCTCAAGAGTGTCAACGTCAATTTCTGCTCTTACTACTGCCATACCGTTTTCGTATTTGATATGCTCCTCATTTCTTATTGTCATTGCCATATTATCTTACCTCATCTTTCTCATATTTTCCTTTTTGTCTGTGTTCTGCTGTTTCCGTGCTGTTTTTGCGGTACTGCACTCCGAAATAAAAGGCGATTACCGTTGTGAATACAGTCTGGAACTGCTCCGCTGTTATCTGCCCTCTTACAGACATCGCGGCGAATACTGCCGTTAATATCAGCGTTACAAGGCTCTTCACATCAACGAGTTTTACTATTTTCTCTTTCACGCTCCACTACCTCCAATCGGCGGATTATTTCGTCCATACGCTCGTTTATAAGCGGTATTCTCTCGGCGAAATTATTATGCTTGTCTACCTTTTTCTCCAGCTGCTCAATGCGGTAATTTGTCAGCTTTGAGCTTACCATTATTCCTCCCAGTGAACCTGCAAGAGTTCCCACAAGAGATATAAGGGCTACGATTATTGCGCTTGTCATTTCTCTGAACCTCCTTTCCGAGGGTTGATTTTTCTGATTTTGTTCTTGCTGATTTATACATACCCCTCTATATAAGGGCAAAAATGTGCCTTTTTTCAACCAAAAATGGTTGATTATTGAAAAATAATTTTTATTTTCTACTTTTTCACTAATCTCCAACATCATATTTTATATCATATTCATAAAATTCCATTAATAAATTATTCATATTTAAAATTACTTTTTCAGTTTAAACTGCTATAAAAAATGGCTGTTTTTTATTCTAAACAGCCTGAAAAAATTTCACAAAAAACTCCTCTCACGAATATTATAAACAAGCGGCAGCTATGTCGCTAATCCGTGAAAGGAGTTATTTATGAATCTTAATCTTTATGACGATATGAACAGTATCTTCCCAAGAGAACGTGATACTGTCTTCCGCAGGCAATCCTCAGATACTATCCCACGCCCCGATATGGGCGGAGATACGCCTGCTTTCCCTGCATCCACTCCCCTGGCTATGGCTTATGTACCCTTCCAGAACTGGGGCGATACTATGTCTCCCGAGGACGCTCTCGACTGCGGTACACTTTTCAGCGACCTCGTTTATCCATTTAAAGGAGGCGGTAACAAATGAACGGCAAAGCTATGCTTATGAAGAAAATCAAACAGCTTGATTTCACTCTGAAAGAACTTAACCTCTACCTCGATACCCACCCTAACTGCCGCCGTGCTTTGGCTATGTTCCAGAAATATAAGGCTCTCCGTGATGCCGCTGTTAATGATTATATCAAAAACTATGGCCCCATTACTCCCGAACAGTCCAATAACTCTCAGCGCTGGGACTGGGTCGATGGTAAATGGCCCTGGGAAAGGAGTTAGTTTATGTGGCAGTATGAGAAAAAATTATTGTGTCTTTGTTGTACATAATTGATTTGCAGCGTTTCTCGCTATTTATAGGTTTTTTTGAATTTGACTATTATTTAAGGCTGTGCTGAGTAATTCCTGTTGTGAAGTTGAGGATAATAACATCCCATGCTAATGCAAGGCTTCACCAACTTAAAAACACCGCACAAAGCAAAATTTCATTGCTTTGTGCGGTGTTTTTACTTTTTCTGTACTATTTCGTTTCTTATCTTATCCGTCTTTTCCTGAATATACTTTAAATAATAAGGGTGCGAATCTTCCATGCCTTTCATAAGACTCTGAATACGGCAAAGAATATCAAGACTTTCCTGAAATTTGTCATTTTCATAGCAAATATCTGAATAATACTCGAGATACCTCCAGTAAAATCTATTATTATAGCCCCAAACCACTTCTCTTGAATGAATTACCTTACTAATCAAATAAGAGGCCGTTTTAAAATCGCCTAATTTAGAATATGCTTTCGCCATAACCTTTATTGGTGTATGTGTATCCGGTTCATTATCGCCATAAATTGAATGGAATATCTGGTATGATTTTTCTGCAAGATGTATTGCTCTATCATAATCTCCATAATAAAAAGCATTCTCTGCCCAGCTGCATAAATGTCTTGCTTTCTGTGCCTGATTTGAAGTCTTATGGTCATATCTGGCAGATATTATGTAACTGCCAAATCTCGTTTCTTCATTTGAAAGACTTTTTTCAAGTTCTATATCACTTTCAATAAGGTATTTCTTTGCAAGTTCGAGTTTTTCTATATTACCAGTTTTATTATATATTGCATGATAATTAAATACTATACTTTGTGTCAAAAAAGATAAATCATATGAATCAGGACTTACTCTGCGCATCATATCAATAGCATCTAAAAGATATTTGTTATCAGCATCAGCCATATAAATATTGCTGTATATTTCTCCTTTTTCAAATAAAATCCAAGCATGCTCTACAGAATCTTCTTCTCCCCAAGCATCCTGAAATTCACCTATCATTTTTTTACACAAATCAATATATGAACAGTTCTTGAAAATAATTTCAATGTGCCTGAAAAGAAGAAAATGCTCCCTTATTTTATGCGGCAGCTTATGGTATAGTGACTTTGCATATTCAACGTACTCAAGGCGCTCAACAGCAATCATTTCATCCCAGTTTCGCGCAAATTTTATACTAAGACTCGAAAGCATATCTTCACATTGTGAGAACGGATCTGTCATCTCATTTCTGACAATATCGCTAATAATAGGATGAAGCAGTAAATAATCTTTCTCTGTATCATGTATAACCCAATTTCTATCTACAAGTTCATTGATAATTCCGCAGTCATCAATATGACACCATTCTATAAAATTATCGAAAGGAACACCAGACAGCGGCAGAATGGAAAGCCTTTGCATTATAGCTATTTCTTTTTCTGTCAGCTTGTCTATACGCATTAGTGTAAGAATATGATTGTACACGTTCGCATTTTCACCGGTCATATTAGGAATTGATCCACGCATTGAAGGAGAAATACCTTCTGTACGAAGTTTTTTCAGCATTTCTGAAAAACGAATTCGATGCTTATCCATATGCCTTGCAAATAGTACAATGGTCAGGGTATGACCTGAAATATATTCCAATATCTCATAAAGTATTTCATAGTCAGACGGCTGAATCTTTCTTCTGTAATTCTGTTCAAACAGCTGCTTCTGCTCATCAATCTTAAGTGTTCCCAGTATAATCTGAGGATATAGAAGATAATCAAAATTAGTTCGTGTCGTAAATAGAAGACGACATGGAAGATGTAGTAATTCTTTCAGCAAATCATCAGCTAAAGTATCAAAATTGTCTATGACAATAAGATCGTTTTCATCAGTTATCTGTGCCAATTTACGTAACTTTCTTTTTGCATATTCCATATCAGATTCATCATTTTTTCGTGAGAATCCTTCTATATTGAAATAAACATCATTATTAAGCAGATCGGAAAGAGACGTTTCAAACTTTGCCATAACAATTGTATTGTACACGGAGCGATTTTCGGAGATATAGCGAAGTACAAGCTGAGTTTTTCCACATCCTCCTACAGATGAAAGAAATACAACTCTCTCATTTTTCAAATACCTGTGAATGAGATTCATTTCGTCATCTCTACCAATAACCTTGATACTGCTTTCATAAGGTGTACTTCTGAGAGACGGAAGTCTTTCAGTTACTTTTGTTTTGATATTCTTTATAAATACATCGTCAAAATCTTGACAATCATTCATATCTTTTTTTGTAAAACAACTACCTTTAGGAAACAACTTGTCTATTCTGTCCTGCAGAAGTGAAAGAGCCACCAACCATGAAATAAATTCACAAAAACTATTGCGTTTCAGACTGTTATTATCGGTACTATTAATCGCACCAACAATTTCATCAATTTTTTTATTTACACTTTCATAAAAGGTGTTTTCATCTGTAAGCAAATCCTGCAAAAGCATAACTGCGTTATCATAAAACTCATACACTTCATCATCCATGCTATCTTCCTCTTTAATCATCTTTTCAATGGGAATTACCACATTTTTCCTGACAGATGAACTGAGGTAGTTTATCAATTTATCCGTTTTTGCTAACGTTTCAATCTCACGGCCAAGCATTGCATGAGCATATTTTGACGGATTTCTTGTATCACGATTTCCGAAGCTTACCACTCTGTAATAAATTGTTCTGTGATTGCCTTGAGTATTAGGCTTGATAATATCTTTAATTACATTAACGGCAACGACATCTTGGAGTACTCGTTCGATAAACAACCGCTCATCATTTACATACTCGTAAAGACTATTTTTACTAACTGCACTTTTTAGACAGTTTTCGATATTGCCTATTGAAACAATATCGTTCTTATCGTCACGATTATATTTGAACATTATTATATCATCCCCCGTTTATAATGTAAATAATAAATCACAGTATTTCACAGCAAATAACACAAGAAGTAAATAATGCGTAAAAAGCCGTGAAATTCTTTTGACATTATTGCAATTTAAGACTATACTATAATCAACAAAAGGTTATACAAAATACATATCAAAGCACACCCGTGGTAATCACTCACAGAACTTGGCAAAAAATGCAGATTTCATGCCAAACTGCAAGACAGGCTTTGCACAACGCTACCCTATTTATATTATACACGATTTTATCACACAGGTCAATAGAATACGTTTCAAAAAGGAATTAAAAAATAACATATAAAAAGGAGATTTATAGTTATGATAATTTCATTAACCACAATTATCGCCGATGCGGTTATGCTCTATTATTTATTCGGCATAAATGCTGTAGTAATCTATCTGATACTTTTTCCTGTTATTTCATATGCCATTGATCTTACGCGTTTTTGTATACTTCATCCGAGAAATGAAAAAAGAATTATGTTATCCGAATTTATGAATCTCGGCTCTGTGCTCAATATTCTCACCAATAAAGGCATTAATATGAACAGATACAGAGTTTACGTCACACTTCGAGATATTGATGATATTCAGTATCTTGGACTGTGGACAATTATAATTCCCAGAAAAATGCTTGATACGTACACTCTTGGCACACTTTCTTCTTTGATTTGCCAGGCAGTAGGGCATATAAAAAAATGTCACAGTTTTTTAAGAAATCTTCTTTGCATCAACCTGATTATTCTTACTTTTGCCATTTCATCTGTATGGCTTATCTTAGTAGTAACTATAATTATTATTGCAGGCAATATTGCAAAGAAAAAGCGTTCTAAAACTTTTGTTTTGATAGTCAGTCTATTATCCGGAATATTCTGCTATTTTAACGTAAAAGAGTTAATTCATTTTGTTCCAACTTACTTTAAAAATGCATATAGAATGCTTACTCATACGCTGAATTGTGACGCTGATACATTTGTTGCAGCTTCAGGTTTAGGCGAATATTACATTGCATATCTCAGAAGCAATGAATTTTCTGATGTAATTTATGACAGAATCCAGAAGCTAGAAAGATTAATATAATGCTGAATAAAGCATTGTTATTGATACAGTTAAAAATACTTATTCACAGGAGGATTCATTATGAAAAACAAAATCTCAATGAAAATTCTTTCATCAGCAGTTGCCGCTTCGTTAGCCATTTTCGGCATTGACACTCCGATTTACAATTTCGCGTACTGTTATGAGCCCGTTCCAAACAATAGTGGGCACAATAACATTACAAAACCCGTTTCATATGAAGAATCAACTGCAGATAAAATACTTTCATATGCTGCATCATTATGCGGATATTACGGACGTCCTAATATATTCACAAATTACTGGAATGCTCCGCCATGTGACTGGTGTGCGATGTTTATTGTATATGTCCTTGAAAACAATGGTATCTATTCAGGTGAAGAAACATATATCCGTACACCATTTGTAGACTATGCAGAGGACGCAACAGGCGGTTATAATGGTTTCAGAAACTGGTTTGAAGCCAGAGGAAGATTTGCATACAGATCACAGAATGCAATTCCGGAAAGAGGTGACCTTATTATTTTTAATGAACCCGAAAACTACGGTCACGGTGGCCATATAGGATTTGTAAAAGACGTAAACCTGAGCAGCTGGAGCATAACTACAATCGAGGGAAATACAAACAACAATTCAGTTGCTATAAAGACATATTCACTTAGCAACGATATAATTTTAGGTTACTGCAGAATGAACTTATCGCATAATAAACCTGCTACACCCGTAATTACATCACCTGCTATTCAAACTACTGATAAAACAACAGCAACTACAACAACCGCTACTTCACATGTAACAACACCTGTTTTATCAACAACAAAGGTTGTCACATCAATTACAACAACTTCCTTACCTCAAAATTCATCAACCAATACTGTAAATACAGCTAATTATTACATCAGCAGTCTTATAGGAGCAAATTTAAGATATGAAGCTTGTATAGATAATAATATCCAGAGAGTTATTGATACCAATGAAAGAATATTTGTAAAGTATTTTTCTAATGATTTCGCGTTTGTTGAAGTTGAGAGAACAGGTGAAACCGGATGGCTTCACAAATCAGTCATTTCTCCTGTTGGATACAACCGATACACAAATGGCTGTGCACCTACACATTATGTATCATCTGATATAGGTTGCAATATGCGTCTATACGCTTCAACAGATGCACCTGTAATAACAATTCTTGATACCGACACCTTACTTACAGTTTTATCGTACGACAGTTCAACAGGTTTTAATTATGTTGAAGTTACCCTTTATAATGGTACAATACTTAACGGATACGTTCATTCATCTGTTATTTCATCAATTCTGTAATACTTATCCATAAATGTTAATAGACAAAGATAATGAACAGAATGGTGTATGTCATTAGGTGTCTACTGTTGTTTCAGGGATTGGTATTATATCCAAACTTCTCTGTATCAGTCACCTCGTCAAGTGTATTATAGAATTGCACATAGTCAACTATATTCTTATAGCCACATTGCACCTCTTCAAAGAGATTTGCAATGTGGCTATTTATATGTCCGTTGAGGTTGCGAATATGCTTTTTAATACTGACCTACTCTGCCTGACTTTGCAGGCGATAAGGTTTGATGAGTGCTGGTATTTCTGACAGTACCATAAAACCAGAAAAATATATAAACTTCTCTTATTATTACTCTTTACCAGCAAACCAGGAAATTCTCAATGTTGTAATATCCCCTATAATACGTCATTTATGCATAATATAAAAGTTTTCATATTTTTCTGGTTTGCTGGTTAACGCTATTCTATCCTGTATACCACCTTGTAATTTCTTATTGCAATAATCTAGTTATATAGGTTTGATAAAAAATCAATCAAGTAGTTTGTTGATAATATTCGCATTTTTCTTAACGTAATCATAAAGTAACGTCTCTTGCATATTGAAGGAAATAGGAACAAAAAAATCAACATCAAATACTTTATTAAATTTCTCTTCATCGTAAATATTCCACATATCCTCAAAAATATCTCCGACACTTTTCTCATCTTTTCTACTAATTTTCTTCTTATCAAAATCATAATAATTCAGAGTAAAAGCTGTTGTTCCAAGTGTATTTACAATAACCTTGGATACTTTCTTACTAAAATCATCACCTATATTGTAATTTTTTTTAAAATACTTTTCAAGAAGCTGTATATAGCACATAATCAACGGATACAACCACTTTGAATCATATATTGCATACTCATCAATATCTGTTTCTCTTATCTCGCCATTAACGTATAATTTCGCAAGTGCTTCTCTTGTAAAAGCATTCTGCATCTGCATTATTTTACATATGGCACTCGAAGATATATTTCTCCCTCTGCCATCATAAATACCTTCAAAAATTACTGAAAATATATTGACACCATATATACGTTCAACCATATAAGGAGTGAGTAATTTAATTTCGGCATGAATGGAGTATTTTTTAGTATTGTGAGATCTTTCATTGTTCACATCTTTTAAACGATATTCTATTTCTTTCATTAATTGTTGTAAATTTACATTATACAAATGATATGATCCTTCAGGCATATTCTTCATAAATTCTTCAATAATCGAATAATTAATATCGCAAAATTCAGAAACTGTATATTCAGATATTAATTTTTCAAATAGTTCTGGCTCACTATTGCATCTGTCTCTTATATCGCTTATCCATTTATTAACTATAACCGTAAAAACTTCTATTTGTGTATTTTTTAATTGTTTCTTTATATATCCAGGAAGTGTATCAAAGGCGAATTGAAAACCAAAATCATCTCTATTTTTAACTATAATATCCTCAATGAAAGCATCAAAATCAATGTTATCTATAATAAAATCACGAAAATTAATTACCACATTCTTCTTATTATATTTTGCAAAAGGTTTTGTCATCAGTGCAATATAATCTATACCGTAAAACGGCAAATAACACCAACGACCTTGTTTTCCAATATTTTTAGTTTTATCGTTGCACATACTCATCAAAATTTTTCTTATATCACTGTTGCAATATCTTTTGTATGCTCCATTTCTTATAGTAGAGCTACATTCATTATAGAAATGCTCTAAAGGATATTTTGTGTACCTTACATTTTCGTTATAGGCATCGCACAACTTAAGCTGAAGTACATTTAATAATATTGAAGTGATGTGATTATTTATCTCAACCTCTCTTATAAGTTCTTCCATATCGCAAGAAAGATATATTTCAGATTTTTCCACTTCCTTTATTGCTTTTTCATACTTGGTCATGCTTTCGGATTGTATATCATTTTCTTCATATTTATTTATTGAGTCTAGGAAACCTGAATTCCTATGATGTGACCTCTTCTCAAAAGATATATATATAGCTCTATAGATATCATCAAGAATATTCATACATTTTAATTTTGAATTTTCATTACAATATGACTCATACTTCTTCTTTATTTTCTCAACTAGTTCTTTTCGCAGATCTTCAATTTTAGAATATGACCTTGGAACTGTTATATTGATATATTCGTTCACTATTCCATCTATTTCACTATACCGTATTGATTTTCTGTATGAGAGAAAAACTCTAACTCTTTCAGGAGCAAAGTTAACTGAAATCAAACTTTCATCAAAGCATATATGCTTATAGCCCTTCGACTTATTAACCACCCAATATCTTATAAGCTGTTTTGACACATCTATAAAACATTCTGCATATTTATAATGGATTTTCTCCTTTTCTTTTTTATCTGCATTCTCTATCGCTTTCTTATCAATATTCTTTGTTCCTGCTTCAGCAAATTCTTTCACAAGATCTTCTAATTGATACGAAAACCTGTATTCTAACACATTTTTAATTTCGTCAAGCTCTTCTGTAAAATCACAAAGAAAACTTCTCATATAGCACCTCCAATTTTATATCGTTTCTATTATATTATACTTTTTGAAAAAAGTATATATTTGTAGTAATCATCCCCAAAATTCTATATATTGCATAATTTATATTGTTCTATTATGTGCACATGCTATAATATGAACTTGGAAATGATATTTTTTTGTGGTATAATGTTAACAAGATAAGAAACGCGTTCGAAATCTTACAATTTGGCGGAACATTTGTTCGCCATTTTATCTCGCGGGCAAATGTTCTGCCGCTGTAAATGTGGCTTCCATTTCAAAAGGAAGCCTAAACGTCAAAGCAACCTCAAAACTTAACTTTATATAAAAGGAGATAATTATGGACATAAAACTTTTCAAACAGAACGCTTTAACAGATGAAAGCGGTAAAGCGTTTGTCTTTTCCGCAAAGGATATGGCTATTTACGCTGCTAATCAAGCGATAAGCATCTGTGATTATGCATTTTTCGCAATAAATGGCGAAAAAACTTATCGATTCTGCAGCAACACAACTGATGAAAGATTTGTGAAAAAGCCCAAATTTGCGCTGGGGGTTACTTTTGGCAGTGCTGGTACAATGTTTTTTCAGAAAACGCCGAATAAGCCGGTAATACAGCCAGAATTTTCAGTTCTGATACTGTATCATAACACACCAGCACATGCAGCGGACATCATCGTATATTCAAAAATAAGAGGGATTTGCACAAAACAGATGGTAATCACAATTGCTGAAACATCAGCAACCGCCCTCACAATGGAACAACTCTTAAATTTGACAGAGAAATACAATCCCCCTGCGAAAGATAATTCTAAAGAAACGAGCGAAAGACAATTTTACGAAGCACCTCCGGTTGTTATAAAAATCGGGGATATCGACACAGAAAATGAGGAGGATACGAATGAAACTGCTTGACGAACTTTATAAGAATGTCGATAATCTTTCGATTTTCGACGACGATTATGACACTGAGTCAATACTAGGTCTCATCAATTGCTTTTACAGGACAGGATATCAGCCATATGAAAAATATGGAAATCATCATAGACTGATTTGAAATATTGTATAAAGAACGGCAGTCCGATTGGACTGCCGTAGATTTTTGCTGATATTCTGTTCAAATAACCACTATGTTGATAACTTTTGATTTTTACATTATTACTCTATAAGTATCTTCATCGCTTTACTGTACTTCTCATCCCATTTATCCAGCTTTTCAGCAGAAACAACGGAGCAGTCAACAATTCTGCTTCTGTCCATATTGTGTGCTAAATCAGCAAGTTTGACTTTCTTTGCTATGGGATTATCCTTTATTCTGCGGACATATTCAAAATAATCCGTATCTTTTTCGTAAGTAAGAAGCTTTAACGCTTCAATTACCTCCTGCGGAAAATCCTTTGATAATTCATCAAGGGTAACTTCTGTATCCTCAGCTACATCGTGGAGCAGGGCAACACAGCATGAAATCTCATCGTCCATTTGCTCTGCTAAATGATATGGGTGGAATATGTACGGCATCCCATTGCAGTCAGTCTGTCCGTGGTGCGCCGTATATGCGACCTGCATTGCCTTGTTGGTTAGTTTTGTGTATATCATAACGACTCCTGTTATTTTACTTCTCTGCATTTCACAATTGCTTCGGTGACATTAGTCAGCACGACTTCGCCGTTCTGATTTTTTACCTCAATTGTAATTTCTGCAAGACCGTTTCTGGCGTTTCTCTTTTCAAGATTTGTAATAACTGCCTTTCCTGTTAATACATCATCGGCAAAAACAGGCTTTAACCATTCAATTTTTGTGGATTTTCCTGCTAAAAGCTCCTCGCCGAAGAAATCTACCTCCAGATATTTTGCCCATACTGTCATAAATGACATAACACCTGGAGCAATAAGTTTGCCAAAAGGAGTAGTTTTAGCATATTCCTCGTCAGTATGCAGAGGAACATTGTCATATTCATTGGCAAAAGCCAGCATTTTTTCTTTATCAATGACGGCAGGAGCAGGTTCTGCCGTCATTCCTATTTTTAAGTCATCAAAATACATTGTATCACCTTTATTTCTGTGCGTCCTGCGCTCTGATTTCAGAACGGCGGATTTTTCCGCTTCCTACTGTTTTAGGGAGACTGTCTCTGAATTCAACAACTCTGGGATATTTATAAGGAGCAGTGTGTTCCTTGACATAAGTCTGGATTTCCTTTTTCAGTTCATCTGTTCCCTCTGTTCCGTTTGTCAGGACAATTGTAGCCTTTACAACCTGACCTCTGATCTCATCAGGTACGCCTGTAACAGCACATTCAAGAACGTATGGCAATTCCATTATTACGCTTTCGATTTCAAAAGGTCCGATACGGTAGCCTGATGACTTGATAAGGTCATCCACACGACCAACATACCAGAAATATCCGTCCTCGTCCATTCTTGCGGTATCACCTGTATGATACCAGCCGTCATGCCATGCCTCTCTTGTGCTTTCCTCGTTGTTGTAGTAGCTCATAAACAGGCCGCAGGGCTTTGTTTCGCCTACTCTGATACAGATTTCGCCTGTTTCGCCGTCCCCTGCTTCTGTTCCGTCGGAATTAAGAATATGAACATCATAAAGAGGATTTGGTCTGCCCATACTGCCCGGCTTTGCTTCCATACCAACAAAGTTTGCAACGGAAAGTGTTGTTTCTGTCTGACCAAAGCCCTCCATAAGAGAAATGCCTGTAGCCTTCTTGAACTGATAGAACACTTCCGGATTGAGAGCCTCGCCTGCAATTGTTGCATATTTAAGGCTTGAAAGGTCGTATTTCGATAAATCCTCCTTTATGAAGAAACGATACATTGTAGGAGGTGCACAGAATGTTGTGATGTTGTATTTCTTGAACATAGGGAGAATATCATCAGCGTGGAAACGCTCAAAATCATATACGAAAACAGCTGTTTCGCACATCCACTGACCGTAGAGCTTACCCCATAAAGCTTTACCCCAGCCTGTGTCGGAGATTGTGAAATGAATTCCATTAGGGTCAACATTGTGCCAGTATCTTGCAGTTGTGTAGTGTCCAAGGGGATATTTGAAATCGTGCATAGCGATTTTGGGATAACCTGTTGTTCCCGATGTGAAGAACATAAGCATAGGGTCACTTCCGCATGCTGTTTCCTCCGTTCTTGGGAATTCTGTTGAAAACTCGGGAAGCTCTGCATTGAAGTCATTCCAACCGTCCCTTGACTTTCCTACAACGATTTTAGTTTTAAGTGAAGGACAATTTGGTGCAGCAAGGTCAACTTCATCTGCAACATTTCCGTCAGATGTGCAGACAATTGCAGAGATTTCAGCAGCGTCAAAACGATATTCAAAATCGTGCTTTACAAGCTGATTTGAAGCAGGAATAACAATTGCACCAAGTCTATGAAGCGCAAGGATAGAGAACCAGAACTGATAATGTCTTTTCAGAACAAGCATTACCTTATCGCCCTTTTTGATGCCGAGAGATTTGAAATAATTTGCTGTCTGACAGGAATATTCCTTTATATCCTTGAATGTGAAGAATTTTTCGCTCTTGTCCTCTGCAACGTGAACCATAGCGATTTTATCGGGAGCTTTTTCAGCCATAGCGTCAACGATGTCATAAGCAAAGTTGAAATTTTCCTCATTCTGGAATTTAACAGCTGAAAGAGTACCTGTCTCGTCTGTTTCGCAGGTTACGAATTTATCAGCAACAGGATGAACAATACCTGCCTTATCAAAGTTTGTATGTGTAAATTCCTTTACAGTGCTTTTCATTTCAGGGACTTCTGCTACGCCGTTAGGCTTTATAACAACAGCATAGATTTCGCAATCCTCGCCGCCGAGAGCAATTTCATCGTGGGGAATCGAGCTGTCAAAGAAAATGCTGTCGCCCTCGTAAAGAGTTTCAATGTGGTTTCCAATAACTTTACGGAGAGTACCCTTGAGAACAATATCCATTTCCTGTCCTGCGTGACTTGAGAAATGACGGGGTCTTGTAAGAGCCTCCTCTGAATAGGGGATTACAACGTGGTACGGCTCTATCATCTTATTCTTGAATTTATGTGCAAGACGGTTGTAGCTTAATCCCTCACGTCTTGTAATAGGCTTACCCTCTCCCTTTCTTGTTACGGTATATTCTGTAAGCTCAGGGCCTTTACCCTCCATTAATTCAGCAATATCAACGCCGAATGCTGCGGCACATTTGTAGATGAAAGTGAAGCTGAAATCAGTTTCACCCTTTTCCATTTTCTTGTAATCCTCAACGGAAAGACCCGTTTTTGAAGCCATAGTTTCAAAGGAAATACCCATATCCTCACGAAGAGTACGGATACGCTGTGCAACCTCGCGGATGCTCTGCTCAGTTTCTGTTAAATTGTTCATGTTACCTGACATAATAAATGCCCCTTTCGATTAATTTTCTGGGGCAATAAAAAAACGCCCCAAAGCAAATTACTTTGAGACGAGCTGTAAACCCGCGGTACCACTCAAATTGCGTGCAGATTTACTGCACACCACTTTCAGACTCGCCCTCACTTTAAAGGGATAAGCCCTATGCATTTACGCAGCCTCACGGAAAAGCTTACTATCGGGGAAATCCGAGAATTCAGCCTTTCAACTCAGAAGGGATAAACTATGATAATGTCTGCCGTCTCACACCAACCGACGGCTCTCTGAAAAACATTTTCTCAAAGTTCGTGTCTTCGTCTTTGTCATTTGAGAATATTATATCACCGCAAAAAGCATTTGTCAAGTACTTTTCGAAAATAAAAATTATTAATTTTATAGTTCCCCTTTATATCGCTCCAACAAGCTGTAATTTATCTTAACAACACATTAAATCAAGAGCACCTCTAAAAATCTAACCACAAGCAGATTTCAGAGATGCTCTATTAATATTTTATCAGATTACTGATTTGCTAAAAGTTCACGCATTTTGCAGAAATCGAAAACGTCAATAATGCCGTCAGTGCAAAAATCAGCAGATTTCCAATCAGTCAGGGTTGCATCCGGAACGTTCAGCAACCATTTCTGCAGCATTACTGCATCAGCAACGCTGAAACTTTCGTCCTTGTTCACATCGCCTATTAATGCAGTTTCACCTGCTGATTCGCCGTATATTTTTATTTCTGCAATATTACAGCAGTAAACATTATCCTTATTCCATATATTCTGCGGCTCGCCCTCGGGTACAGTATATCGGATATATTTTGCAGTTGTATTGCCGCTGAAATTCTTGATATACTGCATTGCAAAATTAGGCTCATTTGTAATTGTGTAAATTGTCGTCCAGTTTTTTCCGTCCTGTGAAATCTGGAACATACTGTCGGGACAACGATATTCATATCCCTTTCGTGGAGTATATCCAATAGCTGTTATGTTATATAAACCGCCTAAATCCGCCTGTATATAGCCGTTTCCTACGCCGTCAAAATATGTGGCTGCATCGCCGTCAAACGCTTTTGTATAGTCGTTGGCTGAGTTGTTCCATGGGTTGCTGCCGCTTGTTTTTACAGGCTTGATTTCTGTCATAACTGCCGCAGCATTCGGTGTGCCGTAAAGCTCGATTTCAGCTATGTTGCAGCAGTAAACACTGTCTTTATTCCACTGGTTATCGGGTGCACCATCGGGAACGATATAACGTATATATCTGGCAGATGTTCCATTCACACTTGTGATATACTGCATACCGCTGCTTGGCTTTCCTGCAATAGTATATACCGTATCCCAACTTTTGCCGTCCTGTGAAATCTGGAACATACTGTCAGTACAGCGGTATTCATATTCGCTTCGGGGAGCATAGCCAATTGCTGAAATATCATAGGTGCTGCCTAAATCCACCTGAACATAGCCATTTCCTACACCATCAAAATATGTGGAATTACTGCCGTCAAATGCCTTGTAGCAGTCATTTTCTGAGTTGTTCCAGGCATTACTGCCGCTTATCATATCTTTTGTGATACTGATTTTATTTTCAAGAGCCTTGCCGCCGCTTACTCCGTCAATAATAAACGTTGAAATGGAGTTTGCAGGAAGTGATACGCTGAGACTTCCTCCGCTTGTTTTTACAGTGCCTGCATTTGCCCAGTTTTCAGTTGCACTGGTGCGTATAACCTGTGCTGATTCGCCCGTTGTGTCAAATCCGGAAAGGTCAAAGTACATATCTTTTGAACTGCCTGAGGTGTTATATGCAACGATTACAAGCTGCTGATTTTCCTTATCATAAGCCGCAAGAGTTGTACGTGATGATTTGAGCATAGTCATTCCCGGACGGATATAACGGGTATACTGTCCGAAGCCGTAGTATTTCTTTGTGAGGATAATTTTGTTGTTGTCGTGGTCAGCTACGGCAGTTCCCCAGAATCCGCCGTTTACATCAACCATACCTTTATCCTTGTTGCCGTTGTAACCCTCTTTGGAAATGTGGTTATCGATTACCTGCCACATAATCCATGCGGACGAGTTGAGCTCGTTCATATCAAGGGTAATTCTATCTGCAAGCCACAGCGCAGAGCCCATTTGACCTGCATTTGTACCCGCAGTACCGCTGCCGTCAACCTCACTCATCCAGAGGTTTTTGCCCTCTTTTAATGCAAGATTTTTCAATTCTGAACGCTTGCTTCCACTGTATGAGTGAGTGTCGATTCGTCCTATTGCATTTTTAGCATCGGCTGAAAATTTGTTATATGAAGAAATCTGCACATCAATAGAAGTTTCATCGCTGCCGCTTAGAATAACGTCGCCAAGCCCTCTTTTATCCATAGATTTTTGCAGTTCAAGGATAATATTTGACTCCGAAGCACCCTGGTCAAAGTGACAGCCCTCTTGCTTGTTGCTGTATGCCGACCAGAAATTTGTATACGGCTCATTCAGCGGAGTTACACTTTGGACATCCACGCCCCAGTCATTTTCATAGTGATAGCATACCTCAGCAAGATATTCAGCAAAATCGTCATAGCAATCATCTTTGAGGTTATTCTTATTCGGGTCTTTTCCACCGCTGCTGCATCCGCTGTTTGTCATATAGTACGGTGGAGAGTTGGAGAACATTTCAACAATCATGTCATCCCCTGCCGCCTCAATGGATTTCAGGAGTACATTTCTCTGATTATGGTCAGCACTCCAGTCGTATGTGACATTGCCGTTGTTGTATTTGGTGTACCCTGGCATATTTGAATCAGTACGGGTTATGTGGGTATGTGTGGGGTCGTCGCCGCCTCCGATATTGAAACGGGCGATATTCAGCCTCAGACCGTCGTCGCCATAGAACAGATCAGCCGCCTGTTGAGTAAGGGAGTCCGAATAGCCGATACGATTTGCCCACCAGCAGAGAGATGTGCCCCAGCCCTCAAATACACCATCGTTGATTTCGTACACGTTGTAGGGCGATACCACTACATTTTCCGCCGCCTGTGCATTGTCATCGGGGAGATTGCAGGCAAGTGAGCCTGTAATAGCCACCGCAAGCATAAGGGCGATTGATTTTGATTTGTTTTTCATGATTTAACTCCTTTTTAAATTAATTATTCCCAAAATTTTTATCTCATTATTATTCTATCTATTATTTTATCATACTTCGTTCAAAAATTCAAGGTTTTCCACAAATTTTCAATAGAGAATTTGTATTTTATCAGCATAATTTTTACAGAAATAAAGGCAATACCACACATGTCTTGTTTGGTATTGCCTTTACTTGTTTTCTTGTTATTTGCCTTTTCCTCTTCCTGCTTCCATTTATTCAATAATTCGTTTGTATTCATATAAACTACTCCTCTATTATTTTTTTAAATCCATAAGGTGCAGTTTTTGACAGCTGTTACTCAGTGCATTTGCTGTCTTTATATCTGCACTGAGTAGTTATCTCGTTTTATCACCATTTTCTGTTCCTTTTTATCATTCTATAGCTGATTAATTAGCCTTATTTTTCTTCAATATCCTGCCATAAATCTCTCTACCTGTCAAAAAGCAGGCAAACCCGAATATAGTTGAAACAACCATAACAATATATCCTAATTTGGTTATTCTGCCGTTTTCCGTGTATAGATCATTTCCATTTCCTAAAAACTTTATCATATCTCAAACTCTTCCTTTTTAATAATCATATTACATCTGCCCCATAATTCGTCTTTATAGGCAAATACGTCAGCGTCTGTATGTCTCTCTGCAAAGCCGATAGACTCATAACATTTCTTTGCTGTCGTTAACTGCAACATGGGGAATATCCCCGTATTTCGCCCATATCCCTGTCATTACATCGGCAAAGTTCTCCTTATTCAATGGATGTTCAAGACGATTGGCACACCACATAGCGTGTGTTCTCTCATCTGGAATCCAATTTTTGATTTTATCAAAGTCACGATTTAATATGAATGGTCTTATTTTCATATAAATCAATCCTTTCTCTTATATTTCATAACAACATTACCCTTGATACTCTCCGCACTTACAAGCTCAAAATCAGAAAGCGTACTGTTCATAAACAGCGGCTTATCGCGCTTATCTGCAATGACAGGAGCGACAACAAGACTCAACTCGTCAATAGCATCCGCACGCTGAAATGCACCATTGATAATGCTGCCGCCCTCAAGAAGAAGTCTTTCACAGCCGATAATATTTTTCAGCTTAAACAATGCAAGCTCTACATCAATTTCCGTTTCACCTGCAAAAATATAAGGAATTTCCATTTCTTCAAGATAGCCAAGATAACGCTCATCAACCTGCTCCGTCAGTACTTCGATAATCTGTGCACCGTCATATCCTATATCGCCATCGGGGTCAATGATTTTGTTTGATTTCCAGCCAAGTCTGCCATTTGGATCAAACGCAACAGCATAAAATCCTGACATATCATCAAGCATAAAATCCATTTTAAAGCCGTGGTCGTGATGTACAGGGACATACTCTGAAAGATTGGGATAATATCCGCCTGTGAAACTCCCCTCCATTGTAACACGTCCGCATATATAGCCGTTGCATTTCAGCTCTCTGTTAATTTCATAATAGAGTTCTGTTGCTCCTGTACATTCGGGACGAAAGAGAAAATCTCCAGTGACCTTGCCGTCTATTGATGTTGTCATGTGACATATTATATATGGTCTGTTCATACTTTCACCCTCATAATTATAATTTATCTCAGCAAAAATTCTCTGCTTATTCTATAAAACTCATCCTGATTTGTAATCATAGCAGGATGACCGCCTGAATTGAACAAGTAAATTTTCCCGTGACCTATCTTCTGTATCATATCCTTGTAAGTATTTTCAAGATAATCCTCACCTACAGCAGACATAAATTCATCGGTTTTACTGCCTGTCAACAGAATATCGGCTTCAAGCAAATTCAAGGACTTATGAAAAAAACGTCCTATTTCTTTTTCATGTCGTATAATTGCAGCTGTGTCATTATCTACTATCTGTTCCCAATCCGAACCGTGCATATACGAATAAAACATTCGTGCATTATTATCTGCTTTAGCGTTGGCTCTATCTGTCAATAAATTTTCAGTAAATATTTTATTAGGCTTCTCCCCCTCAAAGCTATCAACAATTACTTTGCCAACGAGTTCGGGAGCTTCTAATGCAACATTAAGTGCAACCATTGCACCGCCGCTGCTGCCTATTATGTTTACATCTGAATATTTTTTCTCCTTTAGGAATTCTATAACCTGCATGGCTTCATAAAACCACAAATCAACAGGAAATTCATTTAATCTATCTGATTTTCCGTGACCTAAGAAATCCAATAATATTACATTGAAATCCTGATTATATTTGTCCATAATCTGTGCATACATATTCGATGAAGCTGTATTTCCATGCAAAAACAGCAACGGTCTGCCAGTACCACATTCGATATAAAATATCTTTTTATTTTCAAAAATAAAGTAACTCATTTTAAGCACCATTAATCATCATTTATATATATTCTTTAAGCATATTATAGCATACTTATACCTTCTTGTAAAGGATATATAACATTCTCACGTGTAATTCTTACGATGAACGATATTGATTATAATATCCTTGTTGTACATATATTCTATAAAAAATCCGCATTCAAAGTAAGGTCTGAATCCGTTTTGTTTTTACACATTCTTTGAGTTTTATGGTAGTACAGCTTTCTGACAATTGTGTGGAGAAGTCTGTTTTTTTCTTCTGGGTCAGAGTCTGGAAAGTTCTCAATTACATATTCCAGCCGTCTGATAGCTTCATCAGGCGGAAGCTGAGGAACTTTCTGCTCGCTGTCAATTTCCTTTATTGCTGCTTCAAGAGCGTATATTTTCTCATTGACTATTTTTGAACGTTCAAGAAAAGTATTTGTATCGTAAATCTCCTGCTCTAACAGATCATACAGCTTCGATAGCTGACGTTTTGATTTTTCAAGCTCTGCAATCAGCGGAGCTTTTTTGTCGGGTTCATTTTTTAATTCTGTTTTACCGCTTCTTTTCAGCTTTTCAAGCTGCTTTATGCGATAGCGGAAAGCCGAAATTGCAGCTTCATCAACAGCTTCAATTGTAGAGCTTACTATCTTTCCACGACACTCCCTATGAGTACACAGCATATACTCGTGACCGCTGTTCGCAATTACTCTGCGTCTTAACTGATGTCCGCAGTTTTTACAATAGAGAATATTGTGATAGTAATTCAGCAGTGTATCGTTAGGGTGAAGCTGTGCGGCAGGATTTGTTTTTTTCTTCTGCTGTACAGAATTGAAAACCTCCTCGCTGACTATAGGCTCATGTAGTCCCTTGTACAGCGTATCACCGTTTGATTTTGTTTTCCAGCCAACTTTTCCGCAATACAGTGGATTTGTAAGTATTTTTTTAATACTCGGATATTCCCAGTACTGGCTTTTCTGAGGACTGATCCCCATACGGTTAAGCTCATTTGCAATGTATTTTGCACCGTGTCCGTCAAGATACAGCTTATATATCAGCCTGACTATTTCAGCCTCTTCGGAAACTATCTCAAGGGTATGAATCTTTGGCTCCGGATTGATTTTTCTGTAACCATAAGGGGCTGCGGTGCTTATGTAGTTTCCCTCTTTAATTGAAGCAAGTCTGCCAGCCTGCATACGACGTTTGATTGTCTTATACTCACGGCGGCTCATAAACAGCGAGAATTCAAAATATTCCTCGTCAAACTCGTTATCAGGGTCATAAGTTTTTGTCGGTGTGACAATCTTTGTTGAGGAATCACGGAATGCCTGTGCAACTATGCCCTGGTCTATGGTGTCGCCTCTTGCAAGACGTTCTATCTCAACTACAAGTACCCCCGTGTATTTGCCCTCAGTGACATCAGCAAGCAGTGCCTGCATCTGTGGTCGTGCCGCAATGCTGTCACCGCTGACTATCTCCTTGTATATCTTTACAATGTTCAGCTTCTGACGTTTTGCAAGTTCCATAAGCATATTCTGGTGACGGGATAGCGTCTCTCCCTCTCCACGTGCTTCAGCTTCAACGTCTGCTCTCGATTTTCGCAAGTACATACAGTATTCTTTCATAGTATCACCTCTTGGATTTAAATGCAACTGCATTGTTTTGCTTTCTTAAATTATAGCAGATATTTTTGAGAAGGTCAAGAGGATTCTTTTTATCTCCACCAACAACATTGCCGCAATAGCACGGGCTAAAAACTCGTGCTATTGCGGCTTAATATTGGTATATATACTTTAAACTATGAAATTTCTCTACCACTTCCAGACGAAAATTATAGATGACTACATCATGATTTACTAAAAATAATACACGTTTTTTCTTCATTCTACATCCTCAGTAAGCATTATTGAACGTCTAAGTCCTGCTGTTCTGTATTCTTCTTTATATTCACTCAACTTCATATCATATGCAAGATTTCCAAACGCCTTATCAACAATACTAGTTGCAAATCTTAAAAGACGCAATGGAAGTGTACATCCCTTTACAAGAATAACACGCTTACCATGCTGAGCCGCAATCATTTTCACCAATTCACTTGTGTTGGAGTATTCGTCGTTCTGAGGCCAGAATGTCCCTCTTTCTTCATTTTCAACCATTAAGCGAACAAACTCCATAAGATTATCAACATAAAGCATAGAACGGCAATTCTTTACATTTGGAAATACAGGTAATTTCTGGGCAAGCTTCGACATAAGAGGGTAATTACCTTTGCTTCCTTTACCGTAAATCATCGGCGGACGCAGTATAACTACTTTGAAGTTCTCATCTTCAAGCTTACGCAGACCATTTTCTGCCTTAACCTTACTATCGCCATAACAATTAGCAGGATTAACAGGAGTATCTTTAGTAATCATCTTCATCTTTCCAATGGGAGCACTGTCACCATAAACAATAGCACTGCTCATAAAGATGAATTGTTTTACGCCAGATTTTTTTGCTTTCAGCGCAGTCTGGATTGTCAGCTTTGAGTTGACATCATAATAAAGCTTAGCATTTTCACGGCTGATTTTACCATTATCAGAATGCGCAATACCTGCAACATGATACACTGAATCATATACGGAGAAGTCATATTTTTTCCAGTCATCATCAATCATATCTAAAGTGTCAACTTGGTATTTATCAGGCCATTTTTCCATATATTTCTCAAATGAAGTGCCTATATAGCTATCAGCACCTGTTATCAATATTCTTTTCATAAATATTTAGCCTTTTCTATTTCTTTTGCTATTGCACCTGTTCCGCCCTCAACAACACCCTTGCTCTTGAGTACAACGAATACAGAACCTACAAGTATCTTTATATCCATAAACAGACCTGATAAACTTGATGTTCTCAATGCATTTGCATACACACCGTCAAGCTTCGCTTTGCCGGGAATTTCCAATTCATCACGACCACTTATCTGTGCAAGTCCGGTTAGGCCGGGCTTCACATCATTTGCACCGTATTTGTCACGCTCAGCTGTAAGATAATCCTGATTCCAAAGACCTGGACGAGGACCAATTACAGACATATTTCCCACAAATATATCCCAAACCTGCGGAAGCTCATCAAGACTATATTTCCTGATGAATCGTCCAATTTTCGTAATATACTGATCGGGGTTATCAAGCATATGTGTAGGTACATCGTGTGGCGTACAACTTTTCATAGATTTGAATTTATGTAACAAAAAGTATTCTTTACCCTTACCTACTCGTTTTTGAGTAAAGAAAACAGAACCTGAATCTTCAGCTTTTATAGCAAGTGATATTAATGCAAAAACAGGACTTAAAATAACAAGTCCGCCGAATGACAGAATTATATCAAATCCACGTTTTATATATTTATCATAAACAGTCGGAAAGTATTTAGTTTCACCTACTGCTTCAAGATGACCACGAATACCGTCTGCGTTGAGTGAATCATTTTCATCTTCTACTAAGACAACCTTTTTGCCTTTCATCTTGTTCTGTTCTTCAGGTTGATCTGCATAAACAGACTTAGGATACTGTTTTTCAGCAATTTTTTTCATAATAACAAATGTAGTTCCTATTGCCACTCCTGTAACAGCGAGTGCTTTCAAAAGCTTCTTATTCAACTCTTTACTCCTATTATTAATAATTTAGTTTATTATCTGACCACAATCTGTTTTTATATAATCCTCAATAATTACTCTCGCACCTATAATAGTACCGCAGTTAAGATGACATCCGCATCCAATTATCGCATTATGGTTTATAATAGTTCCTGCGGAAATAATACAGCCTGCTCTAACTTTTACATCTGTATGTACAATAGCCATAGGCTCAACAAAACTCCCCTTTTCAATTACAGCACTTGGAGAAATATAAGCTCTCGGATGAATAAGTATCGGTATAATATATCCTGCCTCTTCAAGTTTCTGCAGCAATTTCCATCTAAGCTCAGAATTCCCTATAGCCACAATTGCCATATCATATTCACCAGAAAATTTTTTATAATTGCCAAAGCACCCTATTGCAATCGGTGAATTATCATCAAGAAAGGAGATTATATCAAATTCTCCCATAACTTCGGCGATTTCTCTTGCCACTTCCCCGTATTGTCCCGCTCCTAAAATCAACAATTTACTCATTTTAATACCCATTCACACTATTTCACTTGATATATTTTTTCTGTCGTTGTTAACAAAAGATTTATTCTGCAAATCACTTCCATAAGATTATCATTATGTCATTTCAATATGTTATTGAATATGAATAGCTGAAAAGCAAAGATATTCATGTAATAAATTCAATATTTTTAAGTCCATAACGCCAAAAAAGCATCTTGTCTGATGCCTTGATTGTTGTGATGAAATAGAAAATTGATTGGAACATTCGTATATTGCGTTATAAAATAATTATATCACCGAAAATAACCTTTGTCAATTGAAAATAGCATAAAAACCGAAAAATCTTTAAACTTCGGCAAAATGTTAAATGAAAAATAACACAAGTCAATTGATTTAGAAAAAATAACAATAACTTAATAATATCAAAATATCCGCAATACGATATGTCTTGTCTAAAAACTAAAATTTCGGCTTAAATATAGAAATAATCTCTCTAAGAAAATCATTTTCTTAGAGAGACTTTTATTACCCCATACCGATGACTCAAAGTACATCGGTATGGGATGTTGTTTTTTTCAATAAATCTCTTTCAAGTATTTTGGCATCAGCAACAGCTTGTTCTCGAATTGAATTAATGAAATCTTTTGCAGCATTAGGAGTTGTATTTGTCACACCAGTTGATTGAAGGTACTTGTAATATCTATCCCTCGAATCTAATGATAGCACATTATACAACTTACATTTGTTTTTATTTGATAATTTGCTAAGAATTTCATTTTGTTCAGATAAACTGAAGCCGCCCTCTTGAAACGACTGGAATATAGTCACTCTGCTTTCTTTATACAAATTATCAAATTCTTTAATAAACTTCGCTACTTTTGATTCACTCATCTTTTTTAGAATTCCTTTCTTTAAAAAATAGATTTAACTCCGCAATAAAGTTATCTAATTCTTTTTTATCTTTGCTTATTTCATCAGGCGTTCGTAAGGCTTTCCTCGCTTTTTCATCGTGTTCACTGATACATTCTTCGCATTCTTTAAGCAACTCCATCATCTTATCTTTAAAGTGCCACAAACTGATTCTGCCGTTATAGCAGGAATAAATTTTCCCGTCCGCTTCTGAAAGTGCAATTCTTTCTCCGTCGCCGATTACTTCACCAATGGTCAGATACCCTTCCGGAACCATGGGATCGGACGCACCGATCCAATCCAAGCCGTAAATCGTCGCTGAATTTCCCATGATTTTTGCACCATTTGAAAACTTGAGAAACTCCCTGTACTCATGTGGCAGAGCAAATCCGAGTCGTTTTTCCATAGCCTGAATCTGTTCTTCCGTTGCAGGAGGATTAAAATGTGAGTAATCCTCGGAATATTCATACTCATCATACAGCATCTCACAGCCTTTTTTCAGTCTTTCAAGGCACTCCTGTAAATCTTTTGGTTTTTCATCATTCATAAACATACTAATCATCCTTTCAACTTGATATTATTCATATTGCCTGCATACCGTACATTTGTATAAACATCATAGAGATATGTAATGCCTATCTTTTTGTCGAATAGTTTTCTTTCGCCTATTCTGTTAAAAAAGGCTTCTTTAATAATATTCTCAAACGAATCATAGGCATTTGCTATAACCACATTGCATAAAAACCCATTTTGCATAATGTTAGTATACCATTTTAAAAGGACTTTGTCAATATTTTTTATATTGTAGGTTGTATTTGTAAAAAAATCATCCCATACCGATGCCTCAAAGCACATCGGTATGGGATTTTGTTTTGTTAAGGATGTATTCGCTTACGGCATCTTTCGGTATCTTCCAAACCTTTCCTATTTTGAAAGCTCGCAGTTCGCCGCTGTTCAATAGCTGATATGCTGTATTTTTACCTATGTAAAGCATTTCCATAAGTTCATCATCTGTAATGATTTCGCTGTCGAAATTATCGTACATTGTAATGTACCTCCGTAAATTCTTTTTATATCATTGGTTTAATAATTACAAGATATTATAAAACACAAAAATTTCCGCATTTTGTTGAAAACGGATAAAAAATATGATATAATTCAGTTATAAGGTTTTTTGTTATTTTGGGAAATAATTTTTTAGGAGTGATTTTTTATGAATTTATCAAAACGAATTTATGCTGCTGTGCTTTCTCTTGCCATGGCAGGAAGTCAGTTTACTGCTGTTAATATGCAGAGTGAATGCATTTCAGCCAGTGCAGCGGAACAGGTAATCGCGTTCCCTGGAGCTGTAGGTGTCGGAAAATACGCTACAGGTGGCAGAGGAGGAGAAGTTTACCACGTTACAAATCTCAATGATAGCGGCGAAGGCTCTTTCCGTGATGCTGTAAGCAAATCCAACAGAATAGTTGTATTCGATGTCAGCGGAACGATTGAACTCAAAGGAAATATTATCTGTCAGGGAAATATAACCATTGCAGGACAGACTGCTCCTGGAGGTTCGGGAATAACGCTGAAAAACTACAAAATGGGTATGGGCGGTGATAACATAATCTGTCGCTTCATCAGCTCACGTCCAGGCCCATATGCCTCTACAAGCAGCGGAAATGATGCCTGGGGCGGAGCAAAAGGCTCTAATTCCATTATCGACCATTGTTCAATGGGCTGGACGACTGATGAACAATGGGGTTTATATTCAGCAAACAAGTATACGACCGTTCAGTATTCTGTTCTTGGTCCTGCTGATTCTTGGGGTGGCCACGATAAGGGTGTACACGGTTTCGGAATTATGATGCCTGGTACATCTACATTTGACCACAATCTTATCATTCACAACGTTTCAAGAAATTTCCGTGGTAAAATAGGTGGCACTGAAACTTGTGACTTTACGAATAATGTAATATATAACTGGGCTTATCAGACGGCTTATGGCACAATCGGACATCTCAATTATGTAAATAATACGCTGAAAATGGGAAAAGGCACTGTTAGCGGCAAACACTATGTTAACGTAGACAGCAGCACAAATCCACAAAATTTCTCAATATATTGCAGCGGAAATCGTATGCTCAACAAGGATAACACGGTATATGCTGACGTAACATATGACAACTGGAATGGCATTAAAGTTAAGGACGGATTAGGTATTACAAAAGAATCAATCAAAAGCAATACTCCATTTCCGACATATGGCAGTAAAGAAAATCTTTCTACTGTTACTAATTGCGAAAGTGCTGAAAAATCCTATGAAAACGTACTATCATTTGCAGGAAACGGAATTTCATCTGAACAGCGAACAGTTATAGATAAACAGTGTGCAGAAGAATGTCGTACAGGAACAGGCTCACTTAGTGGAACTGCTGCATATGCTGATGCTTCATCATCAGATAAAGAAAAAATCGATAAATACGGTATAGTCTGCGGCGTTGAATACACTTATCCCAATGCTGTTATGGAAAAGACTATCATTGATAAAGATAATGACGGTATGGATGACGAATGGGAAGCTGCAAGAGGACTTAATCCCAATGATTCATCAGATACGAACGGAGATTACTGCGGTCTTGGTTATACTAATATTGAGTACTATATAAACGACCTTACGATTAATGCTTTTCCACAAGGTGTTGTAACATTATCTCCTGAAAATGTGCAGCCTATTGAGCCTTTAAGCGGAAAGCTTATATATGAGCTTAATGTTGAAGATAAGACAAATGCTGCGGCCTGGACTATCGGAGAAAATCTTGCCAATGGCTCTTTAATATATGGTGACAGAGATTTTGTATACGGAAATGTTCCTTCACAGCTTGCAGGTGCAGAATATATCCTTACAGCCTGCGATTCAAAATTCTATAAAAATAATCTGGCTTCATTCACTGCTGCGGATGATATAACAGCGTATATTGCCTTTGATAATCGTGTAGAAACACTTCCTGACTGGATTTCAGACTGGAAAGCAGCAGGATTGACTATTTCAAGTTCCAATGATGTTGTATTTGACATATATTCAAAGGATTTTTCAAAAGATGAAAAAGTTATACTTGGAACTAACGGACAATCCTCTTATTGCGTAAATTACACAGTTATGGCTGTGAAAAAGTCAGAAATCCCAGCTGTATCCGGCGACGTGAACAAAGACGGCACATTCTCCATTGCTGATGCAGTATCTTTACAAAATTATCTTCTTGGCAAAACTAATGCAGTTCTTGCTGACTGGAAATCCGCTGATTTATATATAGACAACAAACTCGATGTGTATGATTTCATTTCAATGAGAGAAATGTTGGTCTGATACTTTCTTCAAATAAGTTAATTCCAGCAAACTTTTGGGATTCTCTAAAAACCAGAACACGAGTGGAATTTCGTATATGATAAATATCAGTTGCAGGCGACAAACCTTGTAATACTTGATGTATTACAAGGTTTAGCAACGCAGCAAATGATATTTGTCATGAAAATTCAACCGTAAAGAAGTTTTTTGAGAATCCCATAATTAAATACAGAAAATTCTATTAGCAAGAAAACAATGTCATATTAATTTCCCCCGTTACAGAATAAAATTCACAATACCATACACCATATGACATACAGTAAAACAGACAATTGGAATAATTGCAAACATATTTCTTCTGTCCAAAGCAAAAAACAAAAACGCAAGACACGGTGGAAGCGTCAACAAAAGAATCACAAATGGAGATATATTTCCGCAATAGTACAAAACCCACCCTGTAAAATATGTTATTATAGATATGACTGAAGCTATAATCAGCGGCGAAATCTGTAGCTTTTTACGCTCCTTATTTATTAATACGCAAATCATAGCGGTAAATAACACCTGACAAATAGAACCTATCATATCAATAATCGGCGTTTTAGATTCATTCCTTAATATGTCATTCGGAGCAGACACTAAAGACCAGAGAAAAGTTGGAATCATTACAATCAGGAATATAATCAATCCCCATATATCAAAACCAAGTTTGTATTTTTTTATCATTTTTTCACCATTCGTTCTTTAAAACCAACGCCTAAATCCTATGAGATATTGCCTTTAATCTTATGAATTATTTCTTGCAACCTTGTTTATATCATCTTCAACCAGCATTTCCTTTAAAAGACAGAGGTCAAATACATCAAGACATTTATCTTCGCAAATGTCAGCATTCCACATTTTTATATCATCTGTAATATGTGCTGCAAGCAGCCATTTCTGCAACGTTACAGCATCGGCAACACCACGATCGCCATCGTTATTACAATCCCCTTTCATATATGCGGTACCCTGAGGTGCATAACCGTCATATATAAAACCGCTTTCGGGATTTTTGCCTGTATTGCCGTTATTTACAAGAGCTTCAAATTCATCACGGGTAAGTGTAATGATATCAAGATATTTTTCATCAATAACCCCTTGGTCAGCAAGTTCCTTATAAACAGAAAACGAATTTTTATGTCCCCATCTGTAAGTATCTGCTTTCCAGTTCTGCTCATTTGCATCATATCTGAATACTACATTTTTCTGACTCTGATATTTCAGCTGATGTATATATGTATTCTCCTGTTTCTGAATTCTTTTCTTTTTTATACTTAACAATATCCGGAACAGTCAGCTCTGTAACCATAACAGAACTCTGAGAATATTCCTCTGGTGTAGCATCCTTTACAAATCTCTTATTTCTATTGATATATCGACCGTCTACCCACATATCAGAACAATAGCCAAGACTTCCGCTCCAATACAGACTATGTCCCACTCCCCATTCATCATAGCTGAATTCAGCCATATCATCCCTTTGATACAAATAGGTATAAGATCCGCCCATATCTACCCACGCACCATTTTCTACCCTGTTATATATGTTCTCCCAGGTTAGCTCGTTTTCACGAGGAATATCGTCATCCATTTCTATGGTCATATACTCATCAAGAACAGACTTCGCCTCCTGCAATGTAAGTGACTCGTCTTTTTCGCCAAAATCAAATTTCTTTATGATTTTATCTTCTGAAACTCCCTGTCCTTCGCCATTTCCCTGTCCACCATATGTTTTGGTTTCTCCATTAAAGGTAACGTCAACAAAGGCATGTCCTGATGAATTCCATTGACATACCGCTGTTTCTTCAAGACGCAGAGCAACACTTTTCATCATACTCGGAAAACCCAGAGAATCATACCTGTAGGGATACACAGCAGAAGAAAACAGGCTTCCGCTATCCTTACGTGTAAATGGACTGTAAATATAGAATGGTTGATCCACATGAGGAGATGTTGATAATCTCCAGTCTCTATCACCATTTTGGCATACCTCACCTCTTATATATGAGCCGCTGTATAAACATACAGACGAAAATCCGTTCTGCACGGCAGTCATATTTGAAAAGAAATCTTCTCCTGTTGCATAATTCTGAATAAGGTAATCACAGTCATCGCAAAGTGCAGGCAGCGTGAACTTAACATCAGTATCTTTCCACCTGTAATACCCTCTTACGTAATATCCTCCGCTTGGACTGTCTTCTCTGTACGTATCAACAGGCATACCGTGATAAGGTGAATATCCTGAAAATTCAGGAGTCGCTGTTCCATATATTTCAATATTGAATTCTTCCTTTGTTATATCTTCATGAATCTGAAGAACAATCTCGCCGCCATCAGTGGTACTGCTTTTAAAAATGTATCCGCCGTTTACACGATACATTTCTTCATTTTCATATTCAACATCTGCGTAAATTGTATCCTCATTATATATTACTGATGTCTCTGAATAAGGAGAATTCTTATCAGAAAAACGAAATGACTCAGGATGCGGATTATCTGTCTTTACATAGAAATATTCATTAAAAGGCTCCAAAAGCGGATATATTTCGTAAGTATACTGCAAAGCATCTACTTCTTTGCTGGTAAAATCGGAAGCTTCAGTAATAAACAAGGCGACATTCTCAACAGGCAAAACAACACTGCCGATAATTGCTCCCGTCAGTAACAGACAGATATTTTTCTTCGTATCAAAATCTCCTTTGAAGTATATTTAAATGTTCTCTAAAAACCAGAACACGAGCAGAATTTCGCACACGACAAATATCAATTGCAAGGCGACAAACCGCATTAATACTTGATATATAGCAAGGTTTGGCAACGCAGCAAATTATGTTTATCATAGATATTCAGCTGTAATGGAGGTTTTTAAAGATTCCCATTTATTAATCTTTCTTTACAAGTATCAATTCATTCTCCCCTTTTATAATGTACTTGTATTTTAAGTTATTTCTATATCAATAAGATTATTATACACCTCAAAAAAATGGTTGTCAACTGGTACAACCGTTATTGCATACACTTATTTGAAAGGAGTATGTATTATGGCAAAACAGAAAAATGAAAAACCATCTATGTGGGAAAGAACCGAATATGATGTAATAAGCGAGACAGAAACGGAAACTGAAATTATCGGTGTTATCAAGAACCGCTACAACGGTGCAAAAATCATTTGTAATATTCCAAAGCATACCAAGGAAGAAGAAGAAAAACTGGCAGCTGACATCACTTACGCACTGATGCAGATTGCCTTTACAGGTCAGGACATCAGACATATAAAAAATATGGAAATACTTATGGATTGAGTTAAGAATGCCTCGAGGAATATTCTTCGAGGCATTTTTATCCCATATTTTTAACCGTTTCAAAAATAGCTGCAGTGTCTGTCGTTTCTGTAGATATACTGAGCATTTAGATACGTATCGTTGACACACTCCTCTGAATCCTCATTGTTACCAAGAATATTATTAGCAATCGACTTACAGAAACTACCATACTTATCAGCAGTGGCTGATATTGCCTGTTGGTCCCTTTTCCAGTACAGCTGAACAATTTTTGCATCATCCATTAGCTTTTACCTCAGCTTTTGATATGTCCTTTCACTTA
Source organism: Ruminococcus sp. (assembly GCA_045531615.1). GTDB lineage: Bacteria > Bacillota > Clostridia > Oscillospirales > Ruminococcaceae > Ruminococcus. Next base: position 56,591 of record JAZSEJ010000105.1, read on the forward strand.
TATAGACAACTTTCGAGTTCAAATCTTACACATTTTTTAGATTTTTCCTATTGATTATAACACACCAATACGATGAAATCAAGTTTAAGGAATTTTTACGTTAAAGTTAGATTGACTTTCATATAGCAATATGATATAATAATATAAAATCAGTGGAGGCTGTATCATGTATTATGTAATGAATAAAAACAAGATTATTGCAGAATTTGACTATGTTAAAAACGAATTAGGCATATCTGTACCGCAACTTGTGTCAGGCAGTCTCCCTGCGTTATTTAGCGATATGGAACTGAAAAGCTGGTTAGAAACTCGCCGCAGTGCCAAACATCGCGCTGAAATTGCCAAAATGCTCCGCAGCCTTGGTATGACGGACCTTAAAAGCTTTATCGACGTTTCACTGGGGCTTACACTGACTGATACACTGTGGGTAAAAGAAGAACATTCTGACGCCGAATGGAAAACTGTCAATTTTTATGATAATGAATTCAGCGAAATTGTGTCACAGACTGCTTTTATGGGCGGAATATCAGATTTCAGCTTTAAAACCACCTCCCCTGAATATGGTACTGACGGAATGCTTCCTAAATGCTGGGTAAGACGTTCTGACGGAGTATATTTGCTTAAAGGCGGTACTAATGGTTTCAGTGGTGCGGGATTCGAGCCGTATTCAGAATACTTTGTCTCACAGCTTGAAACTGCTCTTGGTATTGCTCACGTTGAATATGATCTTGACATGTATCATGACAGACTCGTCAGTTCCTGCAAGCTGCTGACAACTCAAAATGTAAGCATGTTCCCATCAGCTTATTTTTTCAGGAATTATTCAGAACTGCCAGAATATCTTGCATATGCGGAAAAGCTTGGAGCAGGCACAAAATTCCGTGATATGCTTATACTTGATGCTCTAACCTGTAACTACGACCGTCATCTTAATAATATACAATTTCTTGTAAATTCAGATACTTTTGAAATAATTGACCTCGCGCCCATATTTGACAATGGTATGGGTTTATGCAGCCACTGCAAAAATGATACTGTCGAAGATTTTATCGAATACGGCAATAACCACGTACCATTTGCTTATTACAGTTTTGACGATTATATTCCGCAGCTGATGAGCGAAGATATGTATAACAGACTGAACGATATAAAATGTTTCAGTTTTACTAATCACAAGTCACACCCTGTATCTGAGGAGCGTCTGAACGCTCTGAATGGTTTTATCAAATGCAGAATAAAACGACTTCTTGAACTTTATAACGAATGAATAACCATAGAAAAAAGAGACCTTCAAGAGTTAGTTTTTTGAATCAATAGCAGAGCATTATTATCCTTATGAAGAATAGCTGATGCTATAAACAGCAATTCGGAGGTATCTGTATGATTAAAAATATAGCAATTGTAAGTTTATCAAGTGGAATAATTGGTGAACCGTTTATTCAGTTTGAAACTGAAATAGGTATCAGAAGATTAAGGGCGTACGGTATAACCGTAAAGTTTATGCCCAACTCACTTGCTGGCATAGATTATATCAAAGCACACCCAGAAAAAAGGGCAGAAGACCTTTTGAAAGCATTCCGTGACCCAGATATTGATATGATTCTTTGTGCAATCGGTGGAGATGACACCTACCGTTTACTGCCCTATCTGTTTGAGAATAACGAACTGGCAGATGCAGTTTCGGACAAGATTTTTCTTGGTTATTCAGATACAACAATAAATCATTTTATGCTGCACAAAGTAGGATTGAAAACTTTCTACGGCCAATCATTCCTCACAGATTTATGCGAACTTGATACAGAGATGCTTCCATACTCAAAAAAATATTTTGAGGAATTAATTGCTACAGGAAGAATTCTTGAAATAAGGCCAAGCGATGTCTGGTATGAAGAAAGAAAAGAGTTCACACCGTCCCAGGTTGGAAAACCACGTACTGTCCATCATAATCAGGGATTTGAATTATTACAGGGTAACTCTGTATTCTCCGGAAAGATTCTTGGCGGCTGTATTGATTCTATATATGATATGTTCAACGGCAATAGATATGAAGATATGCCCGGATTATGCCAAAAGTATCAGCTATTCCCTGATATTGAAGATTGGAAAGGACGCATTTTGCTGTTGGAATCAAGCGAAGAAAAAATGCCCCCCGAATTATTTACCCAAGCTCTTGAATTGCTCAAAAAGACAGGCGTTTTTGATGTTGTTTCCGGTGTGTTGATAGGCAAGCCTATGGATGAAGCATATATAGAAGAATACAAAAACCTTCTGATTAAAGTAATCGACAGACCAGAACTTCCGATTGTTTATAATCTGAACATCGGTCACGCCACACCTCACTGCATTATTCCTTTTGGAGTTGATGCAATTGTCGATGCAGAAAAGCAAATTAT
>JAZSEJ010000106.1:0-11759 GCA_045531615.1 Ruminococcus sp.
AAACCTTCTGATTAAAGTAATCGACAGACCAGAACTTCCGATTGTTTATAATCTGAACATCGGTCACGCCACACCTCACTGCATTATTCCTTTTGGAGTTGATGCAATTGTCGATGCAGAAAAGCAAATTATACGATTTGCATCAAATGTATTTGTATGAGACTTTTAAATTCTGACATATGATATGAAGTTGAGTGAATACATTAAACTTATAGATTAGATTACCTTAAAGAAAGTTAAAAACGGAGGCATAGTTTTGAAAATATGTATAGTTAATTGTTTTGATACATATGAGCACCGTGTTGACCTGTTGCTTAACACATTCAAATCACTAGGACATAAAGCTATTGTCCTTACATCTGATTTCAGACATATTGAAAAAACAAAAAGAAACGAAAAGAAGTGTGGCTATAAATTTTTTAGAACTGAACCATACTCAAAAAATCTTTCGTTCAAACGAATAAAATCGCATAGACACTTCTCTCGTGATGTTTCTAATTATATCAAATTAAACATCGAAAATGTAGATTTAATCTGGGCATTGATTCCACCGAATTCGTTAGTAAAAGATTTATCCAGAATAAAGGTTAAATATCCCAAAGTAAAACTTATTTATGATCTTATTGACCTTTGGCCTGAAACAATGCCAGTGAAGAAAGTAAAAGAGATTTTTCCATTTACATATTGGCGTGATTTAAGAGATAAGTATATAAATAAAGCAGACTATATTGTTACTGAGTGTAATTTATATCAAAACAAATTAAAAAAGATATTGTCAGCTTCAAAAGTGAAAACATTATATTTTTCTCGTCCGTATGAAGAATCTAAACCAGATTTGCATCTTCCAAATGATAAAATTGCTTTATGCTACCTTGGTTCAATCAATAATATTATTGATATAGATACGATTGTTAATATTGTGAAAACATTCCAGATGACCAAACCTGTTAAATTTCACATTATCGGTGACGGTGAAAAAAGAGAGCGTTTAATTACAAAAGTTAAAGCAACTGGAGCAGACGTTATTTATCACGGTAAAATATACGACAGACAAAAAAAACAGTTTATATTCGACGGTTGTCATTTCGGACTTAATATTATGAAATCGTCAGTTTGCGTCGGATTAACTATGAAAAGTATAGATTATTTTGAATTTGGATTGCCAATTATCAATAATATAAAAGGAGACACCTGGAATATTGTTGAATCAGCTAATATTGGTTTTAACTGGAATGAAAACGCAGATATAAGAATGTTTTCGGAATATCCATTGCATTGGAGAGAAGAAGTGCGGCTGTATTTTGAAAACAATCTGACAGATACAGCGTTTAAAAAGAATATTTCTGATATATTGCTTTTTTTGAAAGGAAGCGCGGTGAATGTTAAGTGATTGAGATTTTATTGGCAACTTATAATGGAGAAAAATATCTGAGGCAGCAATTCAATTCACTTTTAAAACAGACATATCAAGACTTCAGAATTCTTGTCAGAGATGACGGTTCAACTGATAATACAATAGCGATTATAGAGAAATATACCAAAAATTACCCTGAAAAGATAATTTTTATTCAAGATAATAAAAAAGGGGGAAGTGCTGCTAAAAACTTCTTTCACCTTATTAGTTATGCCTCAGCTGATTATGTTATGTTTTGTGACCAAGATGATTATTGGCTTCCTGACAAAGTTGAAATTACATATAAGAGCATGTTAAAACTTGAAAAAAAAAATGGTAAATACACGCCAACTCTTGTTTTTGCTTCCTATAAAGTGGTAGACTCAAAGTTAAACCCAATTGATATAAAAGAAGAAAATAATCAGATTGCAAAGTATAAACTTGATTTCAGCCATCTTCTCGTTCAAAATTATGTTACAGGTTGCTTGATAATGGCTAACAAAGCATTATACACTAAATGTGGAAGGTTTGATGATAGAATACTGATGCACGATTGGTGGTTAGCACTTCTCGCAAGTAGTTGCGGAGTTATATTTCATATTCCTAATGTAGTGATGCTTTACAGACAGCACGGTGACAATGAGGTAGGCGCTGTTAATGTAAAAAGTTTTCGTTATAGAATAAATAAATTTATGGATAAAAAAACCTCAAAAATGCAGTATTTATATTTAGATCAGGCAAAACTGTTTTTGAAAAGATATGGAAAGATGATGCCTATCAAAAATTATAATAAACTGAAAAGATTCATATCACTTTATCGATGTTCTTCTAAGTTGAAAAGAATGAAGGAATTGATAAAAGGAGGATATTTAAAAAGCGATCTTATCAGGGTTATAGGGCAGTTGTGGTATGTATAAGGATACATGAGGTTGATTAAAAGTGCTTACAAAAACGAATGTTACCAAATTTTTATTAATAGTTTTTCTTGTGGTGTGTGTTTTTTTTCCAGGAGATCCATATCATTTAAAACTAATAGCTTTTTTCTTGATGATGTTGATTAATATTGGTTTTTTAATTGGATCTTTAAAAAATAACAATTACTACTTATTTTATGGTGTATTATTTCCCATAGTCCTAATTATTCAGTCTTTTTTTGTTTCTCATAATTTAGGAGCTTCAATCTCTGGAGCGTATCCAGCCTCTTTAATTCTAATTTTATTGATTGTTAAGAAGCATAATATAAAGTATGATAAGTATTTATTAATTACTATTAGCTGTTCAGTGATACTTATTGATTTGTTAGCTCTCCTTGATTTTTTAGGGATAGTTGATGTTAATTCTATTTGGTTTATGCGAACGGCATTTTATGATTATGGAATGGGATTTATGGGGAAATCATCAATGTATTCTTTTTATTATAAAATATTCTTAAAATCTTCCCCGCTTATACTTTTAGTTATTAATGAATCACTTAAGAAAAAGAAAAGAATAATAGCAACATTAGCTGTAATTGCAATGTTTATTTCAGGGACACGAGCTAATGTATTTTTAAGCATAGTTCTTATATTTTATATTTTTGCTTTCAATTATGATTTTAAAAAGGTGAATAAAAAGAAATTGCTCTTAACGTTAATTATGCTATTAGCAATTATATGTCTCTATCCTGTAATTCAAAATTTTGTTAATAATATAATGACTACAAAAGGAGCAATATCTTCTGATAAAGTAAGAAATGGACAGCTTCAAAGTTTTTTTGAAATCTACTCAGACCCATTTAATCTTTTTTGGGGCACTGGTTTTGGATCAACATTTTATAATTATGGCACTAAATCATATATTGAGTCGGCTGAAATGTCATATTTTGAACTTATAAGACAAATAGGATTGCCATTCTTTATTGTTTTTATGTTATTTGTTTTAAAGCCCTTGAATTCCAACATAGAAAAAACGGATAAAGTCGCTTATATTTGTTATTTAACAATTGCTTTCACTAACCCACTGTTATTTTCATCAACAGCATATGTAATATACATATATGTATATTACATAGCTTATAAGGTGCAAGTCGAATCTAATAACGTGAAATGCAATATAAGGGAATAATCAATTAATTAAAATGATAATATCAAATAATAATTGGAGGGAAGTATCTTGAAATTTATAGTTTTGAATACTTATAATATTTATTCTATATCTAATTATATTTTTTATGATTTGAAGAAAGGGAAGGCAATAAAGTTTGAATATCTTTTCTTTTGCTCGGAAAGAATAAAGAACACTAAGATCCGTTGGATTTATGACAGAATACGAAACAAAAGTTGGATTCCAAGAAATATAAGAGTGAAAAACAAGATAGATGACATTATTAATTCATCAACAGAAGATACTGTAGTTTTATTTACAAATGAAGTATTGTTACAACTGTCTGCCGAAAATATAAAATTAATGCAACAAAAACAGATTAAAGTTGTATTACTGTTAATAGACCCAATATCTGCAAATTATAACACTGCAACAGCTGCAAAAGATATGCTTGAGAAAGTAAAATTTGATCTTGTATTAACTTTTGACCCCGATGATGCCAAAAAATATGGATTTGAATATTACAATACACTGTATTCAAAGGTTACTGATAATATTCCCACAACGACAAAATATGATTTATGTTATATTGGCAATATAAAAGAAAGATTTGATAAAATAAAGCAGCTGTTAAACAACAGCAAGAAGAATAATGCTCATTTTTTCTTGAAGCTAGCTGGATGTAATAAAAAGGAAAAAAAGAACCTGCCTTCTGAGGCTGTTTTAAAAAAAATATTGAAATACGAAGAAATTCTCAAATTAACACAAGAATCAAATTGTATCTTTGATATGACTCAGGATGGCCAGAAGGGTGTTACTTTCAGATATTATGAGGCAATTGTTTATAATAAAAAGCTTTTGACAAACAATCGTGCCATAACTGAGATGCCATATTACGATGAGAGATATATAAAGTTTTATGATAACATAGATGATATTGACTGGGAATGGGTAAAAAAACAAGAGAAAATTGATTATGGCTATAAAGGTGAGTTTAGTCCTATTAATTTGCTAAATAATATAGAATCCTTATTACAGCTTGACAAAGAATAACTCAAGTTGCAAATATTGATAGAAAGTGAAGCGTGCATTTTGAAGATATTATTTATTGGACACGAAGCAGATTTGCAAGGTGCAAGCCGTTCAATGCTAAATGTAATTGACGAATTAATTAATAACGGACACAAAATTTATGTATTATTACCATATAGCTCCGGAAATGTATTGGAAAACATTAAACAAAGAAAAATAAAAGCATTAATATTCCCTTATGAACAATGGGAAGTACCCTGGGTATGTACAAAAATAGAAAGAAAGCAATTAAAATGTTGGCGAAAAAATCAATTATCGTATATTTTAAAACGAAAAAAAAGAACCATTCACTCCGCAAATAGAATAGCAAAGTATATCGTTAATGAACAAATTGATATAATCCATTCAAATACAAGCGTTATCAATATAGGCGCTTTAATCAGTAAATATAGTGGTATACCTCATGTTTGGCATATCAGAGAATTTGGTAATTTGGACTTTAATATGCATTTTTATGAACCGATGTGGTACGTTTCAAGATTTATGAATAAGTATACTGACAGATTTATATGCATTTCAAAAGCTATTATGGAGCATTATGCTTATTTAGATTCTAATAAAAAAGTATTAATATATAATGGTATTTCTAACGAAGCAATAATCAAAAAAGATGAAAAGATACCTCATAATGGGATCCATATATTAATAACTGGTCGTATTTCTGAAACAAAGGGACAACATGAAGCGGTAGCCGCCTGTGAATTGTTGCTGAAACATGGAATTATTGATTTTGAATTATTTGTAGCGGGAAGTGGCAAGGTGTACTTTGAAATCAGCGATGAATTAAAAGAAAAGGTACATTTTTTGGGACAGGTCGATAATATGCCTGATGTCAGAAATCATATTGATATTGAATTAATTTGCTCAAAGTCGGAGGCGTTTGGTCGTGTAACAGCAGAAGCAATGCTAGCTGGAATCCCTGTAATAGGAAGTAACACTGGAGGCACACCAGAATTAATAAATGATGGCGTAGATGGATTCCTTTATGATAGGGGAAATATAGAAATGCTAGCTAATAAAATAGAGATACTGATAAAAGACAAATATCTTCTCAAAAACTTTGGGAGAAATGCTCAAAAAAAAGCAAAAAAAATGTTTACAATTCAACGCTGTGTTGATGAAATAGAAAATGTGTATAAAGATGTTGTTTCCTCAAAATAAGCAATATTATATAGAGAGGGGGATCAGTCTAATATGAAAATTGGGATTTTAACTTATCATTCGACACATAATTGCGGTGCATTTTTACAAGCTTATGCACTATGTCACGTATTGAGGGATAAAACGGGAAATGATGTTGAAATCATAAATTATTCTATGATTAAAGCTGAACAGATGAACAAACAAATTGCAAATTCTGCGAGAAAAAATATAAAAAAACATTTATATTTACAGAAACGCTATTCTGTTTTTGAAGAATCCATAAAACAATTTCAGCCAATTACAGGGGAACGTTATTCTACGGATGATATTAAAGAATTTGCTCAGTGGGTTCATAGTAAATACGATGCAATAATCGTAGGAAGCGATGAAATTTGGGTTCTAAATGGCTATCGTGGTTTTCCTACTCCTTATTGGTTGCCATATGTGGAAGACTGTAAAAAGTATTCTTATGCAGCATCCTCAAGAACAGAGCCTTCCTATATCAGCGATGAAAAAAAAGAGAAGATACGAAAATACTTAGAAAGTTTTGAGTACATTGGTGTTCGAGATTATGTTACAAGAGAGATGATTGAGAATATCATTGGCAATGATTCTCGTATTCACATTAACTGTGATCCAACGTTTGCTTATGATTTTAGAACCAGTAAAGAAAAAGGGAAATTTCTTATAAAGCATAAATTTAGAACAAATGGCAGAAAAAAAGTAATTGCTTTAATGCTAAACAGCACTGAATTAGCAAGCGAAATAATTAAAATATACGATAAAGAATTTGACTTCATTTCAATATTTAATCATCAAAGCGGAATAAATGGTAATTCAGTTTTAAATCCATTTGAGTGGATGGAAACAATAGCTGGTGTTGATGGGCTAATTACTGATTTCTTTCATGGCATGGTTTTTGCTTTGAAAAATAACACTCCTTTTATTTCGTTTGAACCTCGACAGATTAGTCACAAACAATATAGTAAGACCTATGATTTACTGCATAGAAATGGGTTGGAGCACCATTTCCATATGCTTGGCAATGTTAAAGAACAAGCACTGCGAGAAGTCGGTAATTTTTTGGCTGATATCATCTCAGGTAAGGCAGAATTTGATTTTCAGGAAGCATGTGAAAATGAGCGCAAGCTATTTCTCCCATTTTTAAAGCAATTCCCTGATAATACACCGAAACACATTGTTCTAGATAAAAAGAATAAGGGAAATTGCTGCGGATGCGGCGCATGTAAATCTATATGCCCCAAAAATGCAATTGGTATGAAAACTGATTCAGAAGGGTTTCAGTATCCTGAAGCCGATACATCCTTATGTACGAATTGCGGATTGTGCAAGAAAGTCTGTACATTCAACGCTGAATGGGGCGGAATCAAGGAGCAATGTGCAGAACAGCCAATGGCTGTTTATGGTGTGAAGCACAAAGACGCTGTCATTAGAGCAGCTTCTAGAAGCGGTGGCATTTTCACAGCTTTGTCTGATCAGATTTTGAAACAAGGCGGTTCTGTTTATGGCGTTGCTTTAACAAAAGAATTCCTTGCTGAACATCTCCGTGCAGTCACGCAGGAGGAACGTGATCGATTCCGTGGCAGTAAATATATTCAAAGTAAAATGGATGGTATTTATTCACAAATACGAGATGATCTTCGGGCTAGAAAAGCTGTATTATTCTCCGGAACTCCCTGTCAGACAACAGCAGTGCGCAAAGCTATGGAAAAAGAAAATTGTAACAAATTGCTGCTTGTGGATATTGTTTGCCATGGTGTTCCGAGTCCAAAGGTATGGCGTGATTACCTCGATGAAATGGAAAAGGAATATGGCGGAAAAATAACTGCTGTTGATTTCAGAAACAAAAAGTTTGGTTGGGATTCTCATATGGAATCATTCGTAGTAAATGGGACTGAATACGATAGCGCAATCTTCAAAACACTTTTTGGCTCTCATGAAATAATACGTCCTTCTTGTTATTATTGCAAATATAAAAAAATAGTAAGATCAGGAGATGTCACAATAGCCGATTATTGGGGAATTGACAAAGCAATACCAGGGTTTAATGATAATAAGGGCGTTTCTTTAGTACTTGTTAATACTGAAAAAGGACATAATATATTTGAACTGTGTAAAGAAGATATAATTTGGCAAAGCGCAAGATTAAAAGATAGTATGCAAAATTGTCTACAGATTTGTTATGATTTACCAGCAAATCGAAATAGATTTTGGTCATCATACAAACAAGATGGCATAAATGGCTGTATTAAATCAATTCAAAAGCAAAATCGACTCCAAAAACTTAGAACTCTAAAGGAACGAGGTGTTCATTTTACAAAGCGAGTTATTAAGAAAGTGGTGAGAATGTAAAAATGAATCAATCTAAAACAAGGCTTGCTGCTAAAGGTATTATAACTGGTTTTGTAAATAAAATAGTAACGATATTATTGCCATTTGTTGTACGAACCATTATGATTTATACAATTGGTATGCAATACATAGGGTTAAACTCTGTTTTCACTTCAATTCTTTCAATACTTAGTTTCGCGGAACTTGGCTTTGGAAACGTTATGGTCTACAGTATGTACAAGCCAATAGCAGAAAAAGACAATGAAAAACTTTGTGCGTTACTCAATTTGTATAAAAAATTGTATCAAATCATTGGAATTATTATTTTGGCTGTTGGTTTAGCCATTATGCCATTCGTTAAACATTTTATAAATGGTGAATATCCAGATGATGTTAATTTATACATTTTATATTTAATTTTCTTATTCAATTCGGTAATCAGTTACTGGCTCTATGCATACAAGAGTTCAATGCTCTCAGCCCACCAAATGTATTATGTACAAAATAATATAAACACTATCATTTCTATATGTATGAGCGTTGGTGAGATTATAGCATTGCTGTTAGTAAAGAATTATTATGTATATATAATTATGATACCTATAGCAACGATTGCAAACAATATCTACATTGCTCGCATAACAAATAAAATGTATCCTAATGTTATTCCAGTTGGTACTGTTGATAAAGAAACCTCAAATGAAATTATGAAGAATGTTTTGTCAGGGATTGGACATAAGCTTGGACCAACGGCTACAACATCCATAGATAATCTTGTTATTTCATCTTATGCAGGGTTAATAATTGCTGGCATATACAACAATTATAACTATATAATTACAGCAGTTACGGGGTTTGTTTCGCTTGTTTTCGGAAATTTTGTTGCAGGAATTGGAAACAGTCTTTTAACGGAAAATCGTGAAAAAAACTATGAAGATTTTAAATTCTTTACATTTCTTAATTCTTTACTTGTAGGCTGGAGTTCTGTTTGCATCCTTTGCTTATGCCAGCCATTTATGTGGCTTTGGGTCGGAAGAAACAACGGTGAAGACCATATGTATTCTATGGCAGCGGTTGTGATTCTAGTCATAATGTACTATGTTCAACAGATCAGAGCTATTGTTACATCATATAAAACTGCTGCTGGTATGTGGTATGCTGACCGTTTGAAGCCGTATGTTGCTACGATTGCAAATGCAATATTGGATATTGTACTGTTTCCGTATTTTGGTGTAGTAGGAATTCTGCTGTCAACTATATTTGCAAGAGCTGCAATTGGTATTCCTTGGGAGACAAATGCAATGTTTAAGGGGTATTTTAAGCAGCCTCAGATTCCTTACTATTTAACAATCGCTAAATATGCACTTGTTACTGCAGTAATCGGATTTCTAAACTATTTGATTTGTATACTCATACCAGATCAAAACTGGATATGGCTTATGATAAAAGGTGTAGTAAGTGCTGTATGCGCAGCATTACTCTTTTTACTGGTATATATCCGAAATCCACATATGAAAAGACTACTTTTATTTATCAGCAGAAGATTAAAACTAAAGAATTGATGATGACAGACTTATGAAGTCTGCTGAAAAATACGGAAAATCCCTATATGGCATACATCTTAAAAAGGTTGCCGAGGGTAAAATATTAAGGAGTTCATAAAATGGGTAATTTTACATTTAATGAAACAAAAATCAAAGGTTTATACATAATTGATGTTAAAACTTATGGTGACAATCGCGGATATTTTATGGAAACATATAAAGAATCCGATTTTAAAGAAGCTGGTCTGAGCTATAACTTTGTTCAAGATAATCAATCCAGTTCGAAGAAAGGAGTTCTTCGTGGACTGCATTTTCAGAAAAAGTTTCCACAGGCAAAACTGGTTCGTGTGCTGAAAGGCGAAGTGTTTGATGTAGCTGTCGATTTACGCAAGGACAGTCCAACATATGGTAAGTGGGTAGGTGCTGTTCTTTCAGAAGAAAACAGACGGCAGTTTTTAATACCTCGCGGATTTGCTCACGGTTTCCTTGTTTTAAGCGAATATGCAGAGTTTTCTTATAAATGTGATGAACTTTATCATCCCGAAGATGAAGGCGGTATTATGTGGAACGATGCTACAATAGGCATTGAATGGCCTGAGATTGGCGAAATAATTCTCAGTGAAAAAGATAAAGTACATCCATCACTTGAAGAGTCAAAAATTCAATTTTAAGTAGTATTGATGTTACACTTGTCGTTACAGGCAGAACTGGATTTTTATAGGTTCATATTTCGCATTTCACATGTTGAAAGCATATATCTGCAAGGAGCTTGGCACGCCTGAGAGCCTTATCACTTATATTACGTACCGTAAGGAACATGAAATACGTTACGCTATCGATTCCACAAAGATTCACAATGAGCTCGGCTGGCTGCCTGAAACAAAGTTTGCAGATGGTATCAAGAAAACAATCCAGTGGTATCTGGATAACTAGAAGTGGCGGAAGGATATCATTTCGAGTGAGTATCAGAACTACTATGAGAAGATGTACAACAACAGATAATCACTTCACAGAAGTATTCGGGATAATGTCGTAACAGCGGCATAATTCTGAGCATACTTTGGAGAAAAGAGGATATAAATGAAAGTATTAGTAACAGGTGTAAAAGGCCAGCTAGGTTACGATGTAGCCGCAGAGCTGACCAAAAGAGGTCATGAAGCTGTCGGTGTTGACATTGAAGAAATGGATATAACCGATGCTGAATCAGTAAATAAAGTAATCGGTGAAGCAGCTCCCGATGCAGTTATTCACTGTGCTGCATGGACAGCAGTTGACGCAGCTGAGGATGATGAAAACATCCTCAAGGTAAAGGCTGTAAACGTTGACGGTACAAGAAATATTGCAGAAGTATGCAAAAAGCTGGACTGCAAGATGATATACATTTCTACTGACTATGTTTTCAATGGTCAAGGAACTGAACCGTGGCAGCCCGATTGCAAGGAATATGCTCCTCTGAGCGTTTACGGACGGACAAAGCTTGACGGTGAGCTTGCAGTAGCTGAACTTCTTAAAAAGTATTTTATAGTGCGCATAGCATGGGTGTTTGGTGTGAACGGCAAGAATTTCATTAAAACTATGCTTAATGTCGGCAAAAAATATCCCGAAGTACGTGTAGTAAACGACCAGATAGGAACTCCCACCTATACCTATGATTTGGCAAGACTTCTTGTGGATATGACTGAAACAGAAAAGTATGGATATTACCACGCTACCAACGAGGGCGGCTATATTTCATGGTATGACTTCACTTGTGAAATTTTCCGTCAGGCAGGATATGATACAAAGGTTACTTCAGTTACAACTGAGGAGTACGGCATATCAAAGGCAGCAAGACCTTTCAACAGCCGTCTTGACAAGTCAAAATTAAGCGAAAACGGCTTTGAGCCTCTGCCAACATGGCAGGATGCTCTTAGTAGGTATTTGAAAGAAATAAATGAGAAATGAACTTAGTTTTCTTATTTTACAATGCCAATTTATAAAAAGTGCTTTATACTGCAGTTAACTTAGACAAGAGAATACAAAAACCTTCTGATTAAAGTAATCGACAGACCAGAACTTCCGATTGTTTATAATCTGAACATCGGTCACGCCACACCTCACTGCATTATTCCTTTTGGAGTTGATGCAATTGTCGATGCAGAAAAGCAAATTAT
>JAZSEJ010000079.1:0-7254 GCA_045531615.1 Ruminococcus sp.
CGGGTATCTCCCCCTTCCTAAGTTTTCCCCTCTGAACTCCCCTTCCTTCACTTTCCCCCTCTCCCGACTTTTTTCTTTTTTATGACCTGTTTTATATGTTTGTTTATTTTACATAACTCAGAAAATTGTACTTTGATTATCTTTTGAATTGCGTTTTTGAATTTCGTTCCGAAATTGCGGGCGGATATCATCCGCCATTTACAAAACGATTGTTTAATGTACACAAATTCGATATCAGTTAATTGTGTATTCCTACAAAATTAATTTTTACTGCAACAATTCAGCTCTGAAAATACACTATATTAATAGAGACAAATATAAATAGCGCAGATTGCCAAAGGCAGTTCTGCACATCATCACCAAATTTTCATCAAACAAATCATAGAAATCTATAGACAAACAAGACAAAATGTGTTATAATTAGACAAAAGAACAAAAATATGAATTATAACTGAAACTATAATAACAATTAAATCAAAAGGCGGTGTTTATTTATTATGAAAATGATGTTTATCGGTGCAACTCACGAGGTTACAGGCAGCTGCACCTATGTTGAGGCTTGCGGAAAGAAATTCCTTGTAGATTTCGGTATGCAGCAGGGGCAGGATATGTTTGAGAATGTGCAGATTCCTGTTGCCCCCGGAGATATTGACTTCGTTCTCCTCACTCACGCTCATATTGACCACTCCGGACTGCTTCCTCTCCTCTTTGCAGGCGGCTTCAAGGGCGAAATTCACTCTACCACAGCTACTGCTAACCTTTGCAGCGTTATGCTCCGTGACTCTGCCCATATTCAGGAATTTGAAGCTGAATGGCGCAGCCGTAAGGCTAAGCGACGCGGTGAGCCTGACTATGAGCCCCTGTATACAATGGACGACGCAATCGGCGCTATAAGCCTGTTTGTCCCCCACCCTTACGATGTAACAGACGAAATCTGCGAGGGTATTTCCGTTTATTTCCGCGACGCAGGTCATCTTCTCGGCTCGTCAAGTATCGTCGTAACTATGACGGAAAACGGCGAGACACGCTCTATTGTTTTCTCGGGAGATATAGGCAATATCGACCAGCCCCTTATCCGCGATCCCCAGTACATCGATAAGGCTGACTATGTTGTTATGGAGTCAACATACGGTGAACGCAGACACAATCGCCCCACGGACTATGTAACAGCTCTTGCTGAGGTTTTACAGCGTACTTTCGACCGCGGCGGTAATGTTATCATTCCCTCATTTGCAGTGGGCAGAACCCAGGAAATGCTCTATTTCATCCGCCAGATTAAAGATGAGGGACTTATTAAAGGTCACGATAATTTCCCAGTATACGTGGATAGTCCTCTTGCAAACGAGGCTACAAATATATTCATAAGCAACCGCGAAAGCTGCTACGATGAGGAAGCACTCAGCTATGTGCGCGAGGGTATAAATCCCCTTGTGTTTGACGGGCTTATTCGTGCTGTTTCCAGCGACGAATCAAAGGCTATCAACTTTGATTCGCGCCCTAAGGTTATCATCTCCGCCAGCGGTATGTGTGAGGCGGGACGTATCAAGCACCACCTTAAGCATAACCTGTGGGGTGCTGAAAATACCGTGCTTTTCGTTGGTTATCAGTCCACAAATACTCTCGGCAGAAGTCTTGTTGAGGGTGCTAAGAATGTTAAGCTTTTCGGCGAATCTATTACAGTTTCAGCTGAGATTTTACAGCTCCCCGGCGTAAGCGGTCACGCTGATGTTGACGGTCTTATGAACTGGGCAAAGGCTGTTTCTGATGTAAAAAAATATTTTGTAGTACACGGCGACGCTCCCTCTGCAGACAGCCTTGCTCAGCGTATTCGTGAGGAGCTTGGCGGCGATTCCTATGCCCCCTACAGCGGTGCAGAATTCGACCTTATATCGGGCGAAATTACCGTTGACGCGCAGCCTAAGCCTATTGCAAAGAAGAAATCAACAGGCGCAAATCTCAGTCCCACCTACAGCGACCTTATCTCCGCTGCAGACCGTCTCAGCCGCCTTATCAAAATATCCGACGGCCGAGCAAATGCCGATATGCGTAAGCTCACTGAGGCTATCAATCGTCTTTGCGATGATTGGGAGATTTAATTAATTGCATAATTTAAAAATCCCCGAAAAATCGGGGATTTTTATATCTGTATATCAGCTTGTCTGAATTTTTGAATAATATTCAAGAATTGCAGAAGCATCAGAAGCGTCTATTATCTTATCGTTGTTAAAATCAGCAAGTTTTTCGTTAATATACACTGTTTTGCCTGTAGATGCTGCTGCATATGCCGACAGCACAAGAGAAGCATCAATTGAATCAATTTTTCCGTCGTAATTTGCGTCGCCGACCTCTGCATTCTGTTCAAATTCACCGTCATTGTCTTTATCAAATCTGAATGAAATATTGTTATTTTCATCAAGGTAAACGAGAATACTATCAGCAACGTTTATATCCAATTTCTCTGAGGGTGTTTCGGATATGTCATTGCTTAATTCAATTGAAGCTACAACGCCATTTGTACCGCTGAGAATTACGCCTTCATCGGTTGTTTTAATCGTGAAATCTGTTTCTGTATTAGCATAAATCTGCCACAAATTATAACCGCAGTATGCCTTGTCAAAACAAATATTAAGGTAATATTCTTCTTCAAAATCGTTGGTATTTATAACAGTACAGCTATCATCATCAACAATAAGCTGCTGATGCTTGCCGCTTACAAGTTCAACACAGCGATTTTCATCAACTATATATAAATCGTGAGATGTTCGTGTGTTTTTATCAGGATATCCGCTATCTGTTTCAATTTCAAACTTGTCCCCGTAAAGATAATACAAAGCTGTTGCCACTGTTTCACACTTGTTTGCAGCATAAGCTTTTCCGTCATACTGTGTACCATCTGCGGCTGTAACATTCAACTCATGACCTACATTCCCTTTGTGGAATACATAAACCTCTGTCAGATCGGATACATCTGTATCAATTTTTTCAGAAGGGTTGATAGTTCCTTTGAAATTGAGAAGTGAATCATCGTCAATAGCGGCTATGAGCAAGCCGTCCTCAGAGCCTTTTTCAAAAGCTGGAATATAATATTCCTTTGTCTCAGAATTTATATAAATGCAGCCTCTATCGGAAAATCCGCCATACTCCCCAGTAAGTCCTCCTTTTACTTCACAGCTGAGAGTGAGAACGCATTTATCATATTTCTTGCCGTAAAGCGTCCAGCTGCCCTCAGCGACACCTATTCCTGCCATACCATGGTATACCTCGCCGTCATAGGCGGAAATGAAGAAATACTTCTTTTCAGCCATATTCTTTTCTGCAAGGGAAATAAGATTGTCAGCCTGTTTATCCTGTGATTCGGTAAAAGTCAGGTAATTGAGATACATATTCAGCTCATCGTGTGCAAGCATAGCCTGATAGTCTGTTATATGCTTGTCTGCAGAGGCAGAAAAGGTAATATCAGAAAGCTTTTCTATATTATCAGCGTTTTCAGGCTGTATATCGTCAGGGGTAATTACTCCGTTATGGGAGAGGACTTCAAGAAGTGTAATACCTGCACTTCTGCCTTGACGAATAGCTTTAGCATAATTCAGTTCTTTAGTATTGGCAACTCTATGCAGCTTATCCCAGTAATCTTCAGCTTTATCGCAATTTGCGTAAAAATCATTGTATGACTCAGTTTTTGTTAAATCTTCATTGGGATTTGTACTGTAATCTGCTATTTTCAGATAGTCACTATTTGCTCCCAGTGAGCTTGCAATACCGTAAAGGTCGGGATTTCCCTCTGCGGCTGACTGTAATAATGTCATATTGGCGGATGTCAGCATTGCTAATGCGCTGATTAATGAAATAAGTTTTTTCATAACATTTTCCTGCCTTTCATAAATATTTTTTATTTTATAGCTGTGGCTATATTTTCGTTATGATTTTATCAACTTGTCTGATTTTTCGCATAATAGCTAAAAATTTCGAAAGCATCCGCAGAGTTTACATTGCCGTCGTTATTGAAATCCATAGCAAATAAATCTGAATAAACATAAAATTCCGATGTGGAAATTCTTCCATATTGTGTAAGAACAGAATTTGCATCAGCTGAATTAACTACACCGTCATAATTTGCATCACCTTTTACAACAGGAGTATCAAAAATACCGTCGCCGTTATCGTCAATATAGCATTGGATTTTATAATCATCATTGACTGTGACAAGCACATCATTGTCAGAAATTATCCTGCAAACATTCTCGTTAGACATCTCACGCCTGCTGAGTTTCGCTTCAAATGCCCCGTCATTGTCCTTATCAGCGTAAAATGCAATTTTTCGTTCCTCATCAATGGTTATAAGAATGTCTTTTTCAGTATGCGACTTATCTTTTTCTGCGTAACCCGTTAAAAGATAATAGTCCTGAACATATTGAAAGTCACCATTTTCATCAGTTATATAACGATAAGGAGTAACATTCATATCAATTCTGCCGCTGCTTTTTAATAACATTCCTTTTTCAACTACTTCAATGGTTAAATCATCTTCAACTTGTCCGTGAAAATCCCACATAAAAAACGGCTCAAAATCATAGGTTCCATTGTTCATTTGAAAATCTATCCACGCATCAAAAGGAGCATCATTGTCGTTAACAATTCTAATAAAATTATCATTTATTTCAAAGGCACCTTTATATTCAGGATTACGCATATAATCACAATCCTCAAAATACACTTCAACCCACCTATTAGCGTTGGAATATATAAACATAGGAAATCTCTTGTAAAATCGGTTCATTTCAACACGTAAATAATCAAAGTCGAATAAATCAACAGAAGCTTTTTTATATTCATTTAACTGACTTTCAATAAGAGTCTTAACTCCCTTCTTAACAGTGTATGCAGGTGAGTATTTTGATGGAATGTATTTGAAATCTGTTATTTTATATTTATCATCAATTTCATAGGAAGGATTAATTGCACCTCTGAAATTCAATAAAGAATCATCATCAAGCGCTGCATATTCAGGCTCATCATTCATATCGAATTCATATGCAGGAATAATGCTTTCCATTGTATCGGAATTTATGTAAATACAGCTTTTCTCTGAAAATTTTACAACATTTGAATCAAGAGTTAATATGCACTTATCATATACCTTATCATTCCATTCCCATTTCCCGTCAGCTATACCGATTCCGCACATATTATGATTGAACTCTTTTCCATGTATATTTATAAGAAAATAGCGTTCATTGTCCATACATTTTTCAGCAGTTGTTATAAGTCTTTCTATTTGTTTTTCATAGTTAAGAGAAGAAGAAATATATTTAATGTAATTATCAAAGTTTGCGTAACTTTGAGCAACTTGATAAGTCGTGATAATTTTATCTAATTCCTCGTCAAATGTAACTTCGGATAATTTTTTAGCATTTTTCTGAATTTCATTTGGTGAAATCACTCCGTTGTGTGAAAGAATTTCAACAAGAGAAATTCCCATATCAGAATCTGAAATAATAGTTTGATTAAAATGATATATTGGAGAGTATACTGCTTCGAGGAGCGAACATTTGTCAAGATATTCTTGAAAAACTTCTTCTGAAACCATATCATCGGAATCGTGACTATAATTTACAACATTAAGGAAGTCAGTATCAGCACCAAGACTTTCTGCAAGCGAATTTAAATCATTCTTTTCGTTTTCTGAACTTCTTGAATGAAAAGGGGAGAGGTTTAAAAGCATTGCAAGTCCAGCAAGGACAGATAATAATTTTTTCACAGAAATTATTTGCCTCCTTTATTCAATAGATTCTATAATTTTTTGGATTTCTTTGTCATTGATATTCTGAAAATCATAAATTGCAACAATGTCATCGAATTTGTATATAAGCCAATCGGCATTTTCATCGTTGATATAAGTAGCAATGTGACCGTTTACGTGTATAACAGATTCATTTGGGTTAATACCATCAATAGTAAGGCCTCTGCTCAGATTCATAAATGATATATCAACCTGCCCTATGCCGTTGCTAAGGGTAACAAGATGCTCATCAAGACGTTTTTCGGTGATTTCAAAGCCTTTTGGAAAATACATCGGCGATTCTACTTTCATACCCATATTTTCATAAACCTTTTTTACACCGTACTTGTCATATTCAAAGGCAGATTTTTCTTTTTGATCTGATTTTAAGAAATCAAAACGAATTTTATCCTCATTCTTAGTAACAAGAGTGTACAGATTTTCACCATATGCTGAGTAACTGATTATATTGCTTAATACAATAATGGCACAGGCAGCTGTGAAAAATACTTTTATATAGCTAAAACCAGGCTTTCTGCGACCTTTGTCAATGATTTTCTTATACTCCCTTTCAATATTCAAATCTGTATGAGAATAATTTTCCTCTTCTGATATAGCCAGAACAAGCTCATTTATAAGGTCAATATCAGGGCTTTCTTTTTTCATTTCAGCTTCGATTTGTTTTTTTAAAGCGTCTGTGGATTCTACAGTAAAGGAATTATCATCAATCAGCATTTTAATTAACTTTTTCACAGCAATTCCTCCTTGTACTTCAATAATTTAGCTTTCAAACGCTCGATTCGCTTATATATCGCAGCTTCTGATATCTCGAATTTTTTCGCAAGGGATTTTATAGACTCACCTTTGAGATAGTAGTTTTCAAGAAGTAAAAGCTCATCCTTTGATATCAAAGTGTCAATTATTTCGTAACTATCTGTGGTAAATCCCTTTTCATCCTCTACAATTGATTCAAGAGATTCAAGACTAATATCCTTGAAATTTTTCTTTATATATCGGCTTATAACCTTGTCAGCTGCCCTGTACAGCCATATTGCAATATTATCTGTCACTTCAATCCTGTCTGTTTTTTTATATAAAATCAAGAAAACTTCCTGTACACAATCATAAGCGGCTTGTTCGTTCTGCAATTTAACACGACAATAATTATATATCTGTCGATAATATTTTCTGAATATTACTTCATATTCCTCAACGAGCATTTACTCCCCCCTCTCATATATATAAATGCAAAAAAAAGCATATTTTTAGACAGCAAATATTATATTTGTATACCTGCCTAAAAATGCGCCTTATGATTTGTGTATTATGATAATAAAAACTCCCTAAGCAGGGAGTTTAAGTGGGCCATTAGGGACTCGAACCCCAGACCGTCCGGTTATGAGCCGGATGCTCTAACCAACTGAGCTAATGGCCCTTGAATATAAAAAACGGAAGTCATAGCGACTTCCGTTCTA
>JAZSEJ010000068.1:0-8020 GCA_045531615.1 Ruminococcus sp.
TCTCTTTTAACTGATTGCCTAAATCCCTGATGTCAAAACACATGATACGGTTATTGCTGTCCACGTTGGTTCTGTGATTAAAATAATTCTGCGAACCATGCACATACAGTACAAGGGAATTCGCAATACGCTCTGCTTTTCTATTTTTATGCTTTAGCAAGGCGTTATACAAATCTTCAAGAATCGGCATATTTTCCGGTAATGGATTGGAAAAATAATCATCATAAATGTGTCTGATACATTCATCAATAATACCCTTTTCATCATTTGCCAGACCGTCCTTTCCTCCGGCAATCAAATCACACAGGGTAATCAGAAAGTCTGATTTTAATTTCAGGGCTTCCTTATCGTTTTTGTGGCTGAGCTGTATATCCATGGGATTAAGATAATCCTTTGAATTAGTGGCAAGCCTTACCACCTGTCCGTTTAAAGCTCCCACAAGTGCAAAATATTCCCCTTCTGGATCACAGATAATCACATCATCCCTTGTCATAAGAAAACAGGATAAAATCTCCCTTTTTGCACTAAAGGACTTACCTGAACCCGGTGTACCAAGTATGACACCGTTTGGTGTACGGAGTCTTTTACGGTCTGCCATAATCATGTTGTTACTAAGGGCATTTAACCCGTAATAAATTGCCGGAGCTGGCATAAATAATTCCTGTGTACAAAACGGCACTAAAATAGCAGTACTCTTGGTGGTCAAATCCCTTTCAATGCCTGTTTCATTACATCCAATCGGTGCAGATGCCATAAGTCCCTGCTCCTGTAAATATTGTAGACATCGAAGATTACAGTTTGCCTGCTGTACAATTCCTGTCACTCTCTGAATGAGATTTTCCATTTCCCGCTTGCTTCTTCCAAAGCAGGTAATCAGAAACGTCATTTTTACCATCTTCTGATTGCTTGTATTTAAGTCCTCTAAAAGCTCTAAGGTATCTTTCTCATAAGTGATAATGTCCGTTGGTAAAATATCCATATCATAGCCGGAACGAACTGCTTTCTTCTGTTCCTCAATCTTCATTTTCTGGATATTGGATAATGCACCTTTTAAGTTTTTGATTGCCTTCACAGGGTCCATGGTCTGCATGTGCATGGCAACTGTGATATTGTCATCAATATCAAGAAGTTTCTTTAACAGCTCATCCGTAAACTTCGGTGCAATAATATCCATATAATGAACACTTCCATACATCTTTCCCGACTTAAATCGACTTGGATAACGGAAATCAAATCCAGGTGGTGCAATATAGTCCTTCACACTTTTACCGGACTCTGCCAGTTCCTTAAATGAAAAACGGAAAGGTTCCATGGTGTCCTGATTAAAATATTCATGCAGAACACGCAGTCTTTCCTTCCCGTCAAGGCTCTTGGCATGAGTGCCAATGTTTATTAAATTCTTTATTACATCCGCTTCAATACTTGCAAGTTTAGACCTTGCTTCCTTATATCCTCTGCACTCTACACCAAAAATAATATATTTTGATTTGATGATACCATTGTTGCCCTTTGCAGCCTGCTTCTTTAACATGGCTGTATATTCTTCCCTGATGTCATTAAAACCATCCTCCTGCAAAGGTATGTCGAACTGTTCCACCAATGTCTGCTCGTTTACCTGTCTGTTGAACAGAAACAGCTCAAACTTAATGGACGGGTCAAAATAATTGATGAGCTTACTGTACTCTTCCAAAATCTCCCCCTGGTCATCTATTTCCAACAGGTCATAGTTAATGTCATAAAATTCCACCATTTTTGTATAATAGGCGGGTGTGACCTGACAGATACCGTCACGATACATCTTCTGAAAGGTAATGGTTTTCTGGGCAGTATCCGGTATTTCCTTCCCCTTTCCACTCCCCTCCAGCGTATGCTTCGCTTTTGCATATCTTCTTTTTTCTTCCTTTGTAAGTCCCGGCTGCGGATTGAGCATATCCGTCAGTTTCCAAAGAAAGGGCTTACTTTCTTTTCCTTGCTTTTTGCTCAAGGTATGCTACCTCCTTTTTCAATTTTTCTCTTTCTTCCAACTGTTTATGAAGATTTTCCGATTTATAGGGACGAATACCCGGCATTAGGATTTTCTGACGAATCATAAAATACACCACTTTCTCTGCCGGAAATCCGTCCTTTTCATACATAGCCAAAAAGAAAAACGGTAACATAACTGCCACCATAATAAGTGCTGCCGCCTGTGTTCCTATCACATCTTTTGTAAACATATAAAACGGAATCCCTACTGCCGCAGCTCCACCAAAGCAGATAAGCTGTCTTTTGGTAAGATTTAACGCAACTTTCGTCTTAATACCGCTTAAATCTTTTGGCACTGATACTGATATTGCCATATATTCTCCTTTCCAATGCCCTTAATGAGCATTAAAAATTGATTTTGCAAGTGAGCCTGTTTTAAACAGACTGAAACATAAAATTATGGTATATGCCGCTACTGACCAGAGTGCAGTATGCAGATTTCCTGCAACAGCAACAGCCGATACGAGTACCGAATAAATACCTACACACACCATAATGAAAAATCCCTGAAATGCTAACGCACACAGTCCTTTAATATAATTGTTTCCAATGCTTCCCCACTCCCTGTTGCTGAGTGTTGCAAACGGTACGGGAGCTACTGAAATATAAAGGTATATTTCAATCATTCGCCCATAAAGTATGACGGTGATAAGGAGCGACATAATTTTCATACAAAGGCTGACTATCATGGTTTCAATTCCAAGTCCCATCAGTTCCCCTATTCCCATGGATGTAAGCTGATTATTAAACATGGTTGTAAGAGTGTTTGTTACATCAAGCGATGTATCTCCGGTAATTACACCCGCAGCACTGGTAACAATGTGGTTTCCCACATCAAAAATCGCCATTGTAATATCAAAGGTATAACTTACCAAAAGCACAGCTATACATGCTTTGAACAGGTAGCGAAAAAATAATTCACTACCTACTTCATGCATGTTGTTTTTATCCATAACCATTGTAATCAGCTCATAGCAGAGTATCGCACTGATAATCATTCCTGCTATGGGGACCATAACCGACTCTGAAAGGTTTTCTATCAATGAAAAGATACCACTGTTCCAGGAGCTTGGTGTCTGTCCGACCTCTCCGGCAATTGTACCGACCTTTGTATTTACATCTGTAAACATGGTTTCAAGGTTCGTAAGCACCCATCCTTGCAGCATTTCCTTTATAAATTCAGTTATTTTATCAATGATTGAACCCATAAATTATGAGAACAGGGTTGTAAGCTGAGGAATCACCGTCTGAGCAACAATAACAATACCTGCACCTGACATGAGCTGCTTCATCCCCTGTGACTTAGCACCCGGATTATCATTACCATATCCCTCTAATAAGTTAATAACGCCCCATACACCGACACCTCCGCCGATTGCTGTTACTACTACCTTTAATCCTGTAATTGCTGTTGTAAAAAATGCCATTTTTAATTTACCTCTTTCTTTCCTAAAATCTTAAATAAAAAAGAGCTTTGAATGTTTACTATTTTCAAAACTCCGTGTTACTTCTGGACATTCTGTCCATAGGTTTATCATGATTCATTTTGTTGTGGACCTCTGGACATCGTGTCCAGAAGTGTCATGCTTCGATTACTCCGGCATCAAAAACCTCATCTACCTTCATATCCGGCTTTACTGTAAGCCTTGAAAGGTTCTTTACATACTTTTCAATGTCAAAAGTATTCTTCACATCAAAATCGGACAGTAAATGATACTGCTTGTGCTTTGTAATATCAAACTTATTGGAAAAGAACGGTCTTACACCTCTAAGCTGCATAATACACTTTCCACCGTCCATAACTGCAATCTCGTCCTGACTCATAAGCTCTTTTCCCGTCTTTTGATAATTCAGACCATAAGACTGTGACGTACCTCTTGTATCAGAGGTATTATAAAGGTCTATGGTTTCTTTACCCAAAACCTCTGCCAGTTCCTTCAGTGTGGTCTTTTCCTTTCCTCCAAGAAATAACGTGGTATCACAGTTGCCCTCTATGGTATCTGCATTGTCCTTATAAATTGCTTTTAGCTGTGACTTTGACTGCAAAATAATAGAAGCTGATATTTCTCGGCTACGGATTGTAGCTATCAGCTTCTCAAACTTTGGTATCTGCCCGATGTTCGCAAACTCATCCAATAAGCAGCGTACATGAACCGGCAGTCTGCCATTATATACATCATCTGCCCTGTCACAAAGCAGGTTAAAAAGCTGCGTGTACATGATTGATACAATAAAATTAAACGTATCGTCAGTATCCGAAATAATGACAAACAAAGCTGTCTTTTCATCTCCAAGCATATCAAGTTCAAGCTCATCATAGCTTGTTAAATCACGAAGCTCCCTAATATCAAACGGTGCTAACCTTGCACCACAGCTAATCAGAATAGATTTTGCTGTCTTACCCGCAGCCAGCTTGTACTTTTTGTACTGCTTTACTGCAAAGTGTTCCGGGTCTCTCTCCTCCAGCTCATCGAACATTAAATCCACAGGGTTCTTAAATTCCTCATCATCTTCCCTTGCTTCACTTGCATTTATCATGTCAAGCAGAGTGGTAAAATTCTGTTCTTCTTCTACACATTCATACCAGATATAACCGATAAGTGCTGTATAATAGAGCTTTTCGGCTTTCACCCAAAAATCTTCACCGGATTGCTGTCCCTCTCCTTTGGTGTTGACTATAATCGTATTTACAAGTTTCAAAATATCCTTTTCGCTCCGGATATAAGCAAAAGGATTATAGTGCATGGACTTTTTAAAGTTAATGGTATTAAGCACCTTAACCTTATAACCGTTTTTTATAAGCATTTTTCCGCACTCCACAAGCACGGTGCCTTTTGGATCGGTTGTTACATAAGAGCTGTGCATCTGCATCAGATTCGGCTTTACAAAAAACCTGGTTTTACCGGAACCTGAACCACCGATAACAAGAATGTTTTTATTTCTTGCATACTTCGGCTCTTTGGGTCTGCCGGACATCATAAGCCTTTCTGTTTCTGTAAGAATAACATTATTTTCAAATACCGGGTCAACATAAGGTTCCATATCCTTTTCGTTTCCCCATCTTGCAGAACCATACTCCCTGCCATAACGAAACTTCTTTGCATTTTTCGCTTTATAATACACTATCAACTTAAATGCAATTCCTCCTGCAACTCCAATAAGTACATCCTGTAAATGTAAACTTGGTAACGGATTAGCAAATGCCTCGTCAAATCGATTAATCATATCAAATACCTTGTCAAATGCTGCCTCCTTGGTACTGATACAATAAAGCCATGCCATTTTGTTAAAGAAATAAGCAAACAGTAGATATGGGAAATTCTGCAAAAGAAACTTTTTAGCATCAATGCCTTTTATCTTTGCTTTTGCATTTTGGGGAACAGATTTTATATCATTTATAATGCCATCCACGATTTTATTCATAATGACTGCCCTCTGTCCTTCTGATGTTCTCTTGCCCTTTCCCGATTCTTGTTCTTTGCAATAATCTCCTTGAAATGTGCCAGCTTCTCCTTCACTGACACCCTGTTCTGCTTTTTCTCATTAACCTTAACAAATTCCTTAAATGCCTGTGTCAAAACATCGGCATCCCTGCCTTTGAAAAACACCAGATACCTTGGCGGTTCAGTCGTTTTATCCTTCTTTATGGCAAAGTCAACATTGTATTTCTTTGCCACTCTCTCAAAAGACTTAATATTGCCATCGGTAACTTCAATATTTGACACTCCAGCGTTCTGACCCACAAGCTCCTTAATAGACATTTTTCCATGCTTCGGCTGATTCGCTTTCTGCTTCTGGCTGTCTAAATACATCTTTATCAGCTTTTTCAGAACACCTGCGGTCAATTTCGTGGTCTTAACTGCAAAGGCAATGGTTTTCTGTGTTGCTTCTTCCTGCACCTTGTACCTCCTTTGCTGATTTTCGGCTGTGATGAACCTACGGTGGAACATACAGCCTGTGCAACAAATATTTCATATCGCTCCTTTCTACCTCTGGACACTGTGTCCAGAAGTTCCATAAACGCAAAAAGGGCAGCTACAAACCTTTACGGTCTATAACTGCCCTAACGCTGTAATAATATAAATTTGTTTTCTATCTAATAGAAATTGTATAAACAATTTTACTCATCTTATCCTAAATTGTTTTCCCAAATATTATCAATCATTTCTTCTATTTCTTCATTAGGAATACTCCCAATAATCTGCCTTTGTGGAATTTCGGGTATTTCAACATCATGTCCATACCATAGTGAATATTTTTTTAGTTCATATGCTCGTTTTGTGTAGACAAATCCTCCGTCTACTTCTTTTAATAAACCACAATTTCTGAAATCATCGATGTATTCTTCATCTGTGTCAATTGTTTTTGGACTAATATTATCACACAAAAATATCAAATCTTCGTCTGTCAATCTCACTATGCACTGAGATAATTTAAAAAACTTACTTACTGAAATATTTCCCATACAACATGCTCTTGTTAAATTTGAAACATATAAAGTTTTCTTCTTTGTTCCTGCATCATCAATAATCTTAATTATCCGTTTGGTATCTTCATAGGAATTACCATTTTCTGCAAGCTTCGCAGATAAAGTTCTTAAACCCTCTTCATCGTCACAAGCATTATCCAAATAATCAATAAAATTTTGCCAAAAAATTTGTTCTCTTACAAAATATGGACTATTTAAAATATCTTTTATCAGTTTTCCTAATGCCAATATATCACCACCAACAATAGCTGATACTAGCTCTTCCAACATAGTTTTTCCATATTCTTTTATTTCTGTACTTTTTGCAATAGATTTTATTACACCCACTTTTGTCAACCTCCTTTAGTTCTACTAAAACGACCTACATAAAAAACTATTTTTTTCTTGGATGTTGTTCAATAATTTTCTTTTCTTCTTCAGCCCACTCCTTTTCATACTTCTCTTTATATTCAAATTTTCCTCCACTTGCATATTTTCTCATAAGTCCTACTTCAAATAATCCATCCCATTTAACATGAATATGTTCGAAATGATGATAATTAGACTCATCTGTACACACTGGAAGAATCGCTTTATGTTCTTTTTCACTTAACAAACAGTACGGATATTGACATTCTAATACTATATTATTTTGCGTAATATTCTCTGAATTCTTCTCCCAACATAACAGCAAAAATTGAACACTATTAAATCTAAACGCATAAGAAACTTTCAAGTCTGGAAATTTTTCTATTTCCATATCTTCATTCAAATAAATTTGTCCTGTATCATAATCAATGTGTCTTATCGTACTATTAGCATATAAAATAGGGTTCTTACACCAACGTAACTTTAAATTACCAAACATTGCATCTGGAACAGGTGAAACATTAACTGCTAATCCACATAATACTGTAACATTTTCTTTAGGGATATTATCTTCTACATTTAAAAGATAATTTACAATCTCTTGGTCGAAAAAAGAACAATCCTCTTTATGAGACCTCATATCATTAAACGCATATTTTAATAGCATTTTTTGTAACATAACATAATCATATTCCACCTCTACCACATCATCTTCTTTATATTTTTGAGTGAAATATTTATTAATAAATTCTTTTGCATAACTATCAATATAAGATATTTTTTGGTTATTACATTCAGCACAAACATCTTTTACCATTGGATCTGATTCATGTGATGTTTGTCTAGCATCATCAAATGTAATATAACACTCTGGAAATAAATCCAAAATTGCACATGAGATAATATGCTCTTTAGTCCCCTTAGCTTCCTTCCCACAATATGCACATTTCATATATAACACCATCTCCTTAGCTACATATTTCTTAATATATCGCTATAAGTATATCAAATTTTTATAAATTTTGCTTTGTTTTCTCTAAACTTATTTTAATGTAATCGTATGTTCCCCTCAACTCTAAATAATGTCCTTTCTACTTTCCTTGCACAATAAAGGAGCAGCCTACTCTGTGACTACTCCCACATACGAACACTATTATA
>JAZSEJ010000023.1:0-34179 GCA_045531615.1 Ruminococcus sp.
GCTGCCTTCAGGCAGCGGCGGCGAAATTTTCTGGAATTTGCATCTAAGAAAATTTGAAAAAAGTAAATTCGGTCTATTGATTTCTAATTTTCTGTGCGTTATAATATAAGTAAGTTAAAGTTTTTAAGTTCAGTTTTCATCCAGTAAAAGGAAAATTGCCGCTGCACACAGGGCGGTTTCAAAATTTAACACAGGCTCAAATAACACAGAATCAGGCTATTAAAAGTGGTTTTTTTCTGTGTTATTTTTTATAGAAAGGTGGATAATGCAGCTTGAAAAAGAAAACTGACCGAATCACTCTGCACAAGAAAATCTGGTGCAAAATTCGCTACTATCAGCAGCTCAACAATATCGACAACGAAACCCTTGCAATCGCTCTGAACGTGCATGAAAGAACGCTCCGAGAGTACGATAAGAACGCTGTAAACGTGACGATGGGGCAGATCGACAACTTCCTGTTCGTCAACAACATAACGCTGGATGATCTTCTAAATGCGTAAAAATCCCAAGAAACAGCGGCTTTATCGAATCAAATTTGCAAAAACTATTTACAAAATCTCAAAAATGAGGTATAATAGAGTTGGAATCAATCGTTCTGTTATGCCTCATTTTGAAGGAGGTATACAGAATGAAAGCGAAAAAATTACCGAGCGGGAATTTCAGAGTTCAGGTCGTTGCTGGATACGATGAAAACGGTAAAAGAATCGTCAAATCGTTCACCGATTCCGAGGAATGGAGAGCGATCAAGAGGGCTATGGAATATCTTGAAGATGTGAAAAATACGTTCAATCCCGACACTACGGTGGCAGCGGCAATGGAACGCTACATAAAGAGCCGTCAGAATGTCATTGAGGAGACCAAGATTCACAACTACAATCAGGTGCTGAATCTGCGGTTCAAGTCCATCATGCACATCAAAATCTGCGATTTAAAGCCCATTCAGATTCAGCAGGCGATCAATGCGGATGCGGAACAGGTCAGCCCGAAAACGCTGAAAAACGCCTATGGTCTGCTGAAATCCGTTCTGAAAATGTACGAGTATGACAAAAACCTGAGTAGCATCAGACTTCCGAAGCTGAAGAAGAATGTCAAGGAATTGCCCTCTTTTGAAACACTGTTTGCGATTGTGAAAGGCACAAGCGTGGAATTGCCCGTACTGCTTGCGGCGTGGTTGAGTTTGAGAATTGGCGAAGTTCTTGGCTTGCAGTTTCAGGACGTTGACATGAAGAACAAGACCATTCGCATCAGAAGAACCATGGTAATGACGGATGAGGGCATGAAAGTTCGTGACGGCTGTAAGACGGAAAACAGCGTCAGAGAGCTGAAGATTCCCGACTACATCTTCCATCTGATTCAGGAAATTCCCCATGAAACCGATTCTGATTTTCTGTTCACCATGTCAAGAAAGGCGATGTATAGCCGTTTCAAGAGGCTGATGAACAGGAACGGAATTGACATCACTTTTCATGATCTGCGGCATTTGAATGCTTCGGTTATGCTTATGCTCGGTGTGCCTGATAAGTACGCTATGGAGCGTGGAGGTTGGGCGACTGATAACATTCTGAAGAGTGTTTACCAGCAGACATTCAGCTCGGAGCGGAAGAAGATTGACAAGATCATTGATGGGTATTTCAATGGTATCATCAATGGTACGGAGAATGCGGAAACGGCTTAACGGTGAAATTCCGAAAAAATCACACGAAATCACATGAATGCGTTTTAAAATCGCTATATACGGTCGTTTTGGGAGTTGAGGAAATGGTTCAAATCCTGTCACCTCGACTTTTAAGCTGATGTTACTGCAACATCAGCTTTTATTTTTATCTGAAATTATACACGAAAAAGCCTGTATCATAAACGATACAGGCTTTATAAATTCAGAATAAAATATCTTTAAAACAAAGCTGTGGCTCACTCTTATCAAAATCCCAGCTGTGGTAAGAATCACCGTGGCATCGACATTTTTCCGAACAATTTCGACACTTTTCATTTTCATCTCCAAGGTCCTTACGGAAAATATCAAAATTATTCTCCCATACATCCTTGAAACGATCTTTAAGAATATTACCTCTGATAAACTCTGGTCGACGCTCAATATCAAGACACGCTGTAATATCTCCGTTCGCCATAATACTTGCAATATATGTACCAGCAACACAGAGATAATACCAATCACGTACCTCACGCTCATATTCTAAACCGAGGTAATGGCTGCAACCGTAAGTAACAGGCTCCCCTGCTATACGCTTGTTTCTGATATACTCAAACATATAACGATAATCATCAGGTGTGAGAAGAAGTTCAGGATACTGTTTTGCTCTGCCCATTGGCTCCATATTAATAATACGCCAGGAATCAATATCCATATCATTAAAAATCTTATAAAGCTCATCAAGCTGACCGATATTTTCATGTGTAACAACAGTTGTTACCTGTATAGCTTTAAATCCACCAACTTCAATAAGATTTTCTATGCCCTCCATAGCCTTTTTATAGCCGCCTGGAGTACGTCTGAATGCGTCGTGAGTTGCTTCAAGTCCGTCTATACTTACAGAAATTGTATCCATTCCTACACGCTTTAAATCCTTAGCAACCTGCTTATCAATAAGAGTAGCATTACTTGTCATACCCCAATTGAAGCCAAGCTCGTGAGCTGTTGCCATAATGTCAAAGAAATCACTGCGGAGAAGCGGCTCTCCGCCTGTAATACAAAGCATTTTATTTTGTGTACCAAAATCGCCTTTTATCTCAGCAAGAAACTTTGAGTACTGCTGAGGTGTAAGCTCATCATAAAAGACATCGCCACAGTTACTTCCGCAATGGAGACACTTTTCGTTACATTTGATTGTTAACTCAAGGAAAAGGTGACGAAGCTCAGGCTTTATCATAAGTCCTGCACGATAAGCCTCAATTGTTTTCATATGTTCAAGTTTTTTGTTTACATCAAGCATCTAAACATTCTCCTTATTGAAATACACTTGGTGGACCATATAATGGTGCAAAAGTTACTGTAGTTGTTGTAACACTCGCTTCATCGTCAATAACATTTGTTGTTGTTATAATATTTTCATCTTCAGGATATCGGATATCATCAATTTTGCCAAGCAAATATTTCTGAAGAATAACAAGATCTGCAACAGATACCTTATAATCATTGTTTACATCAGTTGCAAAACTATAACTTGGACTTCCCTTTGCAAACTCTTCACGAAGTTTTATCATATCAAATACATCAACTCTGTTGTCAGCATTTACATCGCCGTATAACGGTGCTGGACCGTAAACTGGCTGCCCATTTGTCTGAAGTTCAGCTATTACATAATCTGTTGTAGTTGTGGCTACTTCAATATCAGGTACGGTTGTAGTTGTAGTAAACACAGAAGGAGGACCGTAAACTGTATGAATAGCAGTTGTATTGATTACAGTAGTTGTTGTCCAATCTTCAAACTCATATTCATCAGGGGCCGTTGTTGTCATATACTCTGGCGGAGCATATAATGCTACCATATGCTGTGTTGTAGTTACAACATCCTCTTCGTCATAATTATTACTGTAATCATAATCTGACGGTGGTGGGCCATATACAGTAGACATTTTTGAATTCAGTTCCTTGATTGCATCAATTGAGATACCTGACTGATTATCAGCAACGATATCCATACCTACTACAGAGGTTGTAGTTGATGTAAACGCAGCACCTGCTTCAACAGGCTCAGCAGCGGCATTTGCCGTGCCATACATTGCAGCTGCAAAAATAGCAGCAGTTAAAGCTGTTTTTTCAGTTTTTTTCATAAAAATTCTCCTCTCATAATTCTGTCAGTTAAAAGGTAAAGCAACACAGGCTATTGTATACTTCACCTTACGAATATAATTATCCATTTATATTATACATCAATAACATATCCATTGCAAGCTTTTTAGCGAAATTAAACAAATAATTGTATAATTGCACAAAGTAATACCCACATATTTGAAATATATTACAAATATTTTTTCAGATATTTACCTGTGTATGATTTAACACACTTTGCTACTTCCTCGGGAGTTCCTACAGCAACAATAGTTCCGCCGCCATCGCCGCCCTCTGGACCAAGGTCAATAATATAATCAGCTGACTTTATAACATTAAGATTATGTTCGATAACAAGAACAGTGTTTCCCTGGTCTGTAAGCTGCTGCAATACGTCTATAAGCTTGTGTACATCGGCTGTATGAAGTCCTGTTGTAGGCTCATCAAGGATATAAATGGTCTGACCTGTAGCACGCTTTGAAAGTTCGGTAGAAAGCTTTACACGTTGTGCTTCTCCTCCAGAAAGTGTTGTGGCAGGCTGTCCAATTTTAATATACCCTAATCCTACTTCCTGCAGAGTTTTAAGCTTACGGGCAATTTTCGGAATATGCTCAAAGAATTTTACACCCTCATCAACTGTCATTTCGAGAATATCATATATTGATTTACCCTTATAGTGCACTTCAAGGGTTTCACGATTGTATCTCCTGCCCTTGCAGACCTCACAGGGAACGTATATATCGGGGAGAAAATGCATTTCTATCTTAATAATACCGTCTCCCTCACAGGCTTCACATCTTCCGCCTTTAACGTTGAAGCTGAAACGTCCGCTGTTATATCCCCTTGCCTTTGCATCCAGAGTCATCGCAAAAAGCTCGCGAATATCGTTGAATACACCTGTATATGTGGCAGGATTTGAACGTGGTGTACGACCTATAGGTGACTGGTCTATACAAATAACCTTATCAAGATTTTCAAGTCCTGTCATTTCTCTGAATTTTCCGCTTACCGTCTTTGCTCTGTTCAACTTATGAGCAAGATGCTTATGAATTATAGCATTTACAAGAGAGGATTTTCCACTGCCAGATACACCTGTGACGCAGATCAGTTCACCCAATGGAATATCCACATCAACATTTTTAAGATTATTTTCTGTTGCCCCTTTGACTGTAAGGTATTTT
Organism: Ruminococcus sp.; assembly: GCA_045531615.1. Classification (GTDB taxonomy): domain Bacteria; phylum Bacillota; class Clostridia; order Oscillospirales; family Ruminococcaceae; genus Ruminococcus. Next base: position 4,972 of record JAZSEJ010000023.1, read on the forward strand.
CCGTTACCCTCACGTCTTTTCTTAGGTACAGGAATTTTTTTCTTACCACTCAGATACTGTCCTGTGATTGAGTTTTTGCATTTCATTAACTTATCTACAGTTCCCGAAAAAACCACATTTCCGCCGTTTACTCCTGCTCCCGGGCCAATATCCACAATATAATCCGCCTCAAGCATTGTGTCATCATCGTGTTCAACTACAATAAGTGTATTTCCAAGGTCACGAAGTCTTTTCAGCGTTGCAATCAGCTTGTCATTATCACGCTGATGAAGTCCTATACTCGGCTCGTCAAGAATATAAAGCACACCTACAAGGGACGAACCAATCTGTGTTGCAAGTCTGATACGCTGTGACTCTCCTCCAGATAGTGTACCCGATGAACGTGAAAGAGTAAGATACCCCAGACCCACACTGCTGAGGAAGTTAAGTCGTTCCTTAATTTCCTTTATAATACGCTCACCAATCAGCTTTTCCTGTTCGGTAAGATCAAGATTATTGAAAAAATCAAGAGAATTCTTTACAGAAAAATCAGTAATATCGCTGATATTTCTATCTCCTACTGTTACAGCAAGATATTCAGGGCGAAGTCGTCTGCCATGACATTCAGGACAATCGCACTCCGTCATAGCTTCTTCTATAACTGCTTTGCTGTAGTCGCTGTTTGTTTCACGATATCTTCTTTCAAGATTTGGTATAATACCCTCAAAGGAAGTTTTATATTTTCCTCCTCCAAGAGATGCAGGACGACGAAGTTCAAGCTCTGTGGCACCAGTACCATAGAGGAATATATCAATCTGCTCTTTTTTAAGCTTTTTTACAGGAACATCAAGGGGAATATCGTAATATTTTGAAATGGCCTTGTAGTACATCATTGCAATTGATGTATCATCAAGGCTATTCCAGCCGCTTGCATTTATAGCACCATCTATAATTGATAAATCCTTATCAGGTATGATTATATCAGGGTCTATTTGTCTGAATACTCCAAGTCCTGTACATTTAGGGCAAGCACCCACAGGATTATTAAATGAAAACATTACAGGCTCTAAATCACCAATGCTTATGTTATGTTCGGGACAGGCAAAATTTCGTGAAAACAGCATCTCTTCCCCGTCTATTACATCTACAAGAGCAAGCCCCTCTGTAAGCTTGAATATAGTTTCAAGGCTATCGGTTACACGTGTTTCTATACCCTCTTTGATAATAATTCTGTCAACAACTATTTCAATGTTATGCTTTTTATTCTTATCTATCTTTATTTCCTCAGAAAGATCATAAATTATACCATCGATACGCGCACGGACAAATCCAGATTTTCTTGCAGCTTCAAGCTCCTTTGCAAACTGTCCCTTGCGATTTCTTGCAACTGGTGCAAGAAGCTGTGCTTTTGTTCCTTGCGGCAGTTCCATTATTTTATCAACCATCTGGTCAATTGTCTGCTGTGCTATTTCTCTACCACAAACAGGACAATGAGGTATACCTATTCTTGCGTAAAGAAGTCGCAGATAGTCATAAATTTCAGTAACAGTTCCAACGGTCGAACGAGGATTTTTTGATGTTGTTTTCTGATCGATTGATATAGCAGGTGAAAGACCCTCAATACTGTCCACATCAGGCTTTTCCATTTGACCTAAGAACATCCTCGCATAAGATGAAAGGCTCTCTACATATCTACGCTGACCGTCAGCATATATTGTATCAAAGGCAAGCGATGATTTACCTGAGCCTGAAAGTCCTGTCATTACAATAAATTTATCTCTCGGCAGTTCAAGGTCGATGTTTTTCAGATTATTCGTCCTTGCACCCTTAATTCTTATTTTATCTATCATACTATTCTCCCTTTAACTCACGTATCTTATCTCTGAGATATGCTGCATGTTCAAATTCGAGCATTTTAGCAGCATTTTTCATTTCAATTGTAAGTCTGTCAATAAGTGCCTGTCGTTCAGCCGCTGACATCTTCTTTTTCTTTGTCTTTGCCTCAACCTTATTTTTAGAGCTGATTTCAATAACATCACGTATTTCCTTAATAACAGTTTTTGGAGTTATACCGTGCTTTTCATTGAAAGCAATCTGTAATGAGCGACGGCGTTCTGTCTCCATAATCGCTCTTTCCATTGAACCTGTTACTTCATCGGCATACATTATAACCTGTCCGTTAGCGTTTCTTGCAGCACGTCCTATTGTCTGTATAAGTGATGTTTCGCTTCTTAAAAAACCCTCTTTGTCAGCGTCAAGTATGGCAATAAGACTGACTTCGGGTATATCAAGTCCCTCACGGAGAAGGTTAATTCCAACGAGAACATCAAAAACACCGCTTCGCAAGTCCTTTATAATCTCCATACGTTCAATTGTATCAATATCGTGATGTAGATAGCGTATTTTCATACCAAGCTTTTCGTAGTAGGAAGTTAAATCCTCGGCCATTTTCTTTGTGAGAGTTGTTACAAGTACCCTCTCCCCTTTTTCAATACGTTGATTTATCTCTGAATAAAGGTCATCAATCTGTCCCTGTGTTGGCTTTACTATAATTTCAGGATCAACAAGTCCAGTTGGACGAATAAGCTGTTCAACTATAATATCCGTTTTTTCACGCTCTATCTGTCCTGGAGTAGCACTTACATATATCGCTTGATTTATATGTGAATTAAACTCATCAAAATTCAGCGGTCTGTTATCGTAAGCGCTAGGAAGTCGGAAACCGTAATCGATAAGCGTCGTTTTTCTTGCTCTATCTCCGGCATACATTCCTCTTACCTGTGGCAGAGTAACGTGGCTTTCATCAACAATAAGCAAAAAATCCGAAGGGAAATGGTCAAGAAGCGTAAGCGGACTGCTTCCTGGCGGTCTGCCTGCCAATACTCTTGAATAGTTTTCAACTCCGCTGCAATAACCAACTTCTCGTAACATTTCCATATCATAGTGTGTGCGCTGTTCAATACGCTGTGCTTCTATCAGCTTGTTATTCTGCTGGAAGTACTCTATACGCTCCGCAAGCTCCTTATCAAGCTCAACAAGGGCAGATTCAAGCTTATCTTCTCCAAAAATATAGTGAGAAGCCGGGAAAATAGCAGCGTGAGAAACTATAGCCTTAATCTCCCCTGTAAGTACATTTATCTCGCAAATACGGTCAATTTCATCGCCAAAAAACTCAACTCTAACCGCAGTATCAGTTGACATAGCAGGAAAAATTTCCACTACATCACCGCGTACTCTAAAACGATTACGCTCAAAGGCAATATCATTTCGTTCATAACGAATTCTTACAAGCTCTGCAATAAGCTGTTCGCGGGATTTTTCCATACCCTGACGTACAGAGACAACCATAGAACGATATTCTTCGGGACTTCCTAATGAATAGATACAGGAAACACTTGAAACTATAATTACATCACGACGTTCAGCCAACGCTGTAGTAGCTGAGTGACGCAGTTTATCTATTTCATCATTTACAGCGGATACTTTCTCAATATAGCTGTCAGTGCTTGCGACGTATGCCTCAGGCTGATAGTAATCATAATAGGAAACAAAATATTCAACGGCATTTTCTGGAAAAAACTCCTTGAACTCAGAACATAACTGTGCAGCAAGAATCTTATTATGTGCAAGTACAAGGGTAGGCTTGTTAACTCTTGCTATTACATTTGCCATTGTAAACGTTTTACCAGAGCCTGTTACACCAAGAAGTATCTGCTCCTTCTTCTTTTCATTAAGACCTTTTACAAGGGCTTCAATAGCCTCCGGTTGGTCACCTGCAGGAGCATAATTTGAATGTAGTACGAATTGTTCCATAAATGCCTCCTCTATATCACAAATACCCCTCGGATTTCCCAAGGGGTATGTTATATTTTCATTATAAATTATCTGCCGTAACCGTCAGGATTATTCTTCTGCCAGTTCCAGGAATCACGACACATATCTTCAAGAGTACGCTCTGTTTTCCAGCCAAGTACTTCATAAGCCTTATCAGCATTTGCATAGCACTCAGCCAAATCGCCTTCACGTCTTGCTCCGTATACGTGATTAACCTTAACGCCGTTCACCTTTTCAAATGTCTCAACTATTTCAGTTACACTGTATGGTACACCTGTTCCAAGGTTGAAAATCTCAACACAGTTATTATCTGTGATATAATCCACGGCTTTTACGTGACCTATTGCAAGGTCGGTAACATGAATATAATCTCTTGTACATGTACCATCAGCAGTAGGATAATCATTGCCGAAAATAGTAAGGCACTCACGCTTGCCAATTGCAACCTGTGATACGTAAGGCATAAGATTATTTGGAATACCATTAGGATCCTCACCTATCATTCCGCTTTCGTGTGCGCCGATAGGATTGAAATATCTCAGAAGTACAACAGACAGTTCGGAATCAGCCTTGGCTGCATCCTCGAAAATCTGCTCCATCATAGCTTTTGTCCAACCATATGGATTGGTACATAATCCCCTTTTCATTGTCTCGAAATATGGGACAGAATTTTCCTCGCCATATACAGTTGCGCTCGAAGAGAAAATAATATTCTTTACATTGAATTTTTTCATTGTTTCAAGCAGCGAAAGAGTTGTATCTATATTATTTCTATAATACATTACAGGCTCACGAACTGATTCTCCAACAGCTTTCAAACCAGCAAAATGAATAACAACATCTATTTTGTTTTCCTCAAAGACATTTTCAAGTAAATCTGTATTTTTTATATCAAGTTCATAAACCTTAACTGATTTACCTGTTATTTTCTCTACTCTATTAATTGACTCAGGTGAGCTATTGCTGTAATTATCAGCAACAACCACATCATAACCAGAATTAAGAAGTTCCACTGCTGTGTGAGAACCGATATATCCTGCACCACCCGCAAGTAATACTGTCATATTAACACCTCGAAATAATTAAATTTTTTGCAATTCTTTTTCTTCGGCTGAATTTTCGTTCTGTTCAAACTTCTTTAATGCTTTTTCGTTGAATTCTTCGGGTTTTACAAAAGTTGGAACTATTTTACGAAGCTCTTCTACAACATTAACATCGTCATTTTTCTCAGCAATAGATATCAGAACATTAACCTTATCCATAAATGTTTCTGTATCAATTTCGATCTGACGGCCGATGAAAATAAGCTCATTGGAAGTTTTACCAGCCTTTTCTTCCTTAGACAAAGTCTCCTCGTAAAGTTTTTCTCCCTTACGAAGTCCCGTAAACTCAATTTTTATATCTTCATATGGTGTCTTGCCATACATACGTATAAGATTCTCTGCAAGTGTTACTATCTTGACAGGTTCTCCCATGTCAAGAACAAATATTTCACCGCCGTGTGCAATTGCAGCAGCCTCGAGAACAAGGCTTACCGCCTCAGGAATGGTCATAAAGAAACGATAAATATCCTTATGAGTAACTGTAACAGGACCACCCTTTTCGATCTGCTTCTTGAAAAGCGGAATTACAGAGCCATTTGAACCCAGTACATTTCCAAAACGTGTTGTAACAAATTCAGTTCCACCTGTCTTAGTCTGGGCAAGATACTTTACGATCATCTCACAGCAACGCTTGGAAGCACCCATAACGTTAGTAGGATTAACAGCTTTATCTGTCGAAATCATAACAAATTTTTCAACATTGTACTTTTGTGAAAGAGTTGCAACATTATATGTGCCCACCACATTATTCTTTATAGCCTCAGCAGGAGAAACCTCCATAAGAGGAACGTGCTTGTGAGCCGCTGCGTGGAATACAATTTCAGGTTTATACAGCTGAATTATTTTTTCAAGTCTGTCATAATCACGTACAGATGCTATGAGAGTAACAAGGTTAAGAGTTTCGCCATATTTCATACACAACTCCTGCTGTATCTCATAAGCATTATTCTCATAAATATCAACAATAACTACCTGCTTGGGGTTGTATCTTGCTATCTGACGTACAAGCTCAGAACCGATACTTCCACCGCCGCCTGTGACCATACACTTTTTACCCTGTATAAAATTCTTGATATCCTGGTTATCAAATTTTATTGGATCACGACCAAGAAGTTCTTCAATGTTGATATCTCTTACCTGATTAAGAATTGACGCATTATTTTCAAGAATAAGACTACCAATAAATGGAATAATTTTCAAAGGAAGCTTTGTTTCATTACATATATCAATAATCTTCTTTCTGTCCTTTTCTGACAAAGAAGGAATAGCAAGAATAATCACTTCAATATCCAATTCCTTAGCTTTATCAATAATAAGCTCATTTCCGCCAATTACTTCAACACCATTAATAAACGTACCAAATTTTGATGGATCGCAGTCGATAATACATACCGGGTCATAAAGTGCTGCAGATTTATCTCCTTCATATGGAGAATTTTTCGCGTTAAAAATCTCTTCCAGCAAAGTTGTTGCAGCTCTGCCGCCACCGATTATCATCGTTCTTTTAGAAGCAAAATTTGTTCCCATTACGGCTACATTCCTATTCCTTAAATATATTTATACATTTTTTCCGATTTCCCTGATGAATATTCACAGCGAAGTGTTCACACCAAAAGATATGTCAATATCAGAAAAAACGTATAACAATAAAAATCACGCTGTGCATATATACTATTATTATACATCCTAACGGATTAAAAAGCAAGCTACTTTATAAATTAACAAAAAAAATCGTCAATTTAGACAATCACATTATATAATGAATGCATAATTTCGACAAGCTTTTTCGCGTTAAAAAGCTGCCGTATTACTACAGCAGCTTAATTATTTATGCAGTTACAATTTCATTATCTTTATGAAGATTAAGCTTTTCAACAGCCTGCTCACGCATTTTATATTTCAAAATTTTTCCAGCTGCATTCATTGGGAAACTATTTACAAAATCAACATATTTAGGACATTTATGCTTTGCCATTTTCTCAAGACAATATCTCTTGATTTCTTCTTCTGTGGATGTTTCGCCTTCCTGAAGTATAATGCAAGCCATAATTTCCTCGCCATAATCAGCACTTGGCACACCGATTACCTGAACATCCTTTACCTTTGGATGTGTGTAAAGGAAATCTTCAATCTCCTTAGGGTAGATGTTTTCTCCACCGCGAATAATCATATCCTTTATACGACCCGTAATCTTGTAATATCCGTCAGACGAACGTCTTCTTGCAAGGTCGCCAGTATGAAGCCAGCCATCGGAGTCAATTGCAGCAGCTGTAGCCTCAGGCATTTTATAGTAGCCCTTCATAATATTATATCCGCGAGCAACAAATTCACCGTCAGTATCATCGGGAAGTTCTTCATTTGTTTCGGGGTCAACAATTTTACACTCAACTCCAAATATAGCTCCTCCAACGGTATTTACACGCTGTTCAATCGTATCTGTTGTCTTACTCATTGTGCAGGCAGGTGAAGCCTCAGTCTGTCCGTAGGTTATACAGATTTCAGACATATTCATCTTTTCAAGCACTTCTTCCATTGTCTTGATAGGACAAGGTGAACCTGCCATAATACCTGTTCTCATATATGAAAAATCAGTTTTTTCAAAATCCTCGTGACCAAGCATAGCAATAAACATTGTTGGTACACCGTGGAAACAGGTAATCTTTTCTTTATTAATGCAAGCAAGTCCCTTTCTGGGTGAAAATCTTGTTATAGGAGACATTGTTGTACCGTGTGTCATTGAAGCAGTCATAGCAAGTACCATACCGAAGCAATGGAACATAGGCACCTGAATCATCATACGATCAGCTGTTGAGAGATCCATACAGTCTCCGATAGCCTTACCATTATTTACAACGTTATAATGAGTAAGCATTACACCCTTAGGGAAGCCTGTTGTACCTGATGTGTACTGCATATTGCATACATCGTGGACGCTTATAGTCTTTCTGATACTTTCCATTTCGCTATAAGATACATCTTTTGAAAGTGCTACAGCTTCTTCCCAGGTATAGCAGCCCTTATTCACAGAATCAACAGTGATGACATTTTTAAGCATAGGAAGTCTTGAAGATTCAAGCTTTCCTGCTTCACAGTTCTCAAGCTCAGGGCAAAGTTCCTTGATAATATTTACATAGCTGATATCTCTTATACCATCTACCATAACAAGAGTATTTGTATCTGACTGACGAAGCAAATACTCAGCCTCATGAATTTTATATTCTGTATTCACTGTAACAAGTACAGCACCTATTTTTGTAGTTGCCCAGAAAGTAATATACCATTGTGGCACATTGGTTGCCCATATAGCAACGTGGTCGCCCTTTTTAACACCCATTGCAAGCAATGCTCTTGCAAATGTATCTACATCATCTCTGAACTCTGAGTATGTACGTGTATAATCAAGCTCTGTATATCTGAAAGCATACTGATTTGGGAAATCCTCGCACATACGGTCGAGAACATCAGGGAATGTGTAATTAAGTATCTTTTCCTTTGGCCAGGGATAATGACCTGTTCCCTTTATACTTGTCTGTAAAGAATGCTTATGCTTCTTTTTATAGGGAGCCATAAACTGAGCGTACTGTGGAATAACAATTCCGCCATCGCTGAGGTCGGATGCCCAGCGTTTTACCCATTCAAGAGTTACATATCCGTCATAATTTATTGTTTCAAGAGCAGAAATCATATCCTTAATGGGCATATCGCCGCTGCCCATAAGGCGATATTCAACTTTATTATCAGCATTCATAACGCTGTCTTTAACATGTGTATACTTGATATACTGTCCAAGATTTGCAACCGTTGTCTCCGGAGATTCGTTTTTATAGCGATAAGGATGATGCATATCCCATAAAGCAGCAACCTTGCGGTTTGCAACTTTGTCGAGTACAGCTGCAAGTCTTGCTGTATCAGAATAAACACCGTTTGTTTCTACAAGCAGGGTTACATTATACTCCTCAGCAATTGGAATAAGCTTTTTAAGGCACTCAACGATATAATCATCGTCAACCTCATCTACAGGAGCAGGTTCAAGATCGGCAAGAATTCTTATGTATGAGGTACCCAGCTTTGAAGCAAGCTGTGCATAAGCCTTGACCTCTGCCTCTGCTTCTGCAAATTTATCCTTGTATTTCAGGCAGGCACCTGATGAAAGACAGGAAATTTCAAGACCAAGTGAATTAAGCTTCTCAATTGTTGCAGGCAATTGAGAATCAGTGAAGGGCTTTGCCTTTACTGAGAAAATCTCATTACCAAGGCCTCTTATTTCAATACCATTGAAACCAAGGTCTTTAGCGGCTCCATAAATATCCTGCCACGACCAGTTTGGACAAGCAAGAGTTGAAAAACTAATTTTCATATAATCTATCATTCCTTCATAAATAATTTAGGCAATACTGTTCAAAACAATTTTCAATGCACAGCCTTACGCGGCACAATTCTAAACAGATATAAAAATTATACCATATTTCCGTATATTTTGCAATAGGTACATCGTAATTTTCATTATTTTAACATAAAACACCGCACAAAATGTGCGGTGTCATAAAAATTAATTCCAGAAAGAGATAAACTCCTCTGCATAATAAATAATATGAGGGAAAGCGTGATTCAAAGCATTATTATCGAATGAAAGAAGTTCAAGCATTCCTAACGCTACTGTAACGACTGTAATTATTGATACAAGACTTACAGATTTTGCAGATATCTCACTTTCAGGCTTAAATTCACAGGAAGCATCACATATTACAAATGCTGCAAGAAGCGCAAGCAATGGGAATATATCGCAGACATAACTGAGAATAACTCCCGCCATACAGTAATCAAACCAGGCGATAAATACACTCATTACAAAAATGAGTATATATGCCATTTTTCTTGTGTTCACAGTGGTGAAACAGAATTTTTCGCCTTTCTTTGCTCTGTTGTGATGAATAAGGAAGGGCAACACAAGTAATCCTGCTGCAATAAAAGGTACGGCTAACGCACCCATTGAAAAGTCGCTGTAAATATAAGCTTGTCTATTTGAAAGGTATAATCCCTCAATTGATACAAACGGAAATGTTCCTTTCATACAAAGAGGTCTTAAAAAATAATTTATAACAGCGTCAGGAAGCATTGATATCTTTAATCCGCTTGCGGTTACATTGCTTACAGTCAGCTGATATATAGCTCCGAATTCAAATGGCGAATCAAATCTTGCGTTATTGTATGCCATTATTGCTCCACATCCAATTCCCACAGGAACAAGGAATGAAGCGACGAAAACAACCTTACTTTTCACCTTTATTTCACGATTAAACAGCAGTTCAAGGAACACAGGAGCTATAACAAGACAACTCAATGCTCTTGTAGGTTTTGAAGCAAGGCAAAGTGCAAATGCCAATCCACAAAGTATAAACAGAACAGGCTGTTTCTTTTTTCCTTGATGTATACAAGCTTCAATTCCGCACCACAGACACATCATAAGGAAGCAGGTACCTGTAATACCAGGAAGTGCATACATATCAGAAGAATTCACATTGAAATATATACCAGAAGCAAAAAGTGAGGATATCATACATAATATCAATGTTAGGAAATTTGGCTTTTTAAGATATTTTCTTGCAAAAGCCATAATTGTTCCATACATAAATATTATTGATAAAAAGCCGAATACCATACAAGCACTATTTATTGACGGTAATCTCTTTGTTATGAAATAATAGGGATAATAATAAGTGAGTACAGGTGCAATTCCGTAATAGGAATAATACTTGCCGTCATAGTAGGCTCTGTCCCAGGAATATGCTACTCCATTATCCTCACGGAGGGATAAATCATATGGATTTTCCATTGCAAGAAGTTCATCACTGGGTGTTATATTGATATTCACACGCTTATTCTGAATAGCATCAAACATCTGAACGTATGGGTCGGCCCAGTAATAATTATCACCTTTGGTGTATTCCATATCCTCCACATCAGGATTAGCAAAGAGGAATACAGTAAGTGCAGAAAGACAGGTCAGAACAAATATTATCGCTCTGTGTCTGGTATCTTCTCTGTTGTATGTTACCTTATATAACTCATATGAACGAATAAGAGCAATAAGTGTCAGTATAAGGAATACAGTCCAGAAACGCAGGTCTGAAAATCTGAACGGTAACGCTTTAAAGAAACTGATTTGGGAAATTGTAATTGTATCAGTTAATCCATAGAATTCAAGGCGGATTGAATGCAGATTTTCATATGATTTGAATGAAAAATCAGCCTTGCCATAATCGCCCTTCACTCTCTTTTCACCTATGTTAATATACCTCTGTGAAAAGTTGTTATCCTTTATACTTGCTGCAATACGGAATTCTGATGTACCTTCACTATCAAATTCAATTGTTACAGCGTTGATATCAGCTTTATTTATGTCATAATAAAGAGTAGATTCAGAACTCATTACTATTTCATCAGCTGTAATAGTCGTAATATCAGGATTATTAGTTGTAAATACAGTATAATCACTTATTACAGTTTCGCTGTTCCCTTTAGCTATTGATTTGAAGTTAAAGACAAGCACTTCCGCTGTGAATGCTATAAGGCAGGCTGCTGCTGTTCCCTTGATAAAACGATTTAATTTCTCATTTTTTTGAACTCCAGGAAGAACAGCTCCGCTAAAACATATCGCTACAGCTAATAGAGCGGTAATGACTGATATATGCTTTTCACAAACTGCAAATGATGAAGTTAAAAGAACATAAATCACAGCAATAATTGCGGTACATAGAAGAAATATCAGTGACCTTTTTTCAAATGGCGATGGTTTCTTTTCCGCTTTTGTTTCAGTTTGATTTTTCTTCATGGTATTCCTTCTCTGTATTTACATTCCAGATATTATCCTTTGATGTTTCGCCATTTATAATATTCTTTACAGTTTCAAAGGATGTAACCATAGAGTGGTCCATATTATTATAACGATGCTGTCCATTACGTCCTACACAATAGAGATTGTCAAAGGTATCAAGGTAGCTGATAATCTCGTCCATATGCTCATATGTGTCGAAATATGCGGGATATGCCTTCTTAACCTTTTCACGGTGACAATCCTTAACACTCTTAGGTGTACTGATAACACCCATTTTAATGAGTTCCTTAATAGCAAGCTTGATACATTCCTTATCTGTCATATTCCAGAAATCATCGCCCTCGCTGCAGAAGTATTCGAGACCAATCCATACATAACGCTCTGGGTCAGTAACCATATAAGGTGACCAGTTATTGAAAATCTGAATTCTGCCAAGCTTTACTCCTGTATCCTGTACATATATCCAACAGTCAGGAACAATATTGCCAAGTGTTCTGATATTTGTTTCATTTTTGAGATTGAGTTTGTCAACGAGAAGTCCTACAGTTACAAAATCTCTGTAAGGAAGTCCTGCTGACCATTCCGCAATATTCTCAGGAACATCGTTCATACCACCTACTAAATCCTTTACAGGCATTGATGAAATGAAGATATCACCTGAAATTTCCTTTGAAACGCCATTTTCTTCGGCCGTAAGTGATACAACCTTGCCATTTTCTGTTTTGATTGTTTTTACAGAGCAGTTCTTTATAATCTTACCACCCATATCTTCAATATGTGCAGCAACTGTTTCCCAAAGATGTCCGGGACCGAATTTTGGATAGTAGAATTCTTCAATAAGTGAAGTTTCCTTTGTCTGGTTTTCACCACCAGGTATAATCTTGGATACCATATCCTTAATAACAGCCATAACGGAAAGTCCCTTTACACGCTGTGAACCCCAATCCGCAGAAATTTCCCTTGGATGTCTGCCCCAGAGCTTTTCTGTGTATCCCTCGAAGAACATACTATAAAGTGTCTTACCAAAACGATTTATATAAAAATTCTCAAGAGAATCCTCAGGTTTCTTTACAACGCAAGACTGGAGATAGCTTACACCTGATTTTACAGTTGAAGTAAGTCCCATATTCTTGAATGTCTGAGGCTTCATAGTAACGGGATAATCAAAGAATTTCTTTTTATAGTAAATACGTGAAACTCTGTTTCTTACCAGCATAACTTCATCAGTCTCAGCAGGGTCAGGACCGCCTTCTTTAAGCTTCTTTTCACGTCCGAGAATAACATCATCAAAAGAAGGCTTACCCTGTGTAGGCATAATCTCCTCCCACCACTGAGTAACATCATTATCCTTTGAGAAGAAACGGTGACCTCCGATATCCATACGGTTTCCGTTATACTTTACAGTTTTGGAGATACCGCCGATATCATCAGATTCCTCTAAAATTGTCACATTATACTTATCTGGAGCTTTTTTAAGAAGCTCATAGGCTGCTGTAAGTCCTGCAGGACCTGCACCAATGATAATTACATTTTCCATTTCAATAACTCCTTTATATTTTTATTTTGAATAAAGAATAACCTTTCTTGCAACATAGTTATATACAAGCACTATGAGTGCTACAAGAACTTTAGCTATATATCTGTTCATAGACATAACCCACTCAGTGAAAAGCATCATTAAAAGTACATTGAGAATTGCACCAACTATGCCTATTACAGTATACCACACAAATTCACCTTTACGCGATACTTTTTCTGAATCCTCGGTAAAAACAAATTTTTTTGATAAAAGAAAATTGACTATAAGTCCGCAGATAAATCCTGCAATTGTTCCTATGGTTGTAATAATTGCACCCTTGCCGAGTATCAGACAAACAACTGCAAAAACAGCATAGTCAACGACAAATGCAATTCCACCAACAAAACAATATCGGAAGAACTTTATCATCCCATTATCAGTTGGACTAAAAAAAAGATTTTTAAAATCAAATTTAAATAAAAGTGAAAATAACTCCTTCATATCGCTTTACTCCTTCTTATATTTTATTATTATATCACTTTTATATAAAAATGTCAACCGCTTATATCGAATTTTTCATCTATTGCACTTGACAAACATTATTTAAACGTGTATAATATATTCATAATCTATGAAAGGAGCTTTTATAATGAGCGAAATTATCAACAAAAATGTAAATATACCCGAAGATGAGGAAGAAAACGAAAATTATATAACTCTTACTGATGATAACGGTGAGGATGTTTCCTTTGAAGTTCTTGGCACTCTTGAATACAAAGAACGCTGGTTTGCTGTTCTTCTTCCCTTTGACGAAGAAGATGAGGGGGTTGTAATATTGGAACTTGTTCCAAGCGAAGACCCTGAATTTGATGAATTCGTAGGTATTGATGATGATGTACTCGTCAATGAGGTATTTGAAGAATTCAAGAAAACATACGAAGGACCTTATTCTTTTGAATAATATTTAAGTGGCAGATTTCCAATCTGCCGCTTTTATTTATGCTGTAAGCTTTTCTCTCATTCTGCAAAAATCAAACACATCAATAATATCGTCTCTGCACATATCCCCCGCCTGCCAATTTATAAGTTCACCGTTGCCTAAAAGCCAGCTTTGCAGCATCACTGCATCAGCAATGGAAAATTCACCGTCGGCATTTACATCTCCAGTTACTGAAACAGCAACTGAAAGCTTTTCCTTTATGACTGATAAAAGTGAATACTCCCCTGCTGCATCCTGAGAAAGCTCCCATATCATAATTCCGCCGTATTCTTTAGCTATATCACACTTTTCAGCCATTGTAGCTGCTCCATTATACGCTATATCGTTGTATAAATCCCTGTTGTAATTATCCTTATCCTTTTCAATCAATTCAGCAAACGATACATAAGAATTCCAGTCAAGCTTGCCGTCAGCAGTATATCCCCTGCCATAGAATGGCACGCCAAGAACAAGCTTTTCCTTTGGTATTTTCTTCTGTATATTAAAATATTTCAGCGATGTCTGTGTAAAATCCATATCACAATGTGAGCTTTCATCAGCATCATTATCATACGCCATAACATTTATAAAATCAAATAATCCGAATGTATCGGGAGAAACTTTTACAGCTACCCACTGTGCCGAAGCTGTTGACAACTCATATCCACGTTCATCACAGAGAATACGCAGTGAAGCAACCCAATCAGCGTAATAATTCCATATCTCATGACTTGAACCTAATTCAATATCAAGGTCAATACCATCAAGGTCGTATTTTTCGCAGTATTCCATAATTTTATCATTGAAATCCGCCATTTCTTCAGAAGTATCCAGCAATGGAAGATACCCGTCACAGCCGCCTCCGCCGCCCAATGCTGCCATAACCTTAATATCATTGGAATGAGCCTTATTTACAATATTCTTCATCTCAATTTCGGGTATATAGCAGGAGAGATTTCCGTCGGTATCAGGATTACAAAAAGCTATATTCATATGTGTCAATGCACTGAAATCCAGCTTTCCGTATGCCTGATATGACCAATCGGGAAGATATCCCACAACTCTTGAAATATGCTCTCTGTTGTCTTCCTCGGGAGTTTCTGCCATACCACCACCCATAACCATATCAATGGAATAAACAGTTACAGGAGTATTTGCAGCCATAACGGATATATAATCAAGGAGGGAAAAATCTGTGCCGAATGCATCTGTCATAGCCTCATAGGAATAATAATATGTATCACCGCTGGCATCATCCGGGAGCAGGCTTGCCCAGGTTTCGCCGCCGCTATATGATGTTAGCACAAAATATGGCGCATCATCAGAATCACATTTAACGGCTATTTTGTTTCCCTCAGCGTATATACTTGTGTCAGGGACAGGGATAGTCAACGGACAAGTCCACGCATCAGCCGAAGCTTCACCCTCATACAAATGAATAACATTTTCCTCCGCATACGAAACTATTGTCTGGGGAATCATCAGCACAGCAGCAATTACTGATATTATTTTACTGATTTTCATAAAAGCACTCCTTTCGGCATTACATTATATCTTAATTATATAATGTAACGACCTATATGTCAAGAAAAAATTTATTCTTGACATACAACAATATTTGGTATATAATATTTATATAAAATTTTTAGCGGAGGTACATATGTTAAAACTGAAATGCGGAATGTTTGAGGAGTCTAAAAAATCAACTGCCTCGGAAAATATAATTATAACACTACTGATATTTCTCTTTATGTTCGTTATCATACAGCTTGCAGAATCAATTATTCCCTCTGTAATGTCATACGACGAATTACAGCTACGAATTGCAGCAGAAGGAACCGCAGACATAAAACGTTCAATGGAAATTGCAACTGAAATTATGATGCAGGAAAAATATCTTATCCCTACTCTTTTTTGTACATTTTTTGGCACTCTTATTAGTATAATTTACTGCCGCTTTATCGAAGCACGATATCTTACATCAATGGGTATGAGAAAGAAAAATGCAGGTATTCACTACCTACAAGGACTTCTCATTGGATTTATTATGATTTCATTAATCGCTTTATCATCTGCATTTTTCGGAATTACAGAAATAAGTCTCTGTAAATCGCGTAATATAGCAATAATCGCTTTGATGCTGGGAGGATTTATTGTACAGGGTATGAGCGAAGAATTTATTTTCCGCGGCTACCTTATGAATACCCTTGGAGGCAGACACAACCCCTGGCTTGCTGTAATTGTAAGCTCTGCGGCTTTTTCACTTGCTCATCTCCTTAACCCAGGATTCAATTTTCTTGTATTTATAAATCTTTCATTATTCGGTCTGTTTGCAGGGCTTTATATGATTGCTTTTGACGATATATGGGGAGCCTGTGCTATTCACTCCATATGGAATTTTACGCAAGGCAGCCTTTATGGCATAAGCGTCAGCGGTACTGGAGAAAATGAATCAATATTCCGTACAACTGCTGTTTCTTCGTCTGTTTTATTAACAGGTGGAGATTTCGGAATTGAAGGCAGTATCATCACAACAATTGTACTTGCGACTGCTTGTATACCTGTACTAATGAAAATAAAAAAGCAAACATCAGCTGAAAATATATAAATATAAGCGGACGATTTCTCGTCCGCTTATGTTTTATTCACTATCTTCAATTACTTCTATAATGAGTTTTTCAACTTTTATTTCATTAACATCCACAGCAACTATAGAAAATCTTTCTGTTTTCACTGTTTCGCCAGATTCGGGAATGTGACCCATAACATCTGTAACCCAACCACCTATTGTAGTATATTCTGTTTCGAATTCATCCTCTGAAATACCAAGCATTTCAGCAAAATCATAAATATTAGTATCGCCTAAAACCTCATATCTGTTGTTGTCAAGTTTATTTATATTTGTTACAATTTCATCTTCTTCATCGTATATTTCACCTACAAGCTCCTCGATAATATCTTCAAGAGTAACAATACCCTTTGTACCACCATACTGGTCAGTAACAACAGCAAGATGAACCTTTGACTTCTGCATATACCTCATAGCTTCGCTTATGAGATTAGTATCAGCTATATGTGGAACTTCCTGTATAATTGCGCTTATATCTGTTTTACCCTCACCAAGCATTTTAAAAAACGTTTTATTTGTAATAATGCCGACAATATTATCAAGACTTTTTTCATATACAGGCAATCTTGAATACATCTCTGTATTAAAAATCTTTTTGATTTCGTCTATTGAATCGCAAAGTTCAATACCTACAATTTTTACTCTTGGAATAAGAATTTCATTTACGGTTATATCATCAAAATCAAGGGCATTTTTCATAAGCTCACTTTCCTGCTCCTCAATTACGCCTTCTTCCTCGATTTCATCAATCATATATTTAAGCTCATCCTCTGTAACCGTAGGTGCATCGTCACCCTTGAACATAGAGGACATTTTGTTGAGTGTCCATATAAATGGTTTGAATAATACCACAAGAAATGAAAGCGGTGTCGCAAAAAGAAGCGCTAATTTTTCGGAGTTTCGTTTTGCATATGACTTTGGCAGCACTTCGCAGAAAATCAATACAAGAACCGTTACAACTGCCGTTGAAATAGCTGCACCGCTGTCACCAAAAATATCGCAGAAAATTACAGTAGCAACTGATGATGTACCGATATTTACAATATTGTTTCCGATAAGTACAGCTGTAATTACATCATCAAAACGATTTGCAAGCTTCAAGGCTTTTCCAGCTTTTTTATTTCCCTGTGCCTCGTAATTTTTCAACCTCAGCTTATTTACCGTTGAGTAAGCCGTTTCTGTTCCAGAAAATAGCGCAGAAAACACCATCATTGCCAATACAAGTATCAATTTCGGTATAAGTGAACTGTCCATAAAGTTTTTTCAATCTCCTCTTTTGAATAAATTCATTTTTGAAATTTTTTCTAAACAAATCTCTCAGAGCAAAACTCTGAGAGATTTTCCACATTATTATATTTT
Source organism: Ruminococcus sp. (assembly GCA_045531615.1). Taxonomy (GTDB): domain Bacteria; phylum Bacillota; class Clostridia; order Oscillospirales; family Ruminococcaceae; genus Ruminococcus. The sequence continues at coordinate 23,209 of JAZSEJ010000023.1, forward strand.
ATCACATAACTACAATTTTTTCAATAGTAAAAATAGCTATTCTTTCACTGATTTTTTCTATGTATCTATAGAATATTACATCGAAAACAATGCTGTAGAAAGATATCTGTCACCTGAATCAGGGAGAAGAACAACTATATTTTTACCTTTATTTTCATCTCGCTGTGCAAGCTTAATTGCAGCATTAAGAGCAGCTCCAGATGATATACCAACGAGAATGCCCTCTTTTCTGCCTATAAGCCTACCAGCTTCAAATGCTTCTTCATCTTCAACGGGAATTATTTCATCGTACAATCCAGTACCAAGTATATCAGGAATAAACCCAGCCCCGATACCCTGTAAACCGTGAACACCTGCATTTCCGCCAGAAAGTACGGGAGACGAAGCTGGCTCAACTGCAACAACTTTTATATTCGGATTCTTTTCCTTTAGAAAGTTTGCAGTGCCTGTAAGAGTTCCTCCCGTACCTACACCTGCGACAAAAACATCTACCTTTCCTTCTGTATCCTTCCATATTTCAGGCCCTGTAGTGTCGTAGTGTGCTTTGGCATTGTCTGGATTTGAAAACTGCTGCGGTATAAAGCTGTTTGGGATTTCAGCTGCAAGCTCCTCAGCTTTTGCAATTGCACCCGCCATACCCTTTGTACCGTCTGTAAGTACCAACTCAGCACCATAGGCTTTCATTAATATACGGCGTTCCTCAGACATAGTATCAGGCATAACAATGATTACTCGATATCCCCTTGATGAACCCACGGAAGCAAGACCAATACCTGTATTACCAGATGTAGGCTCAATAATAACAGAATCTGATTTCAACAGTCCCTTTTCCTCAGCTTCGTCTATCATAGTCTTAGCTGCTCTGTCCTTTACAGAGCCTGTAGGGTTGAGATATTCAAGCTTTGCAAGAATATTCGCTTTTAAGCTAAATTCCTTTTCTATATTTTTCAGTCTTATTATCGGTGTACCGCCGATCAATTCATCAACCGAGTTGAAAATTCTCATAAATTTCTCCTTAATTAGCCTTGTGATGAAAGCCATTTCTCCATATCAGTTTCAGTTCCGCCTGTTGAAGTATATGCGTAAAAAGCAAGAATTGATGACGCATCGGAGGAATCAATTGAGCTGTCGCCGTTTGCATCGGCTGCCTTTTTCATTTTATCGTTGAATGTAAGTGTGCCGTTTGTGGAAAGTGCCGCATATTCAGCAAGTACGAGTGAAGCATCAACAGAACTTACAGAACCATCTCCATCAACATCGCCCATAGGTATTTTTACCATTTCGTCGGAGATTTCGATGTCTTTTATTACATATTTAGCTTTTCCCTTATTGGTTACAACAACACGAATTTTAGATACTCCTGATACATCAATGTTCTGCTTTGTCGGTACCATTCCCGATGTTAAACTGATTTCTTCAGTAAGAACATTATCCAAGTATATCTTTGCTGTTGAATCTGAAAGAGCTGTTTCGTCAACGTGTCCCCATACCCAGGATATTGAATTAATATTTTCTGTATTAATAACAAAAGATGAAGTACTTGTAGAACTTGAATATTGTCCATTAAAAACTATACCATTATAACAACTTTCGTTATTTACTTTATATGCCTCAAGTTCACTTACAAAATCAAAAGTATTTGCATTATAAATGTCAAAGGCAGATGCCGCAAACGCCTTACCGTCTTTATAATCAGGTGTAACAAATGATTTCTTAGCCTTTGTTTCGTTTATTCCGATCTCTGCTAATGCAAATTTGTCTTTTCCATTATGAGTTACACTTAATCTGAGATTCTTACAGTCTGCTACATCAAACGTAACATTACTTAAAAGCATATGACAATCCAACTCTATTTTTTCACTAAGAACATTGTCCTTATATACTGATAAAACAGCATTAGTTAAAGCGGTGTTATCTACATGTCCAAATGTTCCTTTTATTGTATCTATATTCTCAACATTGAAATCTACAATTGATGTAGATGTACTACTTGAATATGCACCGCTAAAAATTAATCCCTGATAATAATTTCTGCCATTTATCTTTACAGATTCAAGATCACTTACAGCTGTAAAACTTGACGCATTCTGTACATTATAAGCATCACTGATAAACATCTCAGAAGTTCCGTATGTAGGTGATTTACCTTTTTTTGACACAGTATTCGTATCAATTGTTATGTCTGTCATTGCAAAGCTTGCTTTTCCTTCAGACTCAATTATAAATCTGAGTTCTGCTGTTTTAGAAACATCAATAGAATAATCTGTTATTTCCATTGTAGCTGAAAGTGCAAATTTATCTACAAGAACATCATCGTGATAAACTGATACTGTGGCATTTGTCATTGCTGTATTATCAATGTGACCCATTGAAAAAGAAAGCTTATCGACATTTTCAGTATTAAAACTAACAGTAGCCGAACTTGCTGAAGAATTATAACGTCCGCTGAAAATAATCCCCTGATAATAGTATCTTCCGTTAATTCTCTGTGCATCAAGGTCACTTACAGTTGAAAAGTTGCTGTTATTTGTAGAATTATATCTACCCTGAATAAAAGCGTCAACAGAATTATATGTGGGAACTACAGGCGATGTTACAGGTTTCATATCATCAACAGCTACATCCGCCATTGCAAATTTAGCCTTGCCTGCAAAAGTTACAGATATTTTCAATACAGATGCAGCAGATACATCCAAAGAATTTTTCTGTTGTAACATATTTTCTGACAAAGCATATTTATCTGTAAGAACATCGTCAAGATAAATTGACACTGTTGCACCTTTCATTGCTGTATTATCAACATGTCCCCATACCCATGATAGTGATGAAATATCCTTTGTGTTATAATTAATAGATGCCGTTGATTCAGAACTCTCATAACGTCCTTCAAAAACTACACCCTGATTATACGTCCTACCATTCATGTTAAAGGTGCTATCATCAGAACTCTTTGAGTAAACAGTCGCTCTTACAGCATCATATCCCCCTGCAAGAAAGCTTTCCGCTGTCATTGCTTCTTCCTTTTCCTCTGTTTCAGCGGCAAATACATAGTTCATTGCGGCATAGGGATATACACCCGATGTACCGCAAATTACCGCTCCTGCCACAATTCCTGCTGCTATACGATTAAATTTCATAATTTTTACCTCCAACTAAAGTTACTATATGTTAGCATATTATTATTTTAACAAATCATCTGCCAATTGTCAAGGAAAAATTTCCATTAAATCTATTGCAATATTTGTCGTTTTATGCTACAATTATAATAGCAAATTATGTGAATTTTCAGGAGGATAAATCTATGGATAATAAAAGGCCACGCGCAAGGCAGAAAAATGTCACATCCGGTGGAAACGGCGTTCACAGACGCGGCAACGGACTTGGTACAGGTCCTGTCGGCTCAGGCAAAATAAACTCAGGAAAAACAGGTGGAAACGGTATGAAACGTGCCGCTGTAGGAGGCGGTATAGGACTTCCAACTCTGCTTATCATCGGCTTTGCTATTATGAAAATGTTAGGCGGTGGCGGAAACGGAGCTTCTCAGCAGCAGCAGGACTTCATCCAAAACAACAACAGCTCCTTTACGGGAGTTGATTTCTCTGACACAGGGAGTTCAGCACAGATAGATAACAGCGTAGCAGCAGGCTCAAGAAGCAAATACACAAATATTCTTGGAAGCAAAAACGATACTGTTACTGTAATGATTTATGTTTGCGGTACTGACCTTGAATCAAAGCACGGTATGGCTTCTTCTGATATTCAGGAAATGGCATCAGCTAATTTCGGGGATAATGTAAACGTAATCCTCTATACAGGCGGCTGTAAACAGTGGAAAATCAACGGCATCAGCAATAAAGTTCATCAGATATATCAGATTAAGGACGGCGAACTTATCCGCCTTGAAGATGATATGGGCAAGGGAGCTATGACTGACCCTGAAAATCTCACTGAATTCATCAAATACTGCAATAAGCATTTCCCTGCCAACCGTAATAATCTCATTATGTGGGATCACGGCGGCGGTTCCGTCAGCGGTTACGGCTATGACGAAACAAACACTTTAAGCGGCTCAATGGATTTAGCTGAAATTGATAAGGCTCTCACAAATGCAGGAGTAAAGTTTGATTTTATCGGATTTGATGCCTGTCTTATGGCTACTGCCGAAACTGCTCTTATGCTCAACGACCACGCAGATTATATGATTGCCTCCGAGGAAACAGAGCCGGGTATAGGTTGGTATTACACAAACTGGCTTACAAAGCTCGGCAAGAATACATCTATGCCTACTGTTGAAATCGGCAAGAATATCATTGATGATTTCGTAGATACCTGTGCAAAAAAATGCCGCGGTCAGAAAACTACTCTTTCAATTATCGACCTGGCAGAATTTTCGAATACTGTTCCTGATAAGCTTAATTCATTTGCTCAGTCAATTAGCACAAAGCTTACAAATAAGGAATACAAGGAAGTTTCCGACGCTCGTTATACAACTCGTGAATTTGCTGTAAGCTCCAAAATTGACCAGGTTGACCTTGCACACCTTGCTCTCAATATGAATAACAGCGAGGGTAAGGCTCTCAGCGATGCTATCCAGAACGCTGTAAAATATAATCGTACATCTTCCGATATAAGCAATGCCTACGGGGTATCAATCTACTTCCCATACAGAAAGACATCAAGCGTTGATGCTGCCTGCAATACATACAACAAAATTGGTATGGACTCCGAATACAGCCAGTGTATAAAGCAGTTTGCAAGCCTTGAAACAGCTGGACAGATTTCAGCTGGAGGCACCTCCTCCCCTGTCCCCTCACTTCTTGATATGCTCGGAAGTGCAACAGGCTCATCAGGCGGAAGCGCTGATATGATTGGTCAGCTTCTTGGTTCATTCCTCGGTGGTACTTCTGACAGAACAATTGAAGGCCTTGACAGCTCAAATACAGCCTATATGAACGATACTGCACTTTCAGCAGATGACACAGCTGAATATATCTCCGCAAACTATTTCGACCCCACAAACCTCGTGTGGGAGCAGAACAGTAACGGCGAATATATTATGGAACTTCCCGAAAAACAGTGGGAGCTTGTACACACTCTTGACAAAAACCTGTTCTATGATGATGGCACAGGCTATGTTGATATGGGACTTGACAACGTATTCACCTTTGACGATAATGGAAATCTCATTGCAGATACCGATGATACCTGGGTAGCAATCGACGGTCAGCCTGTTGCATATTATCACACAGATACAACAGAGTTCGGCAATGACAGATACTCAATTTCAGGCTATGTTCCTGCACTTCTCAACGATGAGCGTGTAAATCTAATCATTGTATTCGATTCTGAAAATCCCAATGGCTATATTGCAGGAGCTTCAACTGACTATATAAACGCAGAAACAGATACAGTTGCAAAGAATATGATTGAGCTTGAAGCTGGCGATACTCTCGACTTTATCTGCGATTATTACGACTACAGCGGCACTTACTCCGACAGCTATTTCCTTGGCGAGCAGATGATTGTTTCTGATAATATGGAAATCAGCAACGTAAGCGTAGGTGACGGCAATCTGAAAATCAGCTATTGCTTTACTGATATTTACAATCAGGTTTATTGGACTGAGGCTATTAACAAGTAATATTTAAAAAACACCGCATATGGCAAAATATCTGCCATATGCGGTGCTTTTTTAACATAATATCACTCAAATCAATCTATAAAGATAAATAATAATTCGTATTAATATTGAATTCACGAAAGATTTACATATTATTCACAGAAAAAATGTGACCTTTTTGGGGTCTCGTGCGTTATATATATAGAGGGAAGAAAGCAAGTCCAATAAGAAAGCATCGCTCCATATCTCCTTACATATTATCCGAAGTCCACACAAAATGATAGTTTATAGACTCGCCGCCGTCTACAAGAATATTCTGCCCTGTACAAAAAGTATTTGTCACAGTAAGAAAATACGCCCACTGTGCGATTTCCTCAGGGGTTGCCCATTTTTTCAGCGGAGTTTCCTCCATTATCTGCTCCCACAGCACAGGGTCATTAATTACACACTCATTAAGAGGTGTAAGCACTCCTCCGGGGTCTAAGCTGTTGCAGGTCGCCCCATAGGGAGCAATACGCATAGCCACATTTTTTGTATAAGCAAGAACGCCGCCCTTACTTGCACAGTATTCGGGAAATTCAGCCCCTGTATGACCGCTTGCGGAGCCTATATTCAGAATTGATTTAATACAAGGATGAATACCATATTTTTCAGTAATAAAAATAAGAGCTTTCAGATTTATATCAATATCCTCCTCATTCTGCGTTCCCGCATTATTGATAAGAATGTCGATATCCTCAATTTCGGGCAGCTTTTCCTTATTCCTCACATCACATTCGTAATGGGTATAATTCTCGTTATCTATACTTTTACCCTTGCGGTCGATACCAATAACATTATGACCTTCCTCTAAAAAGCGTTCAGCTATTGCTTTTCCTATGCCCTGTGATGTACCTGTTATTAATATCTTCATTTTTGCTTCACCCTCTCTAAATATTCAAAATAATCCTTACCGATATTTTCAGCTTTCCATTTTTTAGTGATACGGTATCCGATAGGAGAAAATATAATCTCCATAAGCAATTCCGCCATAGCTCCCGTTAAGGCACAGGTTGTACATTGCAGAACAGTCCAGCAGAAACCGTCCCAGAAAATCGGAGCAAAAAAAACGAATACTATGATTGAAAAGATAAAATTATCAAGGAACTGCCCGATGAAGGTAGATATGTACGTTCTCATTGCATAGGCAAGCTTACCGTCAGGATTCTTACGGAAACATTTTCCAATGGTATGATTCAATATATTATTGATTAACGCGGAGGATAAAAATGCAACGGTACTGCCAAGCAGTACAAACCATGTTCCGCCGAAGATGCTGTCAAATGCGGTGTAATCATCTGCTGTTGAGGGGATAATACTTGCAACAAAGAAAATAAGGCAGGTAAGCAGGTTGATTGATACGGCATGAAGGGAAATAATCGACGATGCCTTAGGGCCGAAATGCTTAGTAATGATATCCATACACATAAAGGACAGCCAGGAAATAAGAATACCGCCGTCAAGGGCTATCCAATCAAGCTGCAGCAAGGTTTTATTTGCAAGCAGATTCATACATACAACGCTTACAGCGAACAATGTTACTACAGTAGCAGGTATGGACTTCAGTAACATTTTTGATTCATTATATAATTCTCGTAGTTTCATAATCGAACATAAACCTTCTTAATATATATTGAGGCAATATTACACAAAGCTGTCAGGAAGGATAAATATATGTTATCAAAAAATCAGCTTTTCTTACTTATTCTCAAAACATATTGCCAATAATATTATACACCAAGCCAATGTGAAAGTCAATTCACCAAATAAACAGAATATTACAGTTATTTCCATATATTTATCAGCTCAATAACATATATTTTTCGGTAAAATAATACCGCATACAGCAAGAATCTGCCATATGCGGTAATTAGAACACTAACGTACAAAATCAGACTGATTTATCATGGTGTTTTATCAGAGATTATAGTAACGGTCGAACTCAGCAGGATGAGGAATTGCAGCCAATGCACGGCACTCCTCACGCTTTGAACGGATGAACTTTGTGATAAGCTCCTCTGGGAATACTCCGCCTTCAAGGAGATAATCGTGGTCTGCTTCAAGAGCATCAAGAGCCTGCTCAAGAGATGTGGGAAGATGTGAAAGCTTTGCCTTTTCCTCATCACTGAGGTGGAAAAGGTTCATATCGTATGGACCCCAGCCATTCTCATGTGGGTCAATCTTATTCTTGATACCGTCAAGACCTGCCATAAGAATTGCAGCATAGCAGAAATAAGGATTACATGTAGCGTCTGGATTTCTAAGCTCGAAACGTCTGCGGTCAGGTGTTTTAGCGTATGCAGGAATACGGATAACAGCACTTCTGTTTGATGTTGCATAACCAACTGTAACAGGTGCCTCAAATCCGGGAACAAGTCTCTTAAATGAGTTTGTACTTGGATTTGTGATAGCACAAAGTGAGTTAATATGCTTGAGAAGTCCACCCATAAAGTAATGCGCTTCCTTGCTGAGATGAGCGTAACCGTTATCATCGGAGAATACGGGCTGTCCGTCCTTAAAGAGAAGCATATGAACATGCATACCGTTTCCAGCCTCGCCCATAACAGGCTTGGGCATAAATGTAGCAGATTTACCGTACTTTCTTGCTGTATTGTGGATGATATACTTGATAGTCATTGTAGCGTCAGCCATTTTTGACATTACACCAAGCTTAGGCTCAATCTCAAACTGACCAGCCGCACCAACTTCGGGGTGGTGATAGTTGATACCAATTCCTGCATCCTCCATAAGCATACACATTTCACTTCTTGCCTCATATGAAACATCATAGGGCTTTGCAATGTGATAGTTCTTCTGCTTGGGAACAATATTTCCCATACCCTCAACCGCACTGTTCCAGTGAGCCTGTACAGCATCAACTGAATAGCCTACTGACTGTGAGCCTACTTCCCAGCCCACATTGTCAAAGAGATAGAACTCAAACTCTGGGAGAATAAGCATTGTATCAGCAACACCGCAATCCTTCATATACTGCTCTGCAGCAGCTACAATATTTCTAGGGTACTGAGCAAGCGGACGATTTTCGGGGTAATCAATAATCATTGCATTACCCATCATTGAAAGCGTAGCAATCTCACAGAAAGGGTCAATCTGTGCTGTATCGGGATCAGGTATAAATACCATATCGCTCTTTTCAACTACAGCATAGCCATAGTTGGATGCATCAAAACCGATACCATTCTTCATAACATCCTCACTGAAATCCTCCGCAGGAATTGTTACGTGGCGGAACTGTCCGTTAATATCAACCATTTTGAAATCGACCATTTTAATGTCTTTTTCACGGATAAGATCCATAATCTTCTGTACTTTTTCGTTCATTGGAATTCACTCCTTAGTTTTTTGTCGGAATATGCTAAATATTATTATACCACATTTACAACATAAATGCAATAACATTTTTGAGAAAAAATGTATATTTTTATTTTTTAACGTTATATAATAAAAAAATAAACCCTCAAAGAGGATTTATTTTCAAAAAACATAGTTTATTTCAAATACATATCTATTTTTATTGCAATAACGGAAACGGTTTGCTCCAAAAGAATGACTATGCACACCCTTTACTTCCATATTATTATAGCATATCACTGATGCTATGTAAATATAAAATGGAAATATCGGGGCATAACGCCCCGACTCAAATATTTATACGAGACGATGGCACACAGGAGTCACTCATTGACCTTGATGCCTCTGATCTCGACAGGGATTGTGGTACACTTGTGGATTGCCTCCGGCCTCCGTACTCCACATCAGATATAATGATTGTCCCCGCCGATGATACACATTTTCTGGGGCATATTATCCGTAATCCGGATTATAAAACAGCTGCATATCATCTGACACGAAAGCACGAATCCGAGATCAGTTAAAACCTTTTTCCGCCTTTGGAGTATTGAATTAAACTATAACGAAAACAGACAGATACCTCGATAATGTGAAGTATCTGCCTGTTTTGTTTCATAGCCTGCGGTATAGTTTTTCATCATAGTTGATGGAATACTTCCTATATATGTACTGTTCAAACTGAGAAACTTTTTTTATTATGTGATCGATTCAGCATTTGCAGTTACAATACGAGGTTCCTGATTCTCTAACGGAAATACAACGAAAATATTCAAATTTCAGCTGTCATGAAGCATAACAGCATATTGACAAAAAATACATAATGATATATAATTAACTTATTAGTATAGCGATATACTAAACGGAAACGTATTGACAAAATGTATTGAAAAAAATTATTAAGGAGTAATTTCTATGTATATTCCAGAAATACCAAATAACAGTTTAACAGAAAATCTTAAAAAACTTGTTCAATTGACTCAGCAGTTAAATGATGAATACTCTTTTTATTATTCTCCTCCGCTAAGCGAAACTGAGATAGCTGAAATTGAGCGTACAAATAACATTTCGTTACCTTCATCATACAAAGAGTGGTTGACGTTTTCCAATGAAGCAACAATATGTGGTGCTATTGCAGAGTTTTATGATATAAAGAAAATAATCAATAGTCCCAATTTCGTACACGGCGATACTGTCATTATCGGCTCTATTATTGGTGATGGAGAAATCATTTGCTTTTCAAAGAGTGATGGTATAATATTTACTAATGACCATGAAGAAATATATGAAGTTGATAGTTTTGATGACATTCTTCTAGGTATTATTGAACAATTACAATATAGAGCGTGATTGAATCAATTTTGCATATTCAGCATTAACGGACATGATAAGCGGTTTCTGATTCTCTAACGGAAATATAACGGAAATATTCGATTTTCAGTTGTCGTGAAGCATAACAGCAAAAAAATAAAGCCTATGTTTTTCCCTAAACATAGGCTTTTGTTATGGTGGAGCATAGGGGATTCGAACCCCTGACCTCAACGATGCGAACGTTGCGCGCTACCAAGCATACTGTACTTTATCGCAAGCAGTCATAGGTCGGACTTCTTCATTTTATCAAAAATATTCTTGATATACTTTTCGTCCGATCGGATACCTGGACATACCACCCCAAAGGACTCCAAAGCTTGAATTGTGTCTTTCATCTCATCCGGATTATCGTATATTTCGTTGTATAGATAGTAAATGCTGTTGTATTTCTTGTGTAGCGATTTTTCAATTCTGGAGCGTTTATTTAGCAGCCACCAGATGTCAATTTCGGAGAAAGCCATACCGAATCCAACAATATATACATTGGTTCGAAAAAATAGTTCAGCCCATGAGAGATGATCAAATTCTCGTTTGATACATTTATTCTCCATGGTAACATTACACGCAGGTAC
>JAZSEJ010000118.1:0-28311 GCA_045531615.1 Ruminococcus sp.
AGTATTTCAAGCAGGGAATGAAAATTGGTGTTACCGGGCGAATACAGACTGGCAGCTACACCAATGAAGAGGGGCGAAAAGTATATACAACAGATATTATAGTTGAGCATCAGGATTTCTGTGAGAAAAAATCGGAAGGTCAGAGAAACGAAGCTGCTGCAGCACCACAGAATGATGATTGCGGATTTATTGATGTACCTGATTACACTCAGGAAGAATTGCCGTTCAGATAGTAGGTGGGTGCATGGGATATAAAAATTTCAGACAAGTAAAGGCGATTGAAAAAAAGAATAAAGAAAAGCTGCTTTTAATCAATTCAAAACTTGATGACGAAAGTGGAATCTACTTTCTTACACGAACAGATGAAAGCGGTATTGACTATGCGTATATCGGACAAGCAAAGCACATATTGTCAAGGCTTGCTCAACATTTGGTTGGTTATCAGCATATTGACTTATCACTCAAAAAGCATGGGTTGTTTGATGAAAACAACCCTTATGGGTGGAGAATAAACGCATTGCCCTATGAGATATCTGTACTTGATGAAATGGAACAGCATTACATCAAAGAATATGCCCTACAAGGCTACCAGTTGAGAAATAAAACAGCAGGGGGTCAAGGAAAGGGAAAAACACAGATTGACGAATACCGACCTGCAAAGGGATATAGGGATGGATTAGAACAAGGCAAAAAGAATCTTGCAAAAGAGTTAAGCCACATTATTGACAAGCACCTTATTGTGTCAATTAAGCCGGAGAAAAAACACAATAAGGTGTCTATAAAGGCATTTGAAAAGTTTAATAATTTATTATCAGACGGAAAGGAGCAAAGCCCATGAATAAAACAGCAGAACTGAAAAAGACAACGGAACTTGTAAAAGATATATTGGAGCATGATGAAGCTGCCCGGAATAGTGATGATTATTTATATTATATGGTTTGCAGGCGAATAAATAGCGGTTGCCCAAATCTTCCTTTTTGGAAAGTAATTTTGAACCGCAAAAATTACAATATACCGCCATTTGAGAGTGTAAGAAGGACAAGGCAAAAACTTCAAGAGAAACACCCGGAACTTATCGGGGCTGATTCGGTTGAGGAACAGCGATCGGATAATGAAAAAGCATTCAGAGATTACGCAAGGAACTATTAGAAAGTAGGTGTAAGGATTGGCAGAACGCAGGATGTTTGCAAAAACAATAATTGATTCTGATGCATTTTTGGATATGCCTTTATCAACGCAAGCATTATATTTTCATCTTTCAATGAGGGGCGATGATGAGGGATTTATCAATAATCCAAAGAAAATACAAAGAATGGTTGGTGCAACAGATGATGATATAAAATTGCTGATAGCTAAAAATTTTATAATTCCTTTTGAATCGGGAGTTGTGGTTATAAAGCATTGGAAAATCCACAACTACATCAGAAATGACCGATTAGTTGAAACTAAATATCAGGAAGAAAAAAAGCTTTTAGGAATAAAAGAAAATGGTGCATATACATTTGACAGCGAATTGAAAGTGATAGAAGAGTTAAGTGCCACAGATAAGAGAAAAATGGCTTATCAAGACAGCACATTGCCATACAGTTTTACATACAAGATGAAGCGAGCATTTGAAGATTGCAAGTGCCCAGTATGCAACATGAGAATGACCACTTCTTATACAACAGCAACTCCGACTATACAACATAATGTTCCAATTTCTAAGGGTGGTGTTCATGAGTTAGAAAACATTTCCGTGATATGCAGGTCATGCAATTCGTCAATTCGTGATACGGAAACAGAAGAATTGAACAATAGAGAAGTTATTGAAAAATGGGATTGCATAATTTTGGCTGAAAAACTAAAAATTGATTGGTTTAAGAAACCGGAAATCTTAGAAGAAATTAAATGTCTGTCAAGTGACTGTCAAATGTCTGTCGCTTGTACGCAAAATGTCGGCATAGGTAAGGTTAGATTAGTTAAGGATAGTTTAGATAAGGATAATATAAATATTATAGCTGATTCTGTCGAATCAGAACCTGCCCCAAAAACAAAAAAGCCACAAAAACATAAATATGGGGAATATAACAATGTTCTTTTAACTGATGAAGAAATGGAAAAATTGAAAAAGGAGTTCCCGGATATTGATGAAAGAATTGAAAGGTTATCATCTTATGTTGCATCAACCGGGAAGCCATATAAAAGCCATTATGCGACAATCAGAAACTGGGCGAGGAAAGACAAGGAACAGCCGCAGAAAAAGAACCAGTTCAACAATTTTGAACAACGTAACAGAAGCAGCAATGAAATGAATGCACTTGAAAGAATGCTGCTTGCTAATAATAGGGCTGTAAAGGTGGATGATAACCCGGAATTAAAAGCAGAAGCGGATGCATTAAAGGCTGAACTTGAAAGCAAATATGGAAAAGGAAAGGAGCAATAAATGGACTTAAAACAAGTAAAACCGATACATCTTAGATGTCCTGATTGTGGTTATGATTTTAGTTACAGCACAAACCACATAGAATCAGAGATTGATAGACTTAAAAAACTTGCAGCAGATACAAGAACTAAGATTAATCAGATGAAAGGGCAGGGTTACACAATGAAAAGCCCGGAATATAAAAGAGCGGTTTATAGATATGATAAGTATACAAGACAGCTTACAGAATTTAAAACTGCAAGAAAAAATGCAGTTGTTGAGATTGAAAAACAGAAACAACAGATATTCAATCAAAAGGTTAAGCATTTGATAGGGGAAGAAAAATATATCAAATTAAAGCAGGAAGCAGAAGAGGAACTTGTATATAACAATTACGATATGGCAATTCAGGATCATACGAATTTTGAAAATGCCTAGAAAGGGGAAAGGATGAAAACGAAGATACCATTTGCTGACTATAGGATGATTCACAAAATGTCGCACAATGAATTTGACAGGTGGGCTCAGTCATTTTATAAATCAGCATTTGATGATGGTTATGATGCTTGCATGAATGCAGCCACAGATGAAATGGATTTAGGATTAGTAAGCATAGCAATCAAATCCACGGAAGGTGTGGGGGATGTAATGCATAAAAGAATCATGGAAACGATTAATAAGTTGTGTTTTAACGGAAAGGAGAATGAACATGAAAATTGATATATCAAAAATAGTACAAGAAAAGATAGACGAACTTGCATCTGAAAAAATGGTGGAAAAAGCCATCACAGAAACCTTTGAAAAAACTATTATTAAAGCCGTAGAAAGTAGCCTTGATAGTTATGATTTGAAAAGAACATTAGAAAAAAAGGTTACAGAGGAAGTCAATAAGGTTGTTGCAGACATTGATTTTAAATCATACAACACATTTATGTGCGAAAAAATGATGCAGATTATCAATGACACTTGCAAGAAAGATTTATGTGAGAAAATCGAAAAGAAATTCAAAGATATATTCATCTGTCAAACTACAGAAATCAAACTGTCTGACATATTCAAAAAGTACAAAGAGATTGCTTGTGAGAATGTGGATGAATCTGAAAAGTGGGATAGAGCAGATGATGGATGGTATTACAAATTTGAGGAAGATGAAACATATGGATGGATTAATGTTGAATTGGATTATAATGATGGTTCTCACAGTTACAGAACAGATAGCAATATAGCATTTACCATACATAGATCACATGAAGATGATACAAAAGGAAAGATATACACAGTCTATCTTGATGGTTACAAACTTGAAGATAAATTCAATTTTGGCTACCTGAATGAAGTGGAAATTATGATTGTTCAGGCTGCTATGAATGAAATTCCAATCATCATAGACATTGAAGAAAATAATATTGATAATTCGTGGGATATAGATTATTGATTGAAAGTGAGGGATAGCATGGATAGATTAACAGTTAAGTGGAAACCCGGCTCATATGACGCATTAGACCCAATAGACATTGCTGATAATGAGTATTCAAAGATTAATTATGAAAAGTTGCTTACAAAGTTGGGGGAATATGAAGATGCCGAAGAACAAGGACTGCTGTTGAGATTGCCTTGTAAGGTTGGAGATATTGTATATCATGAAAAAACATATGTCACTATACATACTGGAATTCAAGCATATCAGATTACAAATATTATGATTAGTCAGAATAAAAAAGGTGTGTGGACAAAGAAATATCGTGCAATGTTATTACTTAATGGGAAAATCATAGATAATCAACTTAATTTTTCCTTTGATGAAATCGGCAAAACAGTATTCCTAACCAAAGAAGAAGCAGAGCAGTCATTAAAGCAGATGGGAGAGTGAGAGCATGAAAGATAATATGATTGTATTCAATGATAAAGAAACACATACAGAAATAAGATATGTTATTGCGTATCATGCTAAAAATAGTTGGTATCATTATTTAGACTTTCCAAATATTGATGATGCTAAAGAGCATATAGCGAAAGTAAGGGAAAGAATCCCTAACAGAAGATATGGATTATTTGAGAAGATTGAACAAGTAACAGTCAATATAGTGGATGAAGAAGATTTATAGCAAAGGAGAATGAGCATGACGGAGAATGAAGCAATTAAAGAATTATTAGATTATGTTGCAGAAAACGATAAATTAACTATCAGTATTGAAACTGTCACATTGGCAAGAAAAGCCCTTGAAGAATTGAAACAGTACAGAGCAATCGGAACTATGGAAGAATTAAAAGACAAGTCAAATTGTAAAGATTGTGCAGGTTGCACTCTTTGGAAGTGTGATTGTGCAAATGAGAGAGCAAGGGCTATTGATGACTTTGTTGAACGATTAAGTTACAAAATCAAATCAGAAATAGATGATTGTGCAGATGAATTAGAGTGGATTGAGAAAATAGCAAAACAGCTAAAGGGGGAATAGATATGGCAGACATAAAGAATAAGAATGAATTGAAACGGAGAATAGATTTATTTATGGATGAATTGGACTATTCCATAAATGAGGAATTTTGCAAGGAAACAATGTTGATGATGCGTGAGTTCATAGGCAGAGCAAGTCATTTGTTAGATTGTTCTGATGCAAAAATAAAGAAAGCAAAAAGGACAGCAAGAGCAAGGGCTATTGATGAATTTGTGAATGTTGTAAAAGAAAAATTCCCAGACGATAGAAACGGAATTGTAAATATTGAGATGATAGCAGAACAGTTAAAGGGGGCGAGAGAATGAGCAAAACAGCAACATATACTCATGAAAATGGGTATTCTGCAAGGCTTTATGGTGAAACTTCAATGAGTGTTTATTTCAATGGAAAAGAAGTAATGCACACAGGGGCAAGATGTGTAGACACAGAGGAAGAAGTCATGGAGCTGTTAGAGAATTGTCCTAATTTGTGGAGTGCGTTATCAAAACATATTGATGAAATATTGGCAGATGATGAGGATTGTGAGGTGGAGAGAATGAGCAGATTAATTGACGCAGATGCTTTGATTAAAGATATTAGAAAAAGACCATACATAGATAAAGCCTTATGTGAAATTTTTGAAACAATTATTGATGAACAGCCAACAGCCTATGATGTTGATGATATTGTGGAACAGTTGGAAGTTGCGAAAGGAAAAATTGCAAAAAGGGGTTATTGCACGACTAAACATTATGTCGAAAATGATTGTGAACACAAGGATTGTTTTGTGTGTTGTGCTGAATATTTAATAAACATAGTAAAGGCAGGTGGAATAAATGAAAACAATTAATAGATATATATGTGAAATATGTAACACAGAGTATGACAGCAAAGATACAGCCACAAAATGCGAAGAAAATCATTGTAAGCCTATTGATATTTACAATTGCAGATATGTGAATATGTCAAACAACATGAACGGCTATCCAGTAGCGATAAGTGTTAAGATGGCAGACGGAACTATTCAGACATATAAAAGGTAGGTGTAAGAGATTGAAAGCAAAGGAATATTTATTGCAGCTTAAAAAACTGGATAATCAGATCAAGCAAAAGCAAACCCAAGTGAAAGAACTTGAATCAATGCGTGGAAGTTTAGGCAGTATTGATTATAGCGAAGAACGTGTACAGACATCAGGGGGATGCAGCAGTCAGGTTGAAAAAGGTGCGGTGCGGTTGCTGATGTTAGAAAATGAGGTAAAGGAAGATATAATCAACTATGCATTGTTAAAGGATAAAATCATAAAAGAAATACATCAGTTATCAGATGCAAACCACATAAGCATATTATTTAAGAGGTATGTGGAATTTAAGAGTTTAGAAAAGATTGCAGTAGAAATGAGTTATACATACCAGTATGCGAGAGAAATTCATGGGATTGCGTTGCAAACTTTCCAAAGAACCTACACAAACCTACAAAAGAATGTTGTATAATGTATAATAGGCGAAGCCTAATTGATAAGAGTAATAAAGACACTGACCGAACAAAAGGCAGTGTCTTTTTCTATGCCTGCCGGGGTTTCGCTCCTTCCTTGGCAGGTTTTTGTTTGAAAATTAAATATAAAAGAAAAGGTGATAATGTGGGCGGTTTTTCTTATAAGCAACAGTATGCAGTTATAGTTATCTGCAATGATGAAAAAGAGCAGGAAACAATTTATAACCGATTGAAAGAAGAAGGCTATAAATTAAAGGTGGTAGCTGTATGAGAATTGAAGTTCACAACAGAGTGAGTGATTATGATACTTATCGTGCAGCAAGGGTAAAAAGTCTTTTTAATGCTGAAAGCGGTTGTAACTTTGATATAGAGATTGAAGAAGTAGACTTGTCAGGAAATTGGAATATCGGGGTTGTGGTAGGTGCATCCGGCTCAGGGAAAACATCTATCGGCAAAAAGATATTCGGAGAAAATAAAATTGTGGATTTGTCACAAGGTTGGAACGATAACAAGCCTATAGTTGATGATATAGCACCTGATGCTGATTTTAATACAGTTACTGGGTTGCTTGCTTCTGTTGGATTGGGTGATGTTCCTGCGTGGCTTCGTCCTTTTCGTGTTTTATCGAATGGGGAACAGTTCCGGGCAGGGCTTGCAAGGTTGATATGTGAAAAGCCGGACGAAGTTGTTATTGATGAATTTACATCTGTTATAGATAGACAGATTGCAAGAATAGGAGCAGGGGCATTTCAGAAAGCATGGAGAAGAGAAAATCCAACTGGGAAAGTGGTTTTATTAACACCACACTATGATGTGCTTGATTGGTTACAGCCTGATTGGGTTATTGATACAAAAGATAAGTCTTTTACAAGGGGGCATCTTCGGCAAAGACCGAAAATCGAATTGGAAATTAGGAAGGTCAACGGAAGTTACTGGAGATATTTTAAGCCACATTATTATTTAGATTTACCAATGCCAATTGCTGCTGAATACTTTATTGGAACAGTAGAAGGGGAACTTGCTTGTCATATGGCGGTAAGCCCTATGTTTCATATTGGTGGGTATCGTGGCACAAGACTTGTAACAATGCCGGAGTGGCAAGGTGCAGGGGTAGGAACACGTTTTTTAGATGCCATAGCACAATATCATTTGGACGGAAACGGAAGAAAGAATAGACAACTGCCGATGTATTTCCACACTTCACATCCTCAGTTATGCGGTGCATTAAGGCGGTCAGATAAATGGGTCCAGGTATCAGCTAAGCTATACGGAGATAAGGCATCCAAAACAAGGGTAAACAAAAAAACTACAGCCGGAACATATGGCGGACATTTCCGTGCCGTGCAGGGCTTCAAGTATATAGGAGAATGCAATGAAGATTAAAACAATTATTTATCCCATAGAACAAAGCGAACTATTTGACAAAGTAGTAAATGCAAAACTATCAAGGGGATGGGAATTGAAGAAAAGGGGAGTAACCAACATACAAGGCGAACCGAACGAAGTAGGGAGCACATCTATTGTGCAATGTCTTTATGCTGAATTAGAAAAAGAGTAACGAATTAAAAGAAAGGAGTGTTGCGGAATGGCGAAATTAACAGAAAAACAGCAACGATTTTGTGATGAATATTTGATTGACCTGAACGCAACACAAGCAGCAATAAGGGCAGGTTATTCAGAAAGGACGGCAAATGAACAAGGGGCACGTCTGTTAGCGAAAGTTAGTGTACAAGAATACGTTGCTGAAAGGAAAGCTGACAGAAGAAAGAGAACAGAAATCACACAAGACATGGTATTAACAGAGTTGGCAGCAATCGCATTTGCTAAAACAACGGATTATGTGAAGATTATAGAACAACAAGCTACATTCACTTCGGATGAAGGTGTTAGGATTCCACTTTATGATGAGAATGGAAAACCAGTAATGGTTCAAAATGTGCAATTAGAACCTACAAAAAACTTAGATGATACACAAATCAAGGCTATTGCAGGAATCAAGCAAGGAAAGAATGGGATTGAATTATCTATGTGTAGCAAAGAGAGAGCCTTGGAAATGTTGGGTAAGCATCTTGGAATGTGGACAGAAAAAGTGGAAGTTAGTGGAGAAGTAAAAAATCCGTTTGAAGGACTCACAACGGAAGAATTAAAGAAGTTGATAGCCGATGGATAGGGAGCAGCTTAAGAGATATGCAAAGATAGAACTTGCTAAACGTGAGTTCTTTTTTTATTGCAATGTGAAAGCACCTGACTTTTACAGAGAAGATAGAGAATATCTTGTTTATCAGTGTAATGAGATGCAAGAGTTCATTGAATCTGATGATGATGTATTGGTTATCAATGAACCACCACGGCACGGAAAGTCGAGAACGGCTCAGTGCCTTGTTGAATGGATTCTCGGAAAAGATAATAAACAAAAAGTCATGACTGGCTCATATAATGAAACATTGTCAACAACTTTTGCAAAAGGGGTTAGAAATACAATCCAAGAAGTAAAAGCGGATGAAAACAAAGTAGTGTATAGCGATATATTTCCTAATACCCGAATAAAAAAGGGTGATGGGTCGATGAATCTGTGGTCATTGGAAGGTGGTTATAACAACTACTTAGCCACTTCACCGACTGGTACAGCAACTGGATTCGGGGCTTCGTTAATCATTATTGATGACCTTATCAAAAATGCAGAAGAAGCCAACAATGAAACTGTCAAGGAAAAACACTGGACATGGTTTACTGATACAATGCTATCCCGATTAGAAGAGGGCGGTAAGATCATAATTATTATGACACGATGGGCTAGTGATGATTTGGCAGGAAAAGCAATAGAGCATTTCCGAGAAATAGGCATGAAGGTGCGACACATCAACATGAAAGCCATTCAGGATGATGGAACAATGTTGTGTGATGAAATTTTATCGTATAAATCTGCAATGAACAAAAAGGCTACAATGGGGGCAGATATATTCAGTGCTAACTATAACCAAGAGCCTATTGACCTTAAAGGGAAGTTGTATAGCAGCTTTAAAACATATAGTGGCAAATTGCCATTGTTTAAGAGTATTAGAAATTATACTGATACGGCTGATACTGGCGATGATTTCTTATGTAGTATTGTTTATGGTGTGACATTCTCAAATGAAGCCTATGTATTGGATGTAATATACACAAAAGAACCAATGGAAGTAACAGAGCCATCTGTTGCTAAACAATTCTATGATTTCAAAGTAAATAATGCAGATATAGAGAGTAATAATGGCGGTCGAGGTTTTGCAAGAAGTGTGGGGAGAATTTTAAGTGAAGAATATGGAAGTAACCTGACTATCATATTCCCTTTTACGCAAAGTAAAAACAAGATTGCAAGAATTACATCTAATGCAACGTGGGTAATGAATCATATATATTACCCGGAAGATTGGAAAAACAGATTCCCGGATTACTACGATGCAATGAATAAGTATCAAAGAGAGGGAAAAAACAAACACGATGATGCCCCGGATGCAACAACTGGTATTGCCGAAAAGATTGCATACGGAGATGCATATAGTTTTGATTAAGAAAGAGAGGTAAAGGAAATGAAGTTTAAGGAAGCATATGAAGCATTGAAGCAAGGTGCAAAAGTGAAATGCCCGGAATGGGTTGGATATTGGGCATGGGAAAATGGCACAATCAAAATGCACTGTAAAGACGGAAAAACCCTTGATATTAGGGAATCAGAAGATGTTGATTACACACTGAATTTCATTTTAAGGGATGATTGGGAAGTGGTAGGAAATGCGGAATTGAAAGACTTGGATGTTCAGACATTCACTTTCGGTGAAGCCATTAGGCGATTGAAATCAGGACAGAAAGTGGCACGAAAAGGGTGGAACGGTAAAGGAATGTATCTGTATTTGGTGCATGGTACTACTGTTGACAAAGAAAACCTTAGAAACGAAGCATCGCAGATTTTACCGGGTGATGAAGTAGCAATGCACGGCACTGACGTTGCAGAGTTCCTTCCGCACATTGATATGCGAACTGCTAATGGAGATATTTGTGTTGGATGGCTTGCATCACAGACAGATATGCTATCAGAAGATTGGGTAATTGTTGAATAACATTGACATTTCAAAATGTGGTGTAAACAGCACCTTGGATAGCGTTTATAGGGAAAGGGGATTTCAATTATCCTCTTTCCTGAATTATGGCAGGGTAGAGAAGTTCGGTTTATCTCGCTTGGTTCATAACCAAGAGTTCGTGGGTTCGAATCCCACTCCTGCAATTAAAAGAGTAGGGCTTGATGTTCCTCATTTCGTGATTAGGTTCATATGTTGAGTAAGAGTCAAGCGGGTAAGTGGTGGGTATTTTATATTAAGGTAGGTGAAACAAGTGGCATTATTCGATATTGTTGCAGGTGCAGCAAGGAAACTGAATAACTTTGTATCAAAAAAAGCAACTGATGGAATAAATGATTTATCTTTCTTAGAAAGGGAAATTGCAGAGTGGAAAATATCACCGCAACGCAGGGAAGCAATAAACGGCTTTATGTATTATGAGGGGTATCATGATATTCTTTACAAAAAAAGAATGGTTATTGGTAAAGGTGGGGAACTGGTAGAAGTAAAGAACCTGCCGAACCGAAAAGATATTGATAACCAGTATGCAATTGCTGTTGATAAGAAAGCAAATTATTTTCTTGGAAAGCCTATAACATTCAAGGGCGATAATACACAGTATGTTGATATTGTGCGTGGCATATTCGATAAGAAAATGATGCGTAAGCTGAAAAACACAGCAAAGAAATCCATGAATGGTGCTATTGCATGGATGTTTCCTTATTATGATAAAGAGGGAAAGTTAAAATTCAAGGTATTCCCGGCATATGAAATTCTTCCGTTTTGGAAAGATACAGAGCATGAAGAACTGGATTATGCAATTCGTTTGTATGAGGTTATTGAGTATAAAGGAACGGATAAGAAAACTGTTGAAAAGGTTGAGATATACAAGCCCGATGGAGTATATCGCTATATTCTTTCTTCCGGCAGTTTACATCCGAATACAGAAGAAGGGGAATATGAAAGTTATATCAGCTTGAATGGGCTGCCTTATAACTGGGAGAGAATACCGCTCATTGCATTCAAGTATAATGACCATGAGATTCCATTAATAAGGCGAGTAAAGGCATTGCAGGATGCAATCAATGAGTTAATGTCTATGTTCCACAATAATATGCTTGAAGATAGCAGAAACACTATTCTTGTTATTGAAAATTACGATGGTACAGACTTGGGCGAATTTAGGCAGAATTTGAGCCAGTACGGAGCGGTTAAGGTTCGAACTGGGGAAGGTGCAAAGGGTGGAGTTTCCACACTTACAGTAGAAGTAAATGCAGGGAACTATCAGGCTATATTGGATTTGCTTAAAGTAACATTGATTGAAAATGCACGTTCATTTGACGGCAAGATGCTCAAAAGCGGAACACCGAACCAAATGAATATTCTTTCTATGTATCAGGAAATTGATATAGATACAAATGACTTTGAAAGCGAATATCAGGCAGCACTTGAAGAACTGCTACACTTTATAAATATCCACTTGTCACTGACCGGGCAGGGGGATTTTTTCAATGAGAAAATTGATATCATATTCAATAGGGATATGCTCATGAATGAATCAGAGATAATGGGCACACTTACAAATGCCGGGGTTAAGGTGTCAAATAAAACACTTCTTTCGCAAGTTCCATTTGTTGAGGATGTGGATGCCGAATTGGAGCAAATCAAGGCAGAAACGGAAGAAGCTATGGAAGTATACCAAGGTGCATTTTCGGGGCAGAATGGGGCAGATAACACGGCTGTGAATGAAGAGGATTTAGAAGATGAAGAATAGTGTAAATGTATTAGGAACTGAATACAAGATTGTTATTCACAATATATCAGAAGATGATGTATTAAAGAAAAATAGCTTTTCAGGGTATTGCAGTGAGGATGATAAATTAATAGTAGTGGCTAATATGTCAGAGAAAGAATATTTTCCTGATATGACAGCAGAAGAAAAAGAGTTTTATCGAAAAAGGGTATTGCGACATGAAATTGTCCATGCATTTCTCAATGAAAGCGGATTGAGTGATTGTGCAAGTAAGTCAAGAGGTTCATGGGCAAAAAATGAAGAAATGGTTGACTGGATAGCAATTCAGTTTCCTAAGATGCTAAAAGCATTTGAAGAGGTAGGGTGTATGTAATGGCAAAGGGCAAAGAATATTGGGAAAAACGATTCACACTGCTTGAAGATGCCCAATCAAGAAAAGGTGCTGAATACTTTGCAGAGTTAGAAAAGCAATATCGGAAAGCATCACTTGCAGTCCAAAAGGATGTTGAAAGATGGTATGCAAGGCTTGCTGAGAATAATGAATTGACAATGCAGGGTGCAAGAAAACTTCTGAACAAAGATGAATTAGAGGAATTCCAATGGAATGTACTTGAATACATCGAAAAGGGAAGAACACTCAATTATTCTGACCAATGGGCAAAACAGCTTGAAAATGCATCAGCAAGATTCCATATATCAAGAATGGAAGCAATCAATATTCAGATGCAGAACCATGTTGAAGTATTATATGGTAATGAATTAGATGATGTAACAGCACTCATGGAGAACATTTACACAGAGGGATATTATCACACAGCCTATGAAATCCAAAAGGGATTCAATATCGGTTATGATCTGATGAAGTTGGATGCAAATAAGGTTGAAAAGGTTTTATCAAAACCATGGGCTGCTGATGGTAGTAATTTTTCAAGCCGTATATGGACACATAAAGCACAATTAGTGTCTGAATTACATAACGGACTTACACAAGCAATAATAAGGGGGCAGCATCCGCATAAGGTTACTGAATCAATTGCAAAGAGATTTGATGTAAGCAAAGGGAAAGCAGGGCGGTTAGTAATGACCGAAGCTGCTTTTTTTAATGCAACATCGAATAGGGATTGTTACAAAGATTTAGGTGTTGAGCGATATGAGATACTGGCTACACTGGACAGACACACATCAGATATTTGTCAGGCATTAGACGGCAAAGTGTTTTCAATGTCTGAATATGCTGTTGGTGCAACTGCCCCACCATTTCATGTATGGTGCAGAACAACCACAGTGCCATATTTCGATGATGAATTTGAACTTAATACTGAACGTGCAGCAAGGGGCGAAGATGGAAAAACATATTATGTTCCGGCTGACATGAAGTATAAGGACTGGAAGAAAGCATTTGTGGATGGTGGAAGCAAGAAAGCCCTTGAAAATACTAGTAAAAGTGGTAAAATAGAAATAGATGAACTTACACCATGTTTAAGAAGGTTGAGCGATAATAAAATAGTCAATACAACTGTAGTTGATGTTTCGCCAACAAAAGCAGAATTTAAGGATTGGGAATTTGATTGGACATTACCGCAAAAGAATGGTTATACTGTCAGAGCAGTAAAAGCAGACGGCGATAATAGAATACAAGGAATGGTTGCAATAAAACCTGACCCACAAAATTATGCTATCAATTTAGATATAGTGGAAGCTGCACCATTTAACAATCCGCACAACAAAAAGTTCACTCAAAAAGAGTATGCAGGTGTTGGGGGGCATTTGTTTGCGGAAGCAGTAAAAGAAAGTATGTTGCAGGGTTATGATGGTTATGTCTATTTCAAAGCAAAAACAAACCTCATTCAACATTACGAAAACGAATTAGGAGCGGTTTTGATTAACCCACAAGAGCGAATTATGGCGATAGATGAAAGGAGTGCTAAAGTTCTATATGACAAATACTATAAAAGCGAATAATGAACTGGACAATTACGGCAAATTAACAGAATCGATGCCCGATAATAGCACTAAATATAATTTCAGAAGCCTTAGAAACTATTGCCGGGAACATAAAAAGACACTTGCCGACTTAACGCAAGATGAAATAGAACAGTTCAAAAATTAAAGCATCCTAAAAAGGGTGCTTTTTTCATGCAACAAACGATACAAAGGGCAGTCTTACGGCTGCCTTTTATAATATTCAAAAGAAGGAAGTGAACAAATGCAAAAGACAAGTAATTATGGCTTGAATAAGCCGGAAAGCACAGATTTTTATAATATTGAAGATATGAATGAAAATATGGATATCCTTGATAGACATAAACACGAAACACTTGCAACACCACGAATGATAGGTAGAGCATCATTTGACGGAAGTAAGGACATTCAATCATATGATATTATGGGTAGAGTTCTGACGAAAAGTAGTGGTTCGGCATCAGAATATGTAAATTATCATTTTCGATTCGCTAGAATTGATGTGTCAGATGGTGCAAATAAGTATTGTAATGGAACTTTCAATATAGCCGGGATTGGTACATATACACTATATGGACAGTTAAGATTCTTCATCAAGACTGGTTCGACAGTTTCTACACAGACAATAATCTTGGAGTGGCAGAACATATATAATGTTGATTTAGCAAATGATGTAACTTGTGTAAAAGTTCAAGACGGAATATTTGATTTATATATCAAACAAAGACCTATTTACACAATAACAGCAATCACATTGGATGATGTTGTAGAGCCGCAGAGAGTTAAATTGTTTTCTAACGAAATGCCAGTTGAAAGTGTTGAAGCAATAGCAACGAGTTCATTAGGTGGCAATGTTAATAAAGCAAATATAACTGATAGACTTTCAAACACAGAAACTATCGGAACAGATAAACAGCCAGTGTATTTTAGTGCTGATGGTTTGCCGATTCCATGTGGTAATGTGTCAGATATGATAATTGCAGATGGCTCAAATGTACTTGCCAACAGTTTAGCAGATGCACCGATTATCTACTTGAAGAATGACGGAAAAACAGAGCAGAATGGTACACCGACACCGACAGCACCGATTGATGTTGTTGGGTGTGGGGTGGATAACTTGATAAACGCAACTCTTGAAACCACCGAAAAGTATGGTGTAACTTGTACTAAAAATAATGACGAAACTTATACATTGAGTGGTAAAAATACTGGAGATGCTGATGTATGGTTTGCGATTGGAACAGTAGATATACCGAGTGGAAAATATAAAGTTGTCGGTTGTTTTGCTAATGGTTCTGAAACAACATATCATCTTGAACTTACAAGTGTAACTACTGGTGCAAGTGTATTTGCGACAAGGGATATGGGAAGTGGTAGGACATTTAGTATAGAGGGTGGACAGTACAAAGTTAATTTCTGTGTAAGAAAAGGTGTTAGTGTGTCGGGTGTTCTTAAACCCATGTTGACAAC
Organism: Ruminococcus sp.; assembly: GCA_045531615.1. GTDB lineage: Bacteria > Bacillota > Clostridia > Oscillospirales > Ruminococcaceae > Ruminococcus. The sequence goes on from JAZSEJ010000118.1 coordinate 15,608, forward strand.
AAATCTCAACTCAACAATTGATATGTTTGTTCCGTTTACAAATGGGGGATATGCACTCCCTATCAAGATGTGCGGAAAGAACTTATTGAATTATGACGAGTGGAAGAAAGTATCTACAGCGAATGGTACTTCTGTATTTGAGAACAACGGAGTTACTATCACAGCAACAACAAATGATGCTTTTACTGGTGGCTATACAACATTTAGTGCGTCTGCAATTCCTGTCAAGAAAGGGAAAACCTATACATTATCGTGGGAAGAAAGCACGAACAAAGAGGGTAAAATAATAATATTCTTTAATGGTTCGACTACGAATAGTGTTAGTGCGTTAAACAGCAAAACAAAACAGTTGTCATATACAGCAACAGAAGATGGCTTTATTACTTTCAGATTTGGAAATTCAGTAGCAGGAACTACTATATCTTACAAGAATATTCAAGTTGAAGTTGGAGATACAGCCACACCATATGAGCCATATGTTGAGCCGAGAATAGTAAGTATTCCGATAGGCGATAGTCCTTTATATGAGGGCGATTATATTGAAGTATTCGCAGACGGAAGTGGCGAGATTGCAAGGAATAATGGTGCTTTGAATGTTACAAAATGGGATGGAGTTATAAACCCATTAACTGAGAGTATAGAAGCTAGAGTGTTTACACCAACAGATGCAGATATTTCTAAGCCTATATATTGCACCATAGCAAAAAAAGTTAGTAATACATGGGATGTTGATAAAGTTGGTATCATGACATATGGTGGTACTGATAATTCGAGGATATGTGTCAGAGTACCTATTGATGCTAAACTTACAGATTATCCATGTAAAATAGTATATGGATTGTTAGAGCCAACACGCACTCCATTGACAGCAGAGCAGATAGCAGAATTTAAGAAACTCCACACATTCAACGGAGTAACAAATGTAAGTGCTGACGGAACTGTGTCAGTCAGATACTATTGCAATTCTGATGGTGGCGATACTGTTAGAATGTTGCATGAAATGGTTGAGAATAAAAACCATGTTGAAAGTGCTGACAAAGCGAGAAGTGCTGAAACTGCAACAGTGGCTTTAAAAGCCATGACAGCAGATAACGCAGAATATTCAAGCAATGCTGATAGACTTTCCAACACAAAGGCAATAGGCTCAAAAACTAAACCAGTTTATTTTGACGAAAACGGTGTGCCAGTTCCTATTGAGCATGAAGTTAATAATTCAATTCCTGCAGATGGCGAGATGGGGCAGATTCTTGTAAAAGGTGATAATAATGATGTTGCGTGGGGCAATCTTTACGAAACATACAGTTGGAACCCGAAAGCAGTTGATACAAATGCACAAGATAATATATCCCTCGCAAAGGAAAGGGCATATTATTCAAAGAATGGTAATGTTGTATATATTGACTATGTATGTGAAGGTATTGAAGGTGAAGATTACCTTGTAGACTTTGCAGGTATATTAGGCTTCCCACACACACCAAAACTTTTGATGTCATTTGAAAACAATGCTACTAATCATTATATTTCAAATATAACACTGCGAACTTTAGACGGATCAATTAAGCCTATGGAATTTGAGTATGAAAGCAATGCATATGGCATTGGAGATAATAAAAAATATTCGCTTAAAACTAAAGAGCCATTAACAGCGAATGACAAAGGTGCTATTATTAGTGGCTGGTATATTGCAGAAGAATAAAATAAAAAACAGATAATCAAGACATCACAATGTGGTGTCTTTTTTATATTCCGTCACTTTGGTATTTCTGACGAAAACTGCAAAGACATAAAGAACCGGACTGAACCGGGTAAAAAATGATTATGAAAGGACGGTATAAAACCATGAAAAAAGAAGAAATTGTAGCACTCGGAGTTGATGAAGAACTTGCACAGAAAATTGCTGATGCTTCAGCGGAAGAATTGAAAGATTATATTCCTAAATCACGTTTTGATGAAGTAAACGATGCGAAAAAAGCAGCGGAAAAACTTGTTGAGGAACGTGATGGACAGTTGGAAGAATTAAAGAAATCATCCGGGAATGCAGAAGAGTTGCAGAAACAGATTGAAGAACTGCAGGAAGCTAACAAAACAGCTGCTAAGAAGTATGCTGATGATTTAAAGCAGATGCAGATTGACAATGCAGTTGAAAAAGCTATTGCTTCTGCCAATGGAAAGAACGCAAAGGCAATTAGAGCATTGCTTGACCTTGAAAAGGCTGAACTTAGTGAGGATGGAACAGTCAAAGGCTTATCAGAGCAGTTGGAAGCATTAACTAAGGCAGAAGATTCAAGTATGCTGTTCGGTTCTAGTGTTCCTGATGTTAAGGGCATGACACCGGGCAAAGGCAAGGACGGAGCAGGAAATGATGTTGATTTCTCGCAAATGACATATGAGCAGATTAGCACATATCTCAATGAAAATCCCGATGCATCACTTTCTTAATTAAAAAAATCAAAAAATATAATGAAAGAAAGAGGTAATTAATTATGGCATTATTTGATTCAAAATCATTCAATCCGCAGGCATTCAAGTACACTGTGGATAGAGTACCAAACACAAAAACAAATGAAATGAAAAAATCTAAGGCACTTGCACCAAATGCTGATATTCGTGCTGCATTCTCTTCACAGAGTGGTACAGCATATGCACGTATCGCAATGAAAGGATTAGCAGATGGCGAAGCAGTAAATTATGATGGTCAGACAGACATCACAGCATCACGTACAAAGACATTTGAGCAGGGTGTTGTAGTTGTCGGACGTGCTAAAGCATGGGTTGAAGCTGACTTTTCATATGATATCACTGGTGGAGAAGATTTCATGGACAACATCTCACAGCAGGTTGCAGAGTACAAAGATGGATTAGATCAGGGAACATTGTTAAAAGTGCTTGAAGGTATTTTTGCAATGACTGGGGCAAAGAACCTTGAATTTGTAAACAGCCACACTTCTGACATCACAGATGTTGGCGAGGGTGTTATTACTCCAACTACTCTTAACAGTGCGACAAACAAGGCTTGCGGTGCTAACAAGAAGAAATTCACTCTTGTATTCATGCATTCCGATGTTGCAACAAACCTTGAGAACCTTAATCTTCTTGAGCATTTGAAGTATACAGATGCAGACGGCATCACACGTGACCTTGATTTAGGTACATGGAACGGCAAATTAGTTGTCATTGACGATGATATGCCAACAGAAGAAGTGCCGGAAAGTGCAACAGATGCAGGGGATGGCTACACCAAATATACAACTTATGTGCTTGGTGATGGTGCAATTTCTCATGAAGATATCGGTGCAAAAGTTCCTTACGAAATGCATCGTGACCCAAAAGTAAATGGTGGCGAAGATACACTGTATATGCGTCAGAGAAAGGTATTTGCACCAAAGGGTGTTTCTTATGAGAAAACTTCTCAGGCTTCACTTTCTCCAACTAATGCAGAACTTGCTAATGGTGCTAACTGGTCACTTGTACATTCGGGTGAATCTACAGCATCACAGAGAAGCTATATCAACCACAAGGCAATTCCTATTGCAAGAATCATTTCACGTGGTTAATTCCAAAGGGGGTGGCTATCCACTCCCTTATTTATAAGGTAGGTGCGATATGGACAATGAAAATGTGATTAAAAGGTTAAAAACATTCGGATATGAATATGACTTAAACAACGATTCGTATAGTATCGAATTTGCGATTGAAAAGGTCACAAATCATATTCTGAACAAAACCAATTGTTCAGAAATCCCGGATGGGTTGAATAATATCGCAATTGATATGGTATGTGCTGAATTTCTTAATTTAAAAAAGGGCTTCGGTCAGCTGACAGACTTTGATTTTGAAATGGTTGCTGAATCAGTGAAACTTGGAGATACCAATATCCAATTTGCAAAGGGTTCGACACCTGAACAGAAATTTGATTCATGCATTGGTTATCTGTTGACAGGGCACGAGGATGACTTTGCAAAGTATAGAAAGTTGGTGTGGTAATGGGCATGATGGATTTTGCAAGAAAAACAATGGAAAAAATGTATATTGGCACTTGCGATGTAATTGAGCATCAGAAAGTAAAAGACCCGGTTACAAAAAAAACTGGTTTTGCTGATGTTACTGTTCTTTTAGCTGAACCATGCCGATTATCATTCAAATCTAGTCCTGCAACTGGGGATGGGAACACGGCAGCTGAAACTCAGGAAATCAAGTTGTTTATATCCCCTGATGTACGTATCAAGGTTGGAAGCAAGATTGAGGTCACACAGAATGGAATAACAGAAGCCTACACAAACTCCGGGAAACCTGCCATGTATGAAACCCATCAGGAGATTTCATTGAAACTGTTCGAAAGGTGGGCTTGATATGGGTCGAAAATGGGGGAAAGTTGATTATAGGCAGCTTGAAGAATTAAGGGATAGGCTTGAACAATTCCAAAAGGTTGACATGGATGCCTTTTGCACCAAAATGGCAAAGGAACTTGCACAAAGGCTGATAAGCAGAGCAAGAAAACGAACACCAGTAGGAGAGTATGAAACAATTACTTACGAAAGAAAAGATGGCAGTTCGATTTCTTACAATGATGGTAAGCAGGGAGGTACACTCCGCAACAATTGGAAAACAAGCCAAATAGTATATCGTGGTGGGGAGTTCAGAATCACTGTTTACAATCCACTTCGTTATGCTTCGTATGTTGAATACGGACATAGACAGACAGCCGGGCGATTCGTTCCCCAAATCGGCAAAAGGTTGAAAGCAGGATGGGTTGAAGGACAATTTATGCTGAAAATATCAGAAGAAGAGGTACAATCCATTGCACCGGGGCTGTTGGAAAAGAAGCTAAATGAAGAGTTAAGGAGAATATTCAATGATTAATGATATTGTGAATGGCATTTCTGCAAAACTGAATAGCATATTCGGAGATAACTATGATATTTACACCGAAAACATTGAGCAGGGTTTAGAAGAACCTTGCTTTTTTATTAAGCCACTTAAGGTAATTAATAAGCCTTTACTGGGTAAACGTAAACAGCGGACGTATCCATTTGATATTGCTTATTTCCCGGAAGAGGGGAATGAGGAAATGATGGAAGTGTCAGAAAAAGTATTAGGTGGGCTTGAACACATAACCCTTTTGGATGGGGCTATATTACATGGTTCTTCTCTTGAAGCTGAAATAGTGGATGATGTTCTTCATGTATCTGTCAGTTACATTGTATTTCTCAATGACATATCAAGCGATGACCCGATGGAAACATTGGAATCAAAACTTGGAGTGAAAGGATGATTATATGGCAACAAAAACAAAGATGCCTACTACAGAGAATAACTCGGTAGTTACTAAATATAAAGGCTCACAGCTTTTGAGGATGGCAAAATATAATACCACAGTTGCAAGAGTTGTGATTAAACCAAATGAGGATTATTCGTTTGAAGAAGCGGATGTCCTCATTTCTGATTTTATGAAAAAGAAAGGATGATTGAAGTATGTTAGGCGGTGGAACATTTGTAACACAGAACAAAACACTTCCGGGTGCTTACATTAACTTTGTAAGTGCAGCGAGAGCAACATCAGGTATCGGAGATCGTGGAATTGTAGCAATGGCACTTCCTTTAAAATGGGGAGTTGATGATGCAATATTCACTGTAACTGGCGGTGATTTCCGCAAGAAATGTTTGGAGATATTCGGTTTTGAATATGATTCAGAAGCTGCAAAAGGGCTTCGTGATTTATTTAAGAACATTACAACCCTTTACTGCTACAAATTGATGAATGGCGGAGATTATGCATCAAACACAGTAGCAAAAGCAAAATGCAAGGGTTCTGATGGTGCAAAAATCAGTACAGAAATTCTTACTGGTACAGCATCGGGAACATTTGATGTGAATGTCTATTACGGAACATCACTTGTGTTTGCTGAAACTGTATCAACAATTGATGAATTAAAGGGAATTGATAACCCATGGGTTACATGGACAGCATCAACACTTACAGCAACTGCAAAAACTGCACTTACTGGAACAGACTTAGATGGGCAGGATATCACGGCTACACAGCATAGTGCATTCCTGAATGCGGTTGAGCCATATTCATTCAATGCATTAGCTTGCTTAAGTTCCGAAGATGCAATCAAAGACCTTTATATTCAGGCTTGCAAGGATGCAAGGGAAGATTCAGGTATAAAGTATCAGGTAGTTGTATATGGCAAGGCTGCTGACTATGAAGGAGTAGTCAATGTAAAGAACAGCCTTGATGCTGTTTACTGGGCAACTGGAGTTATTGCCGGATGTGCGGTCAATGCTTCAAATACCAATAAGACATATGACGGAGAATTTGATATCCCTGCTGATTATACAAAGGCAGAACTTGAAGCAGCAATTAAGGGTGGCGAATTTACATTCCATCGTGTGGGTGATGAAATTCGTGTGCTTGAAGATATTAACTCACTTACAACTACTACAGCGGAAAAAGGGGAAGATTTCAAATCAAATCAGACCATCCGTGTTATTGATCAGATTGCAATGGATATTGCAAGTATATTCAACAACAAGTATCTCGGTAAGATTCCGAACGATAAGGCAGGAAGAATATCACTGTGGAGCGATGTTGTAAACCATCATCAGCAGTTAGAACAGATTCGTGCAATTGAAAACTTCGATGCCGAAAAAGTCATTGTTGAGCAGGGCGAAACAAAGAAATCTGTTGTTGTATCAGATGAAATCACAGTAGTAAATGCAATGTCTAAATTATACATGAGTGTAATTGTGGCATAGGAAGGAGTGATATAAATGGAAAACACAATGAATGCCTTAGATGCAGTCAGTGGTGCATTAGCAGAAGCATATGTAACTATTGACGGAAGCAGATACCATTTAATGCAGCTTATTAATTTTGAAGGTAACATGGAAGTAAACAATGTTGAAGTTCCTATTGTCGGTAAAACTGGAAAAGGCAATAAGCCTGCCGGATGGACTGGAACATGGAAAGCTACACTTCATTACAACACTTCAATATTCAGAAAAGTATTGTATGAATACAAAAAGACTGGCTATATGCCACCTATAGAGATTCAGACAGAGAATAATGACACTGCAACAGCAGCAGGAAGTCAGGTTATCATTTATAAAAACTGCTTAATCAATGGCGGTATTCTGTCAAAGATTGATGCAGAAGCAGATTACCTCGATGAAGAGATTGAGGGAACATATGATGACTGGGAAATGCCTGAAACATTTGCAATGCTTAATGGCATGGAATAAGAAGTAGACTATACCCCATGGGATAGAGAGTGAAAACCTCCACACTTTCTATCCCTTTTCGTTTATTAAAAACCGAGAAAGGAATGAAATTATCATGAGTAATTTATCATATTTTTTAGCAGGAAACGTAGAAAAGAGAGAAAACAAAAAAATAGTAGTGAGTGACAGATTCAAGGACGAGAATGGGAAAGTTGTTCCTTGGGTAATTCGCCCGGTAAGTGCGGAAGAGGATGACTTAATCAGAAAACAGTGTACAAAACGTGTGCCAGTAGTGGGTAAGAAGAATCAGTTTACTCAGGACTTTGATGCTAATAAATATCTTGCAAAACTTGCAGCGACAGCCGTTGTATATCCTGATTTGAACAATGCAGAATTGCAGAACTCATACAAGGCAATGGGGGCTGAACAGCTTGTAAAATTAATGCTGTACAAGGATGAATTTGACAAGTTATCAGAAGAGTTGGTAAACGAAACCAACACAGAAGATATGGAAGATTTAGTTGATGAAGCAAAAAACTAATAGAGTGTGGGGATAGTGAGTGTAATTTTGCTTACTATTGCCTACACAAGTTTCATTGGAAACCTTCTGAATATGATGCTTTGCCGACACATGAAAAGGCTTTTGTCATAGCTGCAATTCAGATAAAAATTGATAATGACAAAAAGCAAGAACGGAAAGCAAAAAAAGGTAGGTGATTATAAATGTCAGGAGTAAGTTCAACAGTCCGAATCAATGATGGGATGACACCTGCACTTAGAAGCATGAACAGAGCACTTAATATTGTGTTGAGCAGTTTTGAAAGGATGCAGTCTGTAAGTTCTCGTTCTATTGATACATCCGATATTGTTACAGCAAGGGCAGAATTGAATAGTGCTGCTTCTGCTGTAAATAGGTTGGAACAAGAATTTAGGCAGGCAGGAGATGCAGCGGACAACTTGAATAATAATACAAATGAAGCAGCATCTTCGGTGGGCGGTCTTATTAAAAAGGTCGGTGGATTAGCGGCTGCCTATGCTTCTGTACAGAGTATTGGTGCTGTTGTCAATGTATCTGATAGAGTGTCTCAAACAACATCAAAGTTGGAACTTATTGTTGATGATAATGAAAGTGTTAAGGAATTAGAACAAAAGATAATGGCATCTGCGAATCGGTCAAGGGCAGCATACCTTGATACGGCAGAATCTATTGCAAGGATTGCAAATAATACCGGGGATGTATTCAAGAGTAACGATGAAATAATCGCATTCATGGAAACTGTGAATAAACAATTTGTTTTAGGCGGAACAAGTGCAGCGGCAGCATCAGGTGCAATGACACAGTTGGTGCAAGGTTTAGCAGCCGGGGCATTGCGTGGCGATGAATTGAATTCTGTTCTTGAAGGTGCACCGGGTATTGCAAGAGCGATTGAAGAAAGTATGGGATGGGCATCGGGTTCAATTAAGAATTATGCTGAACAAGGACTTGTTACAGCAGAAGTTGTTAAAAATGCCATGTTATCTTCGGCTGACCAAGTAAACAAAGACTTTGAATCCATGGACATGACATGGGGGCAGGTAATGACACGAATCAAGAATGAAGCATTGGTTTCATTTGAGCCAGTCTTAAAAAAGGTAAATGAACTTGCCAACAATCCGAAGATACAATCATTTGCACTGAGTTTTATTAATGCACTGTCAATGGTTGGTGTGGTTGCCCTTAATATATTTGATATTGTTGTTGGTGCTGCATCAGTAATTGCTGATAACTGGTCATGGATTTCTCCGATTGTATACGGAGTTGCAATTGCACTTGGAATCTACACGGCAGCCTTGATTGCGTACAATACGATTCAGGCTATATCTAATGGTTTAAAGGCAATAGCAGCTGCAAGAGAAACAATTCTTGCTGCTAAAACAGCAATGAGTACCGGGGCAACATTTGCAGCAACAGCAGCACAATACGGATTTAATGCAGCATTATATGCCTGTCCTTTAACATGGATAATATTAATCATTATTGCAGCGATAGCAGCGATATATGCTATTGTAGCAGCAATCAATCACTTTGCAGGAACATCTTTATCTGCTACTGGGCTGATTGTCGGTTATTTCTATGCATTGTATGCAAAGATTGCCAATTACTTTATCTTGTTATGGAATAGCATAGTTGATTTTGTTAATTTCTTTGCAAACGTATTTAATGATCCAGTCGCATCCGTGAAAATGTTGTTTCTTGGACTTACGGAAAATGTAATTGGATATGTCATTGAAATGGCAAGGGCTATAGAAAATATCATCAATAAAATACCGGGTGTAAATATAGATATAACAAGTGGTCTTGATAATTTCCGAGATTCTGTGAAAAGAACGGCTGAAAAAGTCAAGAATGAATCCGAATGGAAAGAGGTTGTTTCTAAAAAGGACTTTTTGGATATATCAGAATATGCACAAAAGGGATATAGCAAAGGTCAAAAGGTTGAATCAAATGTTAAGGATAAAATCAGCAATATCATGGATGGGCTTAAAGGTTCGGAAGATAAAGTGAAACTTCCTGAATATGAATCTAAAGGAATCGGAGATATTGCAAAAAATACAAAAGATACATCCAAAAATACTGGTAGTATGGCAGATTCAATGGAGATTACTGATGAAGATGTTAAGTATTTAAGGGATATGGCTGAAAAAGAAGCTATAAACAGATTTACAACGGCATCAATCAAGATTGATATGCAAAACACCAATAATATTAATTCAGGTATGGATATAGATGGATTTGTTGGGCAGTTAGAATCTAAACTGCTTGAATCCATGGAACGTTCAGCAGAGGGGGTGCATTAAAGAATGGCTTATGCACTTTATTTTGGTAACACACTGCTTCCGGTTGCACCGGGTAAGATATCAATGAAAATTAATAATCAGAATAAAACAGTGGAACTTATAAATGAGGGAGAAGTGAACATTTTAAAAAGTCCGGGGTTGAGTGACTTGTCATTTGAATTACTTCTTCCTAACGTGCAGTATTCTTTTGCACAATACCCTGCAACTGGATTCAGAAATGCAAAATACTACTTGGATATTATTGAGCAGTATAAGATAAAAAAAGAACCATTTCAATTTATATTGACAAGGGAAAAACCAAATGGGGAGATTCTTTATCATACAAATCTAACAGTATCAGTTGAGGATTACAGCATTGATGATGATGCGGAAGAGGGCTTTGATAATATTGTTTCTATAGAATTGAAGCAGGCTGTTCCTTATGGCACAAAAACTGTTAAAGTAACTACTAAAAACGGAAACAAGACAAAAAAGAAAGCTGCTCAAAGTCGGAGTGCAGGAAACAAAGGCAAAACTTCAGGAACTTCTTACACAATCAAAAGTGACGATACACTTTGGAATATTGCGAAAAAGAAAATGGGAAACGGCTCGAAGTGGACTACACTTTACAGCAATAACAAGTCTGTAATTGAAAAAGCAGCAAAGAAACACGGCAGGGCATCATCAAGTAATGGACACTGGATATATCCCGGAACAAAAATTATTATCCCATAGAAAGGTTGGTGTATATGGTTGAGTTAATAATACAAAATGGCAATAATATATATCAGCCTGCCGTTGTAGGCGGTATCACGTGGGAAACCGCCCGACAAGGAGAACCGGGGATATTGAAATTCACTTGTATTCAAGATGGGAAATTGAAAATAACCGAAGGGAACGCAGTCCGAATGACAGTTGACGGAAGCAAAGTTTTCTTCGGTTATATTTTTAAAAAATCGGGTGACAAGGGAAATGAAATCAAAGTGACGGCATATGATCAGTTGCGTTATTTAAAAAACAAGGACACATATATTTACGCAAATAAAAGGGCTGACCAAGTTGTAAAAATGATAGCAAATGATTTTTCATTGCAGGTTGGCACTTTTGCAAATACAAAGTATGTGATTCCAAAAGCAGCGGAAGATAATCAAACCATGTTTGATATTATTCAAAATGCTTTAGATGAAACTTTGAAAAATACTAAAAGGTTATTTGTATTATTTGATGACTTTGGAAAACTCGCATTGAAAGATGCGAATGATATGTTGCTGAATCTTCTTATTGATTCAACAACTGGGCAAAATTATTCATATGATTCAAGTATTGATGGGGAAACATACAATCAGATTAAACTTGTATATGAAAATAAAGACACTAAAAAACGTGATATTTTCATGGTTAAGGGAAAGAGCATTAATCAATGGGGAGTATTGCAGTATTATGAAAAAATTAATACATCAAATGGTGCGAAAGCAAAGGCAAATGCTTTGTTGGAACTGTACAATGCCAAAACACGCAACCTTAAAATATCAAAAGCATTTGGTGATGCAAGGGTAAGAGCCGGAACATCAGTTGTTGTGCAATTAAAACTGGATGATATGACTATCAACAATTATATGCTTGTTGAAAAGGTAACACATACTTTTGACAAGGATTTACACACTATGGATTTGACATTGAGAGGGGGCGAATTTATTGCCTAGGACAAACCTGATTCAGATTATCAAAAAAGCAGCTGTTGAAGCGGTCGAAGCATCTAAGCCAGTAAAAGTATGCTATGGGGAAGTAGTGAAAGCATCCCCTTTATCCGTAAGGGTAGAACAGCGATTAGAGTTACCGAAAGACTTTCTGACAATAACAGAAACGGCAGCGAAAGCAAATTTAAAAAAGGGCGATGGTGTGATTCTGCTAAGGATGCAGGGCGGAACAGATTATATCGTCCTCGACAAGGAGGTGATACCGGGTGATTCCTTTTGTAAGTGAGGATTTAACAGAAGATATTATAGATGAAGAAATCCCATCAAAGGATTTCTTTTTTGATTTAACTAATAACAGAATCAATGGAAGTGTGGAAGGTATTGAAGCTGTCAAGCAGTCAATATTTCTTATTCTTAATACAGAACGATATAACCATGAAATCTATGACTGGGATTATGGGGTTGAACTGGAAGAACTAATCGGGCAACCGATGAATTACATTATCCCGGAAGCAGAAAGGCGAATAACAGAAGCCTTATTGCAGGATGATAGGATTTTATCAGTAGGCAATTTTGAATTTGAGAAAATCGCCAAAAATACATTACACGTTACATTCACTGTAACAACGAATTTTGGAGATATAGAAAGTGAGGTAGATATAAATGTATGAAACAGAAACCTATGAGGAAATTCTTGATAGGATGCTAAACAGAAGCCCGGACACGATAGATAAAAGACCGAGTTCTTTTATGTACAATGCGTGTGCCCCGGTGGCTGTCGAATTGCAGAATGTCTATCTTGCACTTGATAACATCTTAAATCTTATGTCTTATGATACATCAGACAGAGCAGGTAAATTGGATAAGTGTAAAGACCGAGGAATAGATTTGTCGCAGTTTGATGCTACACAATCAGTGGTTATAATCGACACATTTCCATTGTCACTTGAAATCCCGATTGGAACT
>JAZSEJ010000036.1:0-49425 GCA_045531615.1 Ruminococcus sp.
CAGCATAATCAACAAATTCTGCATTTTGTCTTTGTTTATAATTACAAAATTCATATTCCATCATATAAAATTAACAAAATATTCTTGAAATATTGAATGTTTTGTGTTATAATCATTACATAAACAAAGGTCGCAAATTGCAGAAATTTGCGGCATTTTTTATTGACAAAGCAGTTTTGGTGTGTTACAATAAAACAAATTCTATCAATTAGATAGTAACACATATTTGAAGAAGATTTGCCGCAAAAAAGTATGGATTTGCCGCAATTTCAGGAGGTGGAGATATGCAGAAATTAACGCTGAATATGCTATTGTCGCTTATTATACAGAGCAAGGTTACAGGTAAGGGTATGACAAGCAACGGACGTTTATTTGTTATGCTTATGGAGATAATTGCCGACCATAATAATAAAAATCTGACTTCCGAGGAGAATATCCTCAATAAATTCAATAATGAGGTCACGCATCACGATGCATATCGTAAACTTGAACGCTTTTTAAGTCGATTTATCAGAACGGGACAGGGGTATCCATACGATCTGTTTTCATTTGAAGATTTTGAGAATACAACGAAGTACAGCCATTTTTTCTTTAAAACAAAAACATTTGTCAACAGCGTTCTCGATGAAGGTAAACTGGATTCCCTTGTATATACGCTCCTTGAAATTATGCGTTGGGATACTGATATATCAACAATTCGATATGGCTGTAATAATATCCCCAAAGAACGTATTATCGGCAGTTTTGCTCATCCGAAGAAAATTTGTATTGAAGCACTTTTGCTTGGACTTCTCTATCACGTTCACAAAAATTCTGATATAGCTGAGTGTGTGAATCTTCTGAAAATAGATGAAAAACGCAGCTTTAGAGTTGTACGGTACAAGAATGATTTTTCTCTTGAACTGAATATTCCAATAGACCTTATGGAAAATATTCACGAAAATGCTAAAAATCAAAAGTCAGCGAAAATGAAATATCAGTTGGAGTTAAAATGCGATAGCAGGGTGATTTCTGGGTTCCCTAATACAGAAAATGTTTTCATCTACGGTTCGGGAGGAGCAGGAAAATCTACTCTGTTGAAAAGTCTGTTATGCGATAAAAATACCGTTAATTTCTATTTTCCTCTGTATAGCTATAACTTTGAAATTCACAAGAATTTCAGCTCGGATAGCTGCCACATTCTTTTGCAGATTTTACTGAAATATCATTACCAATACGAATATCAGACTTATGATGCACTTATTGCTAACGAGGGCGAAACAGCTGTTTTACAGCAGCTTACGGAACTTGAAAAAATGTTGATATCTGCTCCTGTCAGCAGCAAATCAAGTTATACGCTGCTATTAGACGGGGTTAATGAAATGCCTGCTTTAACATTATTAGGATTTATTGATGAAATAGAGTATATTTGCCATAACTGGAAAAATGTACGAATAATCATCACAGGACGCACTATCCCTGAATATCGTATCTTTAAAGATTTTAATCATACGGAAATAATTGGGATATATAGCGATACCTTAAATCAGATTCTTTCAGATAAAAATGCAGTTCCTGCTAATAAAGAGATATACGGCATATTAAGGATGCCGCTGTTTCTGAATATGTATCTAAAAGACAAAAGTATTCGCAATACAAAAGCAGAATTGCTTGATTCGTATATTATGAACTGGAAGGGTAGTGTGGTTGAGCGGTTTTTGCTTCAATATTCGTTGCCATTGGTGTGCAAATATATGCTTGAGGAATTATCGGAATATGAAATAACAAGAGCAGATTTACTTGAAATAATTGATAAGTCAATTGATATTTATATAAACAATGACTATGTTTATCAGAATTATGTTTTTACTCGTAATATAGATAAAAACGAGTTGATTCAAAGCCGAAGAAATGACGATTGGATAGAAATACTTTTAAGGAATACAGGTTTGATAGAAGTTACAGAATATGATTCGAAATATCTTAAATTTGTTCATCAGTATTATCAGGACTATTTTGCAGCAAAGCATATTATAAATGCAATAAACATTTTTGAAACAGGCTGCAGAACAGCTGAATCTGAAAAAAGTTATTTTTCTGAAATTGGTTTATCAGATGAATGGTTCAATTACATGCGAAAATTTCCTGGCAAATGGGAAGTATATAAGCTTATAGGCGAACTATGCGGCGAATATATCAATGATATCAACAAAAAATATGACAGAAAGAAAAATCTGCTTGATAAATACCTTGATATATGCCGTATCTATGACGTTAATTATTCACTTGAGAATATTTTCAGAATTATGAAGTTGATGCATAACGGAATAATATGGGGAATTAATTTTGATGGATTGAATCTGCCGTTGAAAATTACTTCTGATTACAGGTTTAATCTTAATGGAGAATATCCCTGTACATTTCTGATGTGTTGCGTCTTTCAAGTTATGATTGCTGATAATGAAGTTTCTCCTGCAAGGTTTGAGGGGTGTGACTTTAGTGATGCAGCATTTTTTGATATGGACACAAAAGAAACTCTGAGCAGATTAGGTGCAATATGTAATTTTGAAGACAATAAATTTATAAGTGAAATACGCAAAGAATTGATTGCTGACTGGAATAATGTTTTTGATATGATATAAAAACTGTCGGGGCAATCGCCCCGACTAAAGTCAATGAATTTTTTATGAGTTTGTAGTATAATGATTAAACCAACTATCAACCGACATGAGATTAATATATCGCTATAACTCGTCGTCCCGAATGGGGCGACGAAGCATATATAGAAGCGGCTATGCAAAGAATTACAAAGCCGCACGAACAAAGAAAATGCAGTAAATACAGATGTGTTTCATATATAACACGAAATGGTACTGTATTTACAGCAAGGATTTTACATAATAGCGATTGGTTTAAAAATTTGCATTTTTTCTTGTGTCCATATTTACGCATTGAAATTTCTTTGCGATTTGTAAAAAAATAAATATTATCTTAATCCCTTGACAAAAGTTGTTTTTGGTGATATTATGAATATAGTAAGTTTTAAGGATATTAATTTGAATGCATTGCACCTACAGGTGTAGTGTGTCCAAATTAGTATCCTTTTTTATTTTGTCAGCAGCTTGACAAATCATGTCGGGAGACGTGCATAGAGTGCCGTAAGGCACGCATAGGGCAGAGCCGTAATATCTGCCTATCATATACTTGACAACTTTTTTATTTTGAAAGGAGAAATGAATATGAAAGATGATAATAAAAACCTGAACTTTGACGATTTCAGTTTTGATGATGAAGACAGCGACTTCGATATTTTCAACGATGACGATTCAGACTTAGATATTCCTTATGACGAGAAAGAGAAGTGCGGCCCACCACCGCCGAATATTCCTGCAAAACGACGTATAGAAGGACTTACTCTCGAGAAGGCTGAGTTTGAAAACAGAACATTTGCAGACTTCACGCTTGCCCATTATGAAATATACAATGTCACATTCAGAAACTGTACATTCAGGAATATCGTTCATGATAGCGGACGATTTGTAATGTGTACATTTGAGAATTGCGAGTTTATTTCAAATATGGGAGAGGGACATGGCTGGATAGACTGTGATTTCAACAAATGTAGATACAGCGGTACTTTGTATGTTGACGACTGCTATTTTTATCAGAATTGCAGACACACCGACTGTACGTATGAATACGACGAAGATGATTGATTGAGAGGTGCTTTTATGAATTTTAATGAAAAGGATTTCGACATAATGAATCAAAGGCTTATTGATGGGTATATTGCAGGTCAGAAAAACAAGAATCACATGTTAACTGATGACTCGATTTCTTCTTTCAAGCCTGAATACCGTGAAAGCACATGTCCGATATGGGTAGGCAGAGCAGTGTATTATCCGATATATAGATATGATGCTCTGTATTTCGCTCGCAATGACGTTAAACTTACTGAGGTAAGAAAGATGAACCTTATCAATTTTAATCTTGTGGATATAAATATAGAGCGTATTCTTGTGGAGCATTGCAGTATCATGAACGGCACTTTTGAAAATACTAAGTTCTTCCGTTTCTGTATTGCTGGCAGACCCGGTTTTTACAACGGTGAAAATGAGTATCAGGAGTTCAGAAATGTTGTCCTGAATTGCAGATTTGTGGACTGTGTATTTATGAACTCTTATGCCGAGCATACGGACTGGATAAACTGTGAGTTCATCAACTGCACCTTTATCAACAGCAAGCTTTGCTGCACAGGCTCTGAGTATAAGGACTGCGAATTTCAGAATTGCGATACTATCTATGTTAAAGTGTAGGTTGTGTATCCTTATCATTCACAAAAACGGCTTTCTGTTATAGGAAGCTGTAAGAGTGATTTTGATATATAATTGAAAAGTATTATGTGTTTGCCCTCCCGAAGGAGGGCAGTGTTATACATCTTTAGCAAATTTTTCATTATAATAGTTAAGGGCACCTCTAAAAAACTTTTGAGGAAAAGCAGCTATGTACGTCATCTGCTTCATCAACCTTCCTCAGAGTGCGATAGCACGCCTTTGGAAGGTTTTCTTACAGCTGCCATACCTATCTGTTTTTCATTTAATCAAACGGGCTTTTAGAGATGCCCTTAAAGTTTTCCACTCAATTTGTTGACGATGAAAAGAGCTGTAATCATAAACAAAAGGGAATATTCCCGAACTTTAATGCCCTCAAAATGAGGGAGAAATGGAGTTATTATGGAAAACAAAACAAATTACACAGACAGAGAAATAATTGTCAGCAAATTTGAGATTTACCCTTTTGAACCCTCCGAATGTGAGTATTCGGGTTTCCCAAAGGGTGTATGCCAATTGGAAATCAATACTCGTGATAAGGAAGTTACATTAAAGGTAATATCAGGTTCAGCACCGTCGCTGCAGCTTGCCGCTTTAGTTATAAGAAGCAACAAACAATACAGCGGTCATATAATAATGACTCATGAGAGATTTCTGTGTATGAACAGAAATGCAGAATTGCTCAATAATCACAGGGTAATAATAGACGAGGATATTCTGCGTTCTGTTTATTCTGCTGTAATTGTAGATAATTATGATATACGAAATGCTCTTAAGGAGAATATATTCAGTATCAAGACAACAGAAAGAATGAATTCAATTTGAAGAAGTAATGGCATATCTGGATATTGCTAAAAGTACCTTATATACCTTACTCAGACATGGTGACATACAATCGTATAAAATTGCTAAAACATTGAAGATTCCAAGAAAGGCTGTTGAAGAATACGTACAGAAATCCATCAGCGGTAAATAAGATATCTCAGTCAGGGTGTCCTGGCTGAGATTTTTTCTTTATGGGGCGAAAATATTATTTTATGGTTCAAAAAGTAATATGAATATTCCTTTTCATAGTGTATAATTAAGACAGTAGTAAAGCGAGGGCACATTGAAAGTGCCAAATAATTTTGGGAGGGAATATCAAATGAAAAAGATATTATCAGCATTACTGTCATCTGTAATTGTAATGAGTTCGGCAACTGTACTTCCACTTGAAACAGATGCGGCAAACGGTTCTCAGTATGAGTTTGAAAAGGGGAGAATTGTAAATTCAGGCGAAAACGGTGCAGAAATTACATCAATTAGTGGAGCCAGCGCAGGAAAAGCAGTTGACCTCAAAGACGGGGGAAATACTGTTACTTTAACAGTAAACGCAGGCAACTCAGGTGCACACAGATTGAGTATACGTTATAATCAGCCTTATGACGAGGGCGGAAAATATCAGAATGTCATTGTAAATGGCAAAAGTGCAGGGGAGTTATTTTTCGATTACACAGGAGATGATTTTGGCGTAGTAAGCGTAAATGCAGATTTAAAATCAGGCAGCAATGAAATTGCAGTAGAAGCGAACTGGGGCTGGACAAATCTTGATTGTCTGCTTGTAGAGGAGGGCAGTTTCTCCAATTACACAGGAGATGCAAAGCTTTCAAATCCAAATGCCTCCGCGAAAGCACAGGCTCTGTATAATTATCTCTGTGATACATACGGCAATTATGTTATTTCTGGTCAGCAGGAATCTACATGGATGGGCAGCGAAGACTATGAGTTCGAGATTATTAAAAATGCAAGCGGAAAATATCCTGCATTACGTGGATTAGACTATATGGGAGATGATTTTTCAGGCTGTAACCGCCGTGCAAAGAAATGGTATGAACGAGGTGGAATTGTAACGATATGCTGGCATTGCGGCAGCGATTTCAGAGGAAGTCATACTGAATCTATGGAGACTGACCTTAACTGGAATAGTGCATTGACTCCCGGAACAAGCGAGTATAACGCACTTATTGCAGGTATGGACAAGGGTGCGAAGGCACTTCTTGAATTAAAAGAGGCAGATATTCCTGTAATCTGGCGACCATTCCACGAATTTGACGGCAAATGGTTCTGGTGGGGAAAAGGGGGAGCTGAAAACTTTAAAAAGCTCTGGATAATTATGTACGACCGCTATACAAATTACTGGGGGCTTGACAATCTCATCTGGAGTCTTGGTTACTGCGGAGATGTAAACAGCGGTTGGTATCCCGGTGATGAATATGTCGATATAATCGGTGCTGATACATATGTTAATCATACTGATTCACTTGTAAGTATGTATAATAAAACAGCACAGGTAGCTGATAAACCTGTTTGTCTCCATGAAAACGGACCAATTCCCGATCCCGAAAAGATGAAATCAGACGGAGCAAAATGGCTTTGGTTTATGACATGGCATACATCATTCATTGACAGCAATCAGTTTAATACTGCTTCATATATCAGTAGAATCTACAACAGCGATTATATGCTTACACTTGATGAGCTTCCCGATGTTTACAGCTATGGAAATACTTCATCTGGCGGCGATAATGCACCTGAATTTACAATAGCACCTCCTGAAGCACTTAAAGGCGATATAAACGAGGACGGTAGTGTTACTATTGCTGATGCCGTGCTTCTTGAAAAGTGGCTTTTAGGAAGCGGCGATAATAAATCTGGAAATTGGAAGAATGCTGATATATATGCTGACGGCGTAATTAATGTTTATGATATGATTGAGATGAGAAAACTGCTTGTAGTTACACCCTCCGCTCCAACTATAAACACTCCGCCGCAGACTACATATAAATATGATGCTGCAAAGAAGTATGCCGAATATCCGTCTAATTACAAAAACAGTATTTCACAGGCTGGAACTGTTATAAAAGAAAGTTATAACGGAATTAATGGCACCAATTCCCTTAATGTATATCTGCCCTACGGTTATGATAAGAACAAAAAATACAATATTTTCTACTTCATGCATGGTATGGGAGACGACGAAAACACATTGCTTTACAATGATAACGGAGAAATGCAGCGTGTGTTTGATAATATGATAAACAACGGCGATATTGAGCCGATGATAATTGTTACACCTACCTTTAACAAGTGCGGTAGTGACACTTTCTATAATGCTGAGAATTTCTACAAGGAATTCCGTGAAAGCGTAGTCCCATTCGTTGAGGACAAATATTCAACTTATGCAGAGTCAACATCCAAGGAAGATATTGCTGCATCAAGAATGCACAGAGCTTATGGCGGTTTCTCAATGGGCAGCGTTTCAACGTGGGCAGTATATGAGAATTGTCTCGATATCGTAGGATACTTTATGCCTCTCAGCGGCGCTCATCACTGGGGTACAGGAAATGCAGACGCAGTAGCATTGGCAAATACAGCTGACAGATTAGGATTGAAGAAGAATGAATATTTCATCATGTCTGCAACAGGAACATCTGATTTTGCATATTCTGTTCTTGCTCAGCAGATTGAAGATATGAAGAAACAAAGCCAGTTTGAGTATACATCTGATTTTTCAAAAGGCAACTTCTGGTTTATTCTTGCAAATGGCGGTGAACATGGTTGGTACTATGTGCGTCAGTATCTTTACAATTGTCTGCCGTTCTTCTTCCGTCAATAGAGAACCCCAATAATTAATGTTATCCCATTTGATTTCATGCTTGTGAAATCCAGTTAATTCCCAAGAAACAGAGCCGAGTTGTTTAACAAGGCTCTGTTTTGATATTGACAAAATAATGGTGATAATATATAATAATATTAGTAAAAAGAAACAAATGCAGGAGGTGGAATAATGGAGAGTAAAGGCAGAATAGGAGTCATACTGCCCCATATCCTCTGCAATACGGAAACCGAGTTTATTGACGTTATATATGAAACAGCCGCTGAATATGGTTATGATACCCTTGTTATATCAGGTGTCATAAATTATATGGATGAGATGCTGGAGACATCGTATTGCAAGGGGCAGACAAATATTTATGACCTGATACTGTACGGAGATTTTGACGGTCTTATATTTGAAGCAAATATCTTCTGCAGTGAAAAGCAAAGGAAAATTATACTTGATCTGTTAAAAAAACGTGACATACCCACAGTTGTTGTTAATTATGAACAGCCATATTTTCCAGTTATTTCAGCAGATGAGACGATACAGCTTCGTATGACTACAGAACATCTCATCAAAGAACACGGCTGTAGAAAACTGTACTGTATCGGCGGTTACAAGGGGCATATTCCATCAGAAGAGCGTATAAACGGATTCAGACAGGCTATGGATAATGCAGGTATAAAATACGATGAAAGCTGTATTTTCTACGGTGATTACTGGCGTGATATTCCACGGCAAATAGCTATTGATATTGCGGAGGGGAAAATAGAAAAACCTGACGGAATTGTCTGCGGCAACGATATTATGGCTGTAGAAGTATGTCGCACACTTATGGGAAATGGTGTGAAAGTTCCCGAAGATGTAAAAGTAACAGGCTGTGACGGCAGTATAATATCACAGACGGAAAGAATAACCATAACAACGGTATCAAGCCAGTCAAAGCTTAATGCTATGCTTGCAGTACGTAAGCTTCTTGGTATTATCGGTGAAGAAGTGACAGATAATTCCCTTCCCCTTGAACTTGTTATCGGTGAAAGCTGCGGTTGTGCAGAGAATGGTAATATTTGCAGGAGCAAAAGTCTTTCTGATATACGTGAATATGCAGGAAATGTTTTTGAAATGCTGGAGCATAGACGTACAAGCAGCTATGGTGAGATTAACAGAAGAATGTCGGAATGCAGCAATTTATACGATGTTACGGGAACTTTTTTAGGCTGCTGTTATATGATGCCTACGGGCATAAAGGCAGAACTTTGCCTTTGCGACGATTGGTGCAGGGATATGAGCAATCCATTGATATACCGCAGGGGAGGATATTCTGACAAAATGATTCTGGGAATGGAAGCGGACTTTAACGGTTACAATCAGATGATTGAATTTAATATACGTGACATATTTCCGTCATTAAAAAAGCCGCATAGTCCACGTCTTACGGTGTTATCCTCGATTCACTATAAAGGGCAGATTTTCGGATATGTGGGATTTACATACAGAAAAGCGTTACATATAATCTTTGATGAGTTTTATATGACATGGTGTGATTCCGTAAGTATCGGACTTAACAGCGTACAAAACAGGATGTACAAGGAGTATGTGAATAAGCGTATAGAATCCCTTTCGGAGTTTGCACCTGTTCTTGGTATCTACAACAGGCGTGGACTTATAAGCAAGCTTGTTGGACTTATGACTGAAAATAATAGCTCGGAGTATCTGTTCATACTTATTTCGTACATCAAAGAGGGCAGAGTGAGATACAGCGTACCCCCTGTCAATTCTATAGTAAACGCCATTCGTCTAACTGACAAAGGGTATATCCTTGCAAGTATAGATGATGAAATAATAGGTGCAGTAGTCAGAAACGATGAGAGGAAAATGTCCTCGTATGAGTTGGCAGTTGAAATTACTGATAAAGTAAACGCGTCATATAAAGGTGCAATCGAGTTAAAAACTGATCGTATTGCAGTAATTTCGAAAGTTGTAACATCAGCGGATATTTTTGAAATTGATGCTCTTATATCTGAACTGACAGATGAATTAAAGGGGAAAATGATGAGCCTTAGTTCAGGAATGTTCAGCTATAAGGACAGATTCATTGCCCTGCGAGAGGATATATTCAGACATCCTGAAAAGGAATGGAATATTGAGGCAATAATCAGAAGTATGGGTATAAGCAAAAGTCATTTCCAGCGAATATACAAGGAGCTTTTTGACACAAGCTGTAAGGAGGATATAATAACTTCAAGAATGGAAAAGGCTAAATGGCTTCTTGAAAATACAATAATACCTGTAACTCAGATTGCGGAGCAGTGCGGATATTTCAACAGCAGTCATTTTATAAGACAATTCGGCAGCCGTGTGGAAATGACTCCCTCGGATTATCGCAAAAAATACAGAAAGGAATAATATTGCAAACATTATGGGGCGAAATGTCATTTACTGTTAATGAAAAATAGTGTATTATAATATTAGCTTCACAAGAAAAATATATCTGCACATATTTTTTACTGTGACATTATCCGTAAAAAGGTTGACTAAGAGGGAAAATACATCCTTTTTTTGGAAAATTTTGGGTGGACAAATCGGAGAAGTGCATCAGTTCTGCTGGTGCATTTTTTCATATCAATCTATATTTGCAGTTGTACTTGAATATTTCTGGCTGAAAAAGCCAGTAATAAAGTATAATATATCATTTACTTTTGTAATGATTTATCGTATAATACAATAAACAGAGTATACTTTTTAGGCGAAGTGTATTTTGAAATGATTTAAAAGGAGTTTAATAATGAAAGCAAAATTTATTAAAAAGATAGTTTCTTTCATACTGTCAGGAGCTTTAATATTCGCAACTTTACCTTCTATTAATGTTGCTGATTTAAGATCAGATGCCGCTGCAAACAAAGCACGTGTATCTGTTCACGATCCCTCAATAATCAAGAATGGCGATACATATTATGTGTTTGGTTCTCATATTGATGCGGCACGTACCAAGGATTTGCAGAACTGGACACGATTTACAAACGGCTATGCAAGAACAAATAATGTAGAGTTTGGCAATCTTTCTCAGAATCTGAAAAAAGCCTTTGACTGGGCAGGTGAGGACTTGGAGGACTGCGAGGGCGGATTTTCCGTATGGGCACCCGATGTTATATGGAATCCCGATTTCCGCAACGCAGATGGCACAAAAGGTGCTTATGTAATGTATTTCTGTACCACATCAACATATATTCGTTCTGTTATATGTTTTGCGACTTCAAAGAACATCGAAGGACCATATGCATTCGGTGATACGCTTATTTATTCGGGATTTACAAAAAATGACCAGTATGTAACAAGTACTACAAAGAATGTGAATAAGAAGTACACCTCAACAAATATTGATGAACTTATAAATTCAGGTGATGTTACAATGAATGACAGCTGGTTCAGAGGAAACGAATTTAACAATCAGCTGTTTCCAAATGCAATTGATCCGACTATATATTATGGTGCTGACGGAAAGATGTATATGACCTATGGCTCGTGGTCGGGAGGTATTTTCACCATTGAAATAAATCCCGAAACGGGTAAGTGTATACACCCTGAAACAGGCACAACCTCCGATGGAAGAATGGTTGACAGCTATTTTGGAACGAAAATTGCAGGCGGCTACGGCAAATCAGGAGAAGGCCCGTTTATTGACTATAATTCCGATAATGGCTATTATTACCTATGGACGACTTATGGCGGATTACAGGCAAACGGCGGATATAATATGCGTGTATCGCGTTCAAAAAATCCTCTTGGACCTTATATAGATGCCTCAGGACGACCTGCTGTTTTTGAATCAAATACAAATCTTGACAGCATAGGTCTGAAAGTTATGGGTAACTATAAATTCAGTACGCTTGATACAGCATATATGGCAGGCGGTCATAACTCTGTACTGCGTGACGATGACGGAAAATGGTATCTTTTTTACCATACCAGATTTAACAACGGTACAGAATATCACGAAGTAAAGGTTCATGAGATGTTTTTCAATGATGAGGGATGGCCTGTAGTAACTCCATTTGAGTTCGGTGGCGACCACATTTCTGAGGGTGGTTATGATGAAGCTGATATTGTGGGTGATTACGAGTATATCAACCACGGAACAGCAACAAATGGCAATGTTATTAACTATCAGAAAATAACGCTTAATTCGGACCACACTATTTCTGGCGATGTTTCAGGTAAATGGGAGCAGTCGGCAGATAGTGCGGCGGCTGTTATAACCATAGGAAACCAGAAATACAGCGGATATTTTATAGCAGCTGAAAATGAAAAAAGCAAGAAAGTTATGTCATTTACTGCTGTCGGAAATAATAATCAGACTATCTGGGGCGCAAAAAACAGCGAATATACAGGCAGTGAAAGAGCTTCCCTAAGAGATTATACAGATAAAAATGCAGAGCTTGTTATGTCGCCTGAAACTATTGGTGAAAAGAGCGTGGCAGTAAAACTCAGCGGCAGCGATCTTATCAGCGGCATACCTTATTATATAACAAACAAAAACAGCGGTCTTTCCCTTGATTTGCCCGAGGGTAAGCTTGACGACGGCACAAATGTTCAACAATGGGATTTCAATAAAAGCTGGGCACAGCAATGGAAGCTTGTTTCCGTTGACGAGAAATATTTCCGAATTGTTTCTCTTGGCGATGAGTCAAAATGTGTTGCAGTAGCAAAAATTTCTGCCGCAGACGGTGTAAATGTGGAGTTACAGGAATATAAGGGTACAGATCATCAGCTGTTTTCATTGATTAAAAGTGGTAATTACTATGGCATAGTTTCAAAATGCTCTGACGGAAAAGGCGGACTCGATGTATTTGAATGGTCAACAGAAAATGGCGGTAATGTTAATCAGTTTGCGTACAATGAGTATGACTGTCAGCTTTGGAAAATAGAGGCTGTACATTCGGCAGTTCCCAGCGGATATTACACAATGAGAAATCTGAATAGCGGATTATATATTGCGGAAAAATCAGGAAGTGCGGTGCAGAGTTCAGCTTTGACTTGGAATATTACAAAGCAGGAGGACGGTGCATATACAATTCAGACCGCTGACAAAAAAACACTTACTGTAGAAAATAATTCTGCCGAGGACGGGGCAGATATTGTTCTTGCAGAGCATACAGGTGATAAATCTCAGAAATTCAATATCCAGTGTAACAAGGACGGCACATATTCACTTCTTACAGCCTCGTCAGATAATATCAGATGTGCAGATGTATTTGAAATAAGCACAGAGGACGATGCAAATATATGTCAATGGGAATACTGGGGCGGTGACGGTCAGAAGTTTATACTGGAAGCTGCTGAAGAAATAAAAGCTCCTGAAAGAATTAAAGGCGATGTAAATGCTGACGGAAGCTTTACAGTTGCAGACCTTGTAATGCTTGAAAAATTTCTGCTTGGAGTAGGTACTCTAACAGATTGGCAGGCTGGAGATTTATGCAATGACGGCGTTATTGATGTTTTTGATATGTGTATGATGAGGAAAATGTTTGTTTCATAAAGTTTAAAAAGCTATAGTTTGATTGAATTTAAAAATAGAATGAAGGAGTACACAGTTGATTAATGATTATAAAACTTTAGCAAATGGCAGTATGTCTGCTATGAAGATTTTTAGTAAACTGACAGCATTAGCCTGTGCTGTGTCTGTAATGTTAAGCGGTGCAACTTCCGTTTATGCCGTGACTGATACTTCCTACCGTCAGATACAGGATTACGCAATTTTCAACGGCAGCGGAAATATTAACTGGTGCGGCGGACAAAATCTTGAGGTTGTCAGTTCAAGAATACCGATTGACAGCATTGTTACATATGACGGTGTAGCTTCCTTGCGTGTAAATATAACTGATAAGTCAGATTGGTGGACTGCACGGCTTGTAGTGAGAAGCTGGATGTCTATGGATTTTTCTCATTTTCAGCCAAGCGGACGGCTTGAGTTTGACCTAAAGGGTAATGCTGGCGGTGAAAAATTTACCATTGGCTTTGCAGATAGTATTTCAGAAACTGATGAAGAAGACATTGCCGCCGTCTCGATAACTGATTATACGGCTGTCACAACAGACTGGCAGCATATCTCAATTCCGTTGTCTGATATTTCAGCAGCAAATTCCGATGTAGATTTAAGCGATATTACGCTGCTTTATCTGAAAAATGATGGTGTTACAGAATCGCAGAAATTTTGGATTACAAATATCGAGGTTACAAGTGATGAATCAGAGCCGCAGTCGCCTCCGATTAAAGTCAATCAGGCAGGCTTTCTTCACGACAGCTCAAAATATGCCCTTGTTTCTTTCTATCCCGAATTGTACGATGTTGCAGAGGGCGAGGCTTTTTCTATTTGCAATTCTGTAACTGGCGAATCAGTATACAGCGGCACGTTACAGCTTTTATCAGTGTTTGATGAGCGTGACAGCGGTGAAAAGGTATTCAGAGCAGATTTTTCCGAATTTGAAAAAACAGGCAGATACTATATTTCTGTGGACGGGCTTGAAAAATCGGTAAATTTTTCAATTGGAAATAATGTCTATGCGGAAACACTCACAGCAGCGCAGAAATATTTCTATTATCAGCGGCAGGGGAGTGCTTTAGGGGAAGAATATACCGGAAAATTCGCAAGAAATGACCTTGGTATTGATGATTCCGCAGTGGCATATTCTAGCGGAAAAACAGGCGTAGTCAGCTCGCAGAAAGGTTGGTTTGACGCAGGAGATTCCGGAAAATATGTGAATACAGGAGCAGGAGCAGTATCAACTCTCCTGTGGGCGTATGAGATGTATCCACAGTATTTCAATGATAATTCGCTGAATATCCCCGAAAGCGGAAACGGTATTCCCGATTTGCTTGACGAAGCAAGGTGGGAGCTTGAATGGATTCTTACAATGCAGGATATTGAAAGTGGAGGATTCTATCCGAGAATACAAGGAGACGCAGGAAAACGTGCTATAATGGATAAAAACGGCTGTACCACTGATGATACGGCGTGTGCAGTTGGTGTTCTTGCAGAAGCATATCTGACATACAGGGATATTGACATTGAATTTGCTGAAAAATGCCTTGATGCAGCTGAAAAAGCCTGGGAGTTCTTGGTTGATAATCCTGAAAATATTCAGTCCTATGATGTATATGTAGTTGAAGATGATATTCCTGACAGGTTGTGGGCGGCAGGTGCTTTATATCGTGCAAACGGCGATATATCCTGTAAGAAATATTTTGAGGAAAACTGTCAGGAGCTTACAGAGGATTTTGAAAAGAGTTATACCTATGGGAATAGGTGGGGCGACAACTGGCTTACGGGCTGTTGGCATTATCTGCTGTGTGATGAAACAGACGAGCAGACATATAAATGGCTTGTTGATGAAATCGGCATATGGCGTGAAACCCTCCTTGCGACAAAATGGGAGAATAATATATGGGGAGTACCGCTTCATAAGGGCAACTATTTCAGAGGAATCACTCTAGAAATTTGCAATATGGCAATGGGACTTACCATAACCGACAGGATTTTAAATCTTAATGACAGCCGCACAGATGAGTGTACATTGACATCACTTTCGTGGATTTTAGGTGCAAATCCTCTTGGTATCAGCTATGTTACAGGCTGTGGAGAAAATAGCATAAACACGATTCACAGCGAAATTTTTGAAAGTGACGGAATTGATGAAGTGCCTGACGGATATATGCCGCAGGGCCCGAACTATACGGCTCTCAAAACCTATTCAAGATTTGCCGCAAAATGCTATATTGACAGTCAGAATGACTGGGTATGTAACGAGCATACAGTGTACGGCAACGCCTCTTTAGTATATCTTCTGGCGGCGGCATATGGTGAAATAACAGTAATCGGCGATGTAAATTCAGACGGTGATTTTACTGTTGCCGACATGGTAATGCTTTCAAAATGGCTTTTAGGCAGCGGAGATATTACAGATTGGCAGGCTGGAGATTTGTACAATGACGGAAAACTTGATGTTTTTGACCTTATTGTTATGCGGCAGGAATTTGTGAAATAGAAATAATAACGGCAGCCGAATCAGGCTGCCGAATTTGTTGTATAGTCAAGTTTATTTCAGCTTTAAACCGTCGCTGAATGCCTTGCCGACTTTTTCACCAAGCGTAAGGTAATCGTGATTTACGGGGTCGTAAGTGATAGGTCTGAATTTTGATAAGTCAACCTTTCCGTCAGTAAGAATACGTTCATCTGCACATACATTGACAATTTCACCAACAAGACGGCAGGATTCCTCATCGTAGCTGATAAGCTTACATTCGAGAGCGAGTGGCAGCTCCTTGAAAAGGGGAGCGTCTACATTTTCACTCTTTACAGCAGTCCAGCCTGCTTTTTTGATTTTGTCAGGCTCATTGTTTCCCGATACAACGCCTACATAATCAGCGGCAATGACGTTTTCAGCATCGGCAATACTTACAGTAAATGCCTTGCGTGAAAGGATATTTGCTGTTGTTTTGTGATTTTCGCTGACGCAGATTGAAATCTGAGTTTCTTCGCTGATTCCGCCCCATGCGGCGTTCATAGCGTCGGGTACGCCATTTTCGTCATAAGAGCCGATAATAAGCACTGGCATAGGATAAAGTATAGCCATTGCTCCAAGATTTTTTCTCATTTTCATTCCTCCTGATAAATATTAATACATTAATTTTCATTATATGCTCTATCAATCAATAGTTTTGCTTTTTCAAAATCTTCAATAGATTTTATGTGAATTTCTAAATCGCCAGTACCCCACTGTCCTTTGTTTCGTACATTTTCTATAAAGCCTGGTATCAAATCTACTGTATCAGGATTCAGTCTTAGATGTAGAAGAACACAACTCTGATATACTTCAACACAAACTATATTGCGTACTTTTTTGAAAGCAACGTATAATTTTAACTGATTTTCAGAAATGTCATCACCAAGTGACAACACATAATCTCGAACTGAATAGAAAAGATTCTGATTCTTTTCACCCGCTTCTGCAAAATATTGTTTGAAATCTTTGTCTTTCCAATTGCTTTTTCTCGTCGATTTTATTGAATTATCATCAAATGTAATAGGCTGTACCTGTGGTGCGTTGAGAAATTCAAGAGAAATGAGATTGTCGCCAAACTTTTTATATTTTACAAGTTTAATATTACGCTGCATCTGGTTTACTGCATGTTCATCAAACTTAGTAAAATAATTCGCTACGCATATAACACATGGCATACTCCAATCAATAGCTTCTGCTTTTTCATTACCCAGCACGTCCATAACTAAAAGCTTAAAATCTGCTTTATGGTCGAGAAGCCAATCTAAATAAAATAATCCCTGATTGATCACATTTTCGTTCATACTGCGTTTGTATTCGAAAATTACAGGACAGTTATTCTCGTCAATACCTATACTATCCATTCTGCCATTTGTGATTCTATATTCAGATTTAAGGAATGTAACACCAAAGAATGTATTCATATTTTCTTCCAGAAGCTTTTGAAGTTCTTTTTCCAATGTTACCTCTTTTGATTGTAATTCTTCAATTTGTCCTTTTATACTAAAAAGTTTAATATCAGCCATAAGTATATCCTCCAAGAAAATTTTAGATCAAATTATTAATAACAACATTATATCATATATTATAAAATTCAATAAAATTCATTAATATTTATCATTTCATAAATTTATCAATAACCCTGAATACCTGTTGTGCCGTAAGGGAGAGATTTCTTTTAGCATTTTCGGGATTCATAGCTTTATCAAAGGTGCGGATATTACGTAAAACAGGGAAATATGCGTCAATTTCGTTGCTATTGCAAAATTTGTTTTAATCTCATTACATCTTTTATTTGGAATAATGATATTATAAGGCAATTTTTGATGTGTGTCAAGATTTATTATCAAATTTAAAACCTTATCATATTTTTTATTGCATTAATATGCAAAATGTGATATAATATGATAGGTTGGACAAATCGGGAATTTAGAATTTGTAGTCAATTCCTTTATGCCAAAAGAGGTGTTTGTATTGGAAGAATGGAGAAAAAATTTAAAAAAGAAGCCTGCACGATATTGGAGTAGAATTGAAATTGAAGAGATTATGAAAGAAAAGTATATTGACAGAAACCGTTTTTATGAATATTCCAAAAATAAATATCAACAGATAATCAATCGTTTTTATTATTCATTTGTAGAACATAAAAATGCAAATTATAAAGAGCGTTCTCAAGTTCGATTAAGCTATTTATGGTTGAATTTAAGAAAAGAACTGAAAAAATATATCATGAATACGCCAGCAGTGATTGGGATGCTTCGCTATCTAAAATTAAAGAACTATTGGAATATGACTGGAATAAAAAATTATTCTTGATATTATCTGATGGTTGGGTTTATGAGGGATATATAGATGAAATCCTATCAGTACTTGCTGAAACAGACGGTCTTATTGAGGATTTTTATATCGTTACGCCTGAATATAATAAATTTGCGATGTTCTGTTCTGACGGTGATTCTATTTCAATCTTTGAGAAATAATAAGATGTCATAAACCAAACTTTGTATAACCAAATATTGCAAACAATCGCCCGTGGTTCACTCCACAGGCGGTTTTTTATATATAAAAGTTTTTGGGAATTTCAGCGGAATCTTGCAATAAAAAAGTAGATGTGATATAGTTGAAATAGCAAAATAGTAATCTGGAGGTAAAATATGTCGCAGAATGTAATGATTACAGGAGCGGGAAAGGCTGTAGGGCTTGGCTTTAACATGGTTCTCCGCTATCTTGAATCAGGCGATAATGTAGTTGACACAGATTTATTACAAATCTTGATGAGGATTATCCATTCTGAGGTGCAATTGTGCTTATATTAGAGCGTATAAAAAAGGGAAAGTAATGGAAACAACAGATAATGATTTGAAAAAATGCACCGTTTTATTCAGAAATTTCTATCTCCACAATATTGATTGCAAGAGATTGGAACAATTAAAAGCGTTGGAGAAACGATTGTGGCTGTGATCGAAATGCATTTAGGACATAAATAAACGTAAAAGAAACCACTGATGGAGAAAATCTGTCGGTGGTTTTTAGTTTAAAATCTTTAAAATTTCTATAAATAGTCCGCTAACTATTGACAATTCTTGAGTTGTATTGTATAATATAGAAAAGATTAGTGGAATTATACCCTAAATGTTGAGAGGAGATGGTTATTATTGCTAGAGGAGCAAGAAACCGTCCGACAAAAGAGATGGTGATTCAATTAGTTTCAAAACGGTATATAGAGAATGGTTTTACCGCAACAGATACAAAAAATATTGCCAGGGAGCTTGGCATCAGCACAGGAAACATAAATTTCCATTATCCCACAAAGGAACATCTGCTTACTGAGTTCGTCAAGGAACTGTGTGACTTCCAATGGAGATTAATCGACCTGCTGGAGAATGAGGACAAGTCACCGTTATTGGCATTATGTATCGAATTTGCAACAATGGCGGCTGCAGCAGAGGAAAATGAAGCCATTCGAGATATCTACATATCCGCCTATACTCATCCTATGTCTCTTGCGGTTATCCGTGAGAACGACACAAGGAAAACACAGCAGATTTTTTCTGAATTCAATCCCGACTGGACAGATGAACAGTTCAAAGTAATGGAGAACCTGTATTCGGGTATAGAATATGCAATGTTCTCATCGGTAGGTCAGGAAAATGTAAGTCTTGATATGCGTGTTGCCTGCGGACTGGATGCGGCAATGCGATTGTATAACGTCCCTGAAACATTACGTAATCAGAAGATTGAAAAAATCATTGCAATGGACTATCGAAGTCTGGGAAGGAAAATTCTTACCGATTTCAAGGACTACATCACTGCTGTCAATTGGCAGGCGGTAGAATCAGCAAGACAGAGTAAATTAAAACCTAAAAAGGAGGAACTTCGATGAAAAGTAAATTGAAAAGAGCAACAGCGTTCACAGCGTCACTTGCGATGTGCGGTATGACGCTGATGAACTTCCCGAGCGGAACATTTAATATCAGCCTGTCTGTTATGGCAGCGGAGGGAGACGTGGCAATTAACGAAGCTAACTTCCCTGACGAAACGTTCCGTATTTATGTAAGCGAAAACCTTGACGATGGTGACAATACTCTGACGGCTGCGGAGATCGTGAACGTGAGGGAGATCGATGTTTTTGGCATGGGCATTACCGACCTCACAGGTGTGGGATACTTCACCGGACTAACCGATCTCTACTGTAGCTCCAACGAACTGACAAGTCTTGATCTGACAAATAATACGGAGCTGACCAACCTCCACTGCGGTTACAATGCACTGACCGAGCTTGACCTGACGGCGAATACGACACTGACTTTTCTGGACTGCAGCTTCAATCAGCTGACCGCACTTGACCTGACGGCGAGTACGGAGCTGACTGTTCTCTACTGCGGCTACAATGAGCTGACCGAGCTTGACCTGACGGCGAGTACGGAACTGGCCGAGCTTTACTGCGGCTCCAACCAGCTGACCGAGCTTGACCTGACGGCGAACACGGCGCTGACTGCTCTGGACTGCTACACCAACCAGCTGAAGAGCCTCGACGTGTGCAATAATACGGAACTAAAGTCTTTGCACTGCTACCAGAACCAGCTGATCAGTCTTGATGTGAGCGGCTGTACAGCACTGGAATATCTGCACTGCGAATCCAACCAGCTCTGGAAACTCGACCTTCCGGAAAATTACAGCGGTGAGTTGTCCTATGATGCTGAAAACACCATTCCTGTGACAAGCGAAACCCTCGACCTTTCCGCTTACAAACTGGATGCGGTGGACTTCTCCGGCGGTACGCTGGACGAGAACGGTATCCTTACATCCGATACCATTCCCGGAACAGTTACCTACACCTATACACTTGAAAATGACGAAAATATGACCGTACATGCAGCATTCTACGTTGCAATCAATGAGGAATTCTTCCCTGATGAGATTTTCCGCAATTATGTGGATACGAATTTCGATACAACAGATGATGATATGCTGGACGCTGATGAGATCGCTGCAGTGACAAAGATTGATCTCTATTCAGCAGACGTCACAGATGTTTCAGACCTGACGGGAGTGGAATATTTCACGGCACTGGAATATCTGGACTGCTACGAAAACCAGCTGACCAGCCTTGACGTAAGCAAGAATACGGTACTGACCTTTTTGGACTGCTCCTATAACCAGCTGACCAGCCTTGATGTGAGCAATAATACAGCACTGACCAATCTGGACTGCTCCTGTAATCAGCTCACAAGCCTTGACGTGAGCGGTTGTACTTCACTGACCAATCTGGACTGCCACGAAAACCAGCTCACAAGCCTTGATGTGAACGGCTGTACTTCACTAACCTATCTGTACTGCTACGAAAACCAGTTGACGAGCCTTGATGTGAACGGCTGCACGGCACTGGAATATCTGAACTGCGAATCTCACCCGCTTTGGAAACTTGACCTTCCGGAGAATTACAGCGGTGATCTGGACTTTGATGCTGAAAACACTATTGCTGTGACAAGCGAAACCCTTGACCTCTCCGTTTACGAACTTGATGCGGCGAACTTCTCTGGTGGCGTACTGGATGAGAACGGCATCCTGACACCTGATACTATCCCCGGAACAGTTACCTACACTTATCCGCTTACAAACGGCACCCCCCTGAACGTATATGTGGAATTCGGCATTGCGATCAATGAGGAAAACTTCCCCGATGAGATTTTCCGAAACTACGTTAAAGAGAATTTTGACGATGACGATGGCATCCTGACTGCTGACGAGATCGCTGTGGTGACATCCATCAATGTTTCTGATAAAGGTATAAAAGACCTTACAGGTGTGGAGTATTTTACAGTACTGACCGATCTGACCTGCTCCAACAACCAACTGACCAGCCTTGATGTAAGTAATAATGCTGTACTGGAATATCTGTACTGCAATGAAAACCAGATTACCAGCCTTGATGTGAGAGGTTGTATGGCACTGGGATATCTGGACTGCAAATCCAACCCACTCTGGAAACTCGATCTTCCGGAGAATTACAGCGGTGAACTGTACTTTGATTCTAAAAAAAATATAACTGTGGCAGGCAAAAACCTCGACCTCTCCGCTTACGTACTTGATGCGGCAAACTTCTCCGGTGGTACGCTGGATGAGAACGGTAGCCTGACACCCGATACTATTCCCGTAACAGTTACCTACACTTATGCGCTTACAAACGGCGAAACCCTGAACGTATATGTGGAATTCGGCATTGCGATCAATGAGAAAAACTTCCCCGATGAGATGTTCCGAAACTATGTTGATGAGAATTTCGACACAACAGATGATGATACGCTGCACTCGAATGAGATTGCTGCGGTGACAATGATTGATGTTTCCTCAATGGGTATCATTGATCTTAAGGGTGTGGAATACTTCACGGCACTAACCGAGCTGTACTGCTACGACAACCAGCTGACCAGTCTGGATTTAAGCGGCTGTACAGTACTGGAATATCTGTACTGCTACGACAACCAGCTTGCCAGCTTTGATGTGAGCCAGAATACGGCACTAATCGAGCTGGAATGCTACTCCAACCAGTTGACCGATCTTGATGTAGGCAAGAATACAGAATTGACCCGTCTGATCTGCAACAACAACCAGCTGACCAGCCTTGATGTGAGCAATAATACGTCACTAATCACTCTGTATTGCGAATCCAACCAGCTAACTAGCCTTGATGTAAGCTGGAATACGGCACTGCTCTTTCTGTCGTGCGTGTGTAACGAGCTGACCAGCCTCGATGTTAGCAATAACACATCACTAACCGAGCTGTACTGCTACGACAACCGGCTGACCAGCCTTGATGTGAGCCGGAATACAGCATTGAAGTATGGGCAGCGGATATCGGTGAACTGGATGCAGGCGAATTTGCAGCTTCCGGCGAGATCACGGTAACGAATGTGGAATATGTTGTCATTGACGAAACAAACTTCCCCGATGAGATCTTCCGCAACTGTGTAAGTGAGTACTTCGATAATGGTGATAGCATTCTGATATTTGATGAGATCGCTGCGGTGACATTCATCAATGTTGCTGATATGGGCAGCTCTGACCTAACTGGCGTGGAGTATTTCACAGCACTGACAGAGCTGTACTGCTATAACAACCAGCTAACAAGTACAACTATAACTTCTACAACAACGACAACCGAGACTACGACATCAAGCACGAGTACTTCTATAACAACAGAAACTACAACATCAAGCACTACTACATCTACAACAACAGAAACTACAACTTCAAGCACAAGTACATCTACAACGACTGAAACAACTAATTCAAGCACAGGTACATCTACAACGACTGAAACATCTACTTCAAGTACAACCACATCTACAACAACAGAAACTACAACATCAAGTACAACTACATCTACAACAACAGAAACAACAACTTCAAGCACAAGTGCTTCCACAACGACAAAAACAACGACTTCAAGCACAACTACAACATCTGTAACAACAACTGAGACTACAACGTCAAGCACAAGTACTTCCACAACGACTGAAACAACCACATCAAGCACAACTACATCTACAACAACTGAAACAACATCTACTACCGCTACAACTCACATTGCTTCTGATGAGGAACTTTGTGATTGGACAGTGAAGGATTATGAGAAAAAGACAGGCGTAACGCCCGAAAATGCAGAAATTGAGTACACAGCTGGCGGAAATGCAGTGATTACTCTGACCGATGCCGAGGGCAACGTTCTGGACATTTACAACATAGATCCATTCACAGGTGTTGGTACTGAATCCGATGGTGAACAAGTAAATCTTCCTCAGACAGGTTATTCCGTAGTTTACAATTACATTATGCTTGCAGCTACAGTAATGGTACTCTTCGGTATCTATGCAATGGCTAAAAGTCGTAAAAGAGATGAGGAATAAACTTCTGTAAAATCAAGAAAGGAGCGTCTGCGGACGCTCCTTTAGTTGCAATATGGAGTGAAATCTGTTATAATATGAAAAGGACGGTGATATGATGAAAGCAAAAAAGAAGAAATTCCTCTTCATTACAGGTTTTATTGCAATGCTCTTCGGTATTTCTGTACTTGGCGTATTCGGTTGGAAACGTATCAGCCGTGAGATTGAAAAGCAGAGGCTTCTGAAAGAGTGTGTGGTATTTGAGGTGCCCGATCTTGACATCAAGGCTCCTGTTATGGAGGGTACTGAACACGATGTACTGTCAAAGGCAACAGGTCATTTTCCAGGTACAGGTGAAGTCGGTTCAGGAAATTACTGTATCGCAGGACACAACAGCACGATTTATGCAGAGATCTTCAATGAGATGAAACATATCGAAATTGGTATGGAGATGTATCTGATTGACAACAACAAGGAGAGAACAAAGTTCACCTACACGGTTACAAAAAATTTCATTGTAGAGCCAAGTGAAACGTGGGTGCTGGATGATTTCGGCGATGACCGTATTACTATTGTGACCTGCACAGATGATGGGACTCAGAGACAGATTGTTGTAGGAATGCTGACATCCTCGACTGATAACAGTTGATAGAACATCTTGAATCGGAGAGCGCTGCCAGGGAAACTCATAAATTGCCACTACTAAGTAAAGAGTGTGGCAGTTGAGTTGAACAGAGATGTTTTTCCTGATTATTAAGATTAGTTCCATATCCAATGTGTATCCAATAAAAACGTGTTTTCACACTATAAGCCGTCACAAAAATTTATCTAATTTATTTTTAGGATATCGTAATTTGACCCCAATTCAGACCCCTAATAACATCTTCACAGCACCTAAGCTGGTGAATGCTCAAAAATGAGAAATGGCGTAATATAGCCCTAAAGTCATTCAATTGGACATATGTAAATTTATTAAGTAAATCTCTCGTAGCTCGAAGGTCGTAGGTTCAAATCCGGCTCCCGCAACCATAACTGCACCGAAATTTTGATACAAATTTCGGTGTAACTTTTATATGCAGAATGGCTCTATTCTACGAGGTTTCGGGAATAGAGCCGTTTTCAGTTGCTTTGCAGGTAGAGTGAAAATAGCCGTTCAGATACACGAAAGTATACCAAAAGAAAACGGCATCAAAAAAGTCGCATATTTTTGCTTTAGGGTGGCAAAGTGTTTGATACCAAATGCGACTTTTTTGTTAAGAAAATAACAATCGTTTTCTATTGTTTATAAAGCAAAAAAGACCTCCGCAGCTTGCATTTTCAGCAAACTGCGGAGGTTAAATTATGCTTCAATTTCCGTTCCGTCAAGGAATTTAAAAATGATTCTGCCGTCATTATGAACTGTTGCTTTTTCAATGAGCGTCCGCCATAGTGCTGCATCGAAGAAGTCAATTGTACCTGTTACAGCTTCAACCCTACTGTAAAATTTTTGTAGGAATTCTGCTCTAGATTGACGCTGTATCAGCTTTTCCTGTAATCGATTGTATGTTTCTGCTTTCTCATTGTATCGTTCATCAAATTCTGCACATTTTCTGCCAAACACTGATTGGTTAATTTCATCACGAATATGGTTCAAAACATAATCCCGCTTTTCCATCAAAATCTGTTCCAGTTCTTCAGTAAGTATCTGTGCGATATTATGCAGCTGTACATAAGCTTCCGTGACGAGAAACGTTCTGACAAGGCGTTTCTTGATGATTACGCATATTATATTTCTGCGCTGATAGAGCTTTATAATTCTACGTTAGACAGCACTTATCTCAATAAGGCTGAACAATTCCGCAATGAAGCAGTAAAGCGTTTTGCTGATAGCGAAAACGGCGGCTTCTTCCTCTGTGAATCGGAGAATGCCGAGCTGTTTATGAATCCGAAAGAAACCTATTACGGAGCAATTCCAAGCGGAAATTCTGTAATGGCATACAATTTCGTGAGGCTGTATCAGCTGACGGAGGAGGAGAAGTACAGAGAACTTGCAGAAAAACAGCTGTCTTTTTTATCTGCACAAGCAGCGGAGTATCCGGCAGGGCACAGCCTGTTTCTGCTGGCAAAGCTGTTGGATGAAAATCTTCCTGAGCATATAACGATTGTTTTGAAAGACAAGACGGACTTATCTGAAATTCTCGAAAGACTGCCATTACTTGCAAATGTTTCAGTAATGAGCGAGAGCGAGAAATATCCATTGCTGAATAACAAAACAACTTACTATGTGTGGAGAGGGCATATGTGCTTGCCGCCAGCTAACGAATATATTGCTGAATAGGAGAAAAGGCTGCGGATTCGCAGCCTTCAGTCTGTCAAAAAATATCGTTTTTGTTCTCTAAAAATCTCCATTATATGTAAGTCTGCGTAAACCTGGAGTGATAATCTGATTTTCTGGAATAAGCGAATAATCATATAGAACTCTTGAATGATTATTGAGGACAATATCCCGATGAACAATTCTTTTTTCTCTATCAAAAGTAATCCTGTAAACCTGACTGACACGGTAAAAAATCCCGTTCTCCTCCACAAAACCATTATTTTCTTCAATAATACGGTAGGTATATGGAAGCGACTTCGTGGAACGAAGCTCACCGAAAAGCTCGTTATCGTCCTGCCATATCATCAGCTGAACAGGATTTTTTGTTGTGTTTTTAAATCTGTAATCCTGATTCTTGTAGGAAACACTTGTACCGGTTCCGAATGGAACACGCCTACCATTATCGGGAAAAAGTGCGTCGCTGTGATGATGCATTTCTGTTACTTCAAGAGGACTGTTTAAAACCATCCAGTGAATAAGATTAGCAAGCTGACATAATCCACCGCCGATTCCGCTTGTAACTTTTTCGCCTTGAATAACAAGTCCATCGAGGTATCCGTTTTTCTTGTTTGGGTCACCAACAAGTTTCCAGAACGAAAAGGTTTCTCCTGGATTTACCACAATTCCATTGATTTTTCTTCCGGCAATACGAAGATTTGTTTTTTTGTTTTCCTGTAACTGCATATCAACGCCGCAAAGATTACGAAGCATTTTTGAACTATGATTTTTCAGAACTACAGGCAGAGGAACTGTATTTTTTTCTGTTGAGATTTTTTCGTTTTTCATAATATCCTTAACATCGTGCAGCAAGCACTCCTTTTTATGGGATATCTTATAGCATAGTGGTGAAATTTCGCAGAATAGTTTTCTATTTTTCATTATTTTGCCTCCAAAACTCCAAAACATATAGAATAATTTTTATTATATTATATCATATAAATATCAAAAAAACAACACATTTTAAAAAATATTGATAACTGCAACGCAAATCTGATTATATTTTTTATGAATATTTGACTTTTTCGCAATATGGTGATATAATAGAAGCGTCAATCAGGGGAAATATTGTGTTCTCTTAAAATCGGAATACAAGAGTTTACTTGATAATCATTCAGAGGTTCTGTTTGATTCATCCTTAATACCATTGGAGCTTATCAGATAATATGAATAAATATAAAAATCTCGCCTTCAATACCATTATATTTACAATCGGGAGCTTTTCTTCGAAGGTAATTTCACTTTTTCTGAATAATCTGTATACTAAACATATAAGTCCGTCACAGCTGTTCGCAAAATCTCTGTTGGAAACACTCGCATTATTTCTCATACCTGTATTCACCTTTTCATTAGGTGAAGCGATAATTCGCTACGGACTTGATAACAGATATGATAAAACAAAAATATTCACAACAACATCAATAATATCTCTTTCAGGGTTACTGCTTATGGCGGCAGTTGTACCACTAATTCAGTTTATACCTTTTTTTTCTTCTCTCAGTAGTTACAGCCTGCTTTTGATTATCTATATATTCTGTTCATCGTTAAGAGCGCAATGTTCGCAGTTTGTAAGGGCAAGAGAAATGGTTAAGTTGTTTTCATTTGACGGTATCCTGACTACATTGATGCTGCTGTTATTCAATATTATATTTATCAGTCATCTCGGACTTGGTGTAAAGGGATTTATGCTCTCAACCATTCTCTCTGATTTATGCTCGGCAATTTTTCTGTTTTTTTCAGCAGGGCTGAAAAGATTCTTCAATATCAATTCATTCAGTTTTTCACTTGGAAAATCTATGCTGCGTTTTTGTATACCGTTAATTCCAACAACGGTTATGTGGACGTTTACGGGGTTTTCAGACCAGTTATTTATAGGCGGCATGAAAGGAGAGGGAGATGCAGGCATATATGCTGCTGCAGTAAAAGTGCCTAACCTTATATCTATGCTTTCCACCATATTCTTTCAGGCGTGGAATATGTCAGCCATAACTGAAAACGAATCAAAAGACAGAAATATTTTCTATGAAAAAGTTTATGGTGCATACGAATCAGTACTTTTTATAGGTTCGGCAGCATTGATTTTAATAATAAAGCCTGTATCTGCACTATTGATTAATTATTCTGTTTTCCTCGAATACACCAAGTCATATATTTACACGCCTCTGCTGATAGCGGCAGCATTATTTACCTGCCTTGATTTATTTCTTGCAAGCATATATACAGCAACAAATCACACAAAAAATGCGTTTATAACCATATTGGCAGCATTTATTCTGAATATTCTGCTGAATTATTTGTTAATACCGATTTTGGATATTCAGGGAGCTGCACTTGCAACTTTCCTGAGTTATTTCCTGTGTTTTATTATAAGAATTATAGATGCACGCCGTTTTGTTCCATTCAGATACAATCCTTTTGTAAGCTATACAGGAACTGCACTTATATTGCTGATGTGTTATTTTGCGATATTCAGACCTTCATATCATATTTTCGCTGAACTTGCAATATCAGCTGTAATAACAGCCATATTTATAAGCAGGCTTATCCCGCTTTTTACAAGTATAATAAGAAAAATGAAAAGGGTGTAATCAGTTTTTGCCTTTAAATTTCATGTTATTTATTTTTCAAGAAAGGAGATCAGGCAATACCGTACAAAGCCGTCATTACTACTCTGTTTTCACCTGGTTCTGCGTTATACTTGTTCAGTTCTCCGTTTTTAATTTCAAATGCCATATACTTACCTCCTGCTGTTTTATTTTCGACAATATATTTGTATACATCATAAGTATATCACACCTATTTGAACAAGTCGATATACAGATTTATTAAGTATTACTATTGACTTTTGGTAAAACATCTGATACAATCAATAATGTGAATTAATAAATAAAAATATGTAAAAAGATAAGAGGTTTAAGTATGAGTAAAAAGAAAATAACAGCAATAGTAATATCAATAATATTTATCATCAGCGGAATTATTCCACTTACTATTGGTATCATCAGAAAAAACAACGGACAGGCGGAGAATCTGCCTGTACTTGACCAGTTCAATATATCTGAGGAGGATGTCGGAAAAGAATTCAGGGGTACTTTACCAGCAATACCGTTTTCCACAGAACAAACAGACAAAGGCACATTGTATCTTATGTGTTATGAAGAATACGAAAACGATGAAATCAGTGGATATGTATTTCTAGGCTTTGATGTGCCTGATTCCTCGGAATTGGCTTTCAATACTGCTTTAAACAAAGATGTTTTTGACGATTCGGATTTCTGCGGAACTTTGATGAAATGCGATGCTGAAATGACTGAAAAATTCAATAAAACTATAGAAGACTATTTTAAAGAAGTAATTGCTCCTAGTTATGAAAAGCTGGAAATGAATATCTCTGAGGAACAGATGAATGAAGAAATAAAGGCATTTCAGAGTTTAATTTCCCCTTATTACATAAAAGTGGGAGATATACGAAACGGCAAATTACTTATAGCTGTC
Organism: Ruminococcus sp.; assembly: GCA_045531615.1. GTDB lineage: Bacteria > Bacillota > Clostridia > Oscillospirales > Ruminococcaceae > Ruminococcus. The sequence continues at coordinate 29,742 of JAZSEJ010000036.1, forward strand.
GGAAGCACTCTTTTAGCGGTTGGAGCATTTATTCTGCTTACGGCACTTTTCAGAAAAAAATCCTGATTGTTTTTTTTGCAGCTGTTTTGCTCGGAATAATTATTTTGATTATCTCAATAAGCGGAAAATTAATGACTATTTCCTCAACTGCAAAGATTGATGACGGTTTGTATAAAATGACCTGCAAATATGACTGCAAAATTGATAAACTCATTGACGCAGATATTGACACCATTGAAGATTATATAAATTGGATTATTAAAGAAGTGGCTTACGGTCTGCCCATTGAAGTTGATCCCGATAACTTCAGCTGTGCGGCGTTTACTGCGGCATCTCCTGACGAACAGCACATTTTCGGACGTAATTACGATTACGATGAAACTGATACCCTTGTTATTTATACAGATCCTAAAAATGGCTACGCTTCTTATGGTGTAGCTGACCTTGCTTTCTTTGATATTAACACAGAGGACGGTATGGACATAGATTCACCGACAGCAAAGCTGTTTTCACTTGCTGCGCCTTACGCCTGCGTGGACGGAATAAATGAAAAGGGTGTGGGGATAGGCATTTTACAGCTCAGTACTCCCGAAATTCATCAGGATAACGGTAAAAAGGATTTCATGCCCATTATGGCAATAAGAGTTATTCTTGACACTTGTGCATCTGTTGATGAAGCGATTGAATACCTTGAATCATATGATTATCATTCATTCATAGGCGATTCATTCCACTTGTATATCACCGATAAAACAGGACATTCAGTTGTTGTGGAATGGGACGACGATGAAATGTTTATAGTCGAGGATACAGGCTGTACAAATGATGTGCTTTGTGAGGAGAATGATTATTACGAATCCGACTGGGAATGCTGGCGTTACGATACTATCAAGGAACGTCTGGCTGAAAAATATAATATTCTCAACGCAGACGAAGCAATGCAGCTTACTGATGATATACACCAGAAAGATACAGAATGGTCTTGCGTTTACAACCTTGATGATTTCACCTTTGATATTTGCCTTGACGGTAACTATGATAAAAAATATACGTTTACAAAAGAAGATTTTGAGTAATACAAATCAACTATTTTTCTCAAAATATTAGTTTTAGAAATAAAGTATTTTTGGAAAGAAACAGGTTTTGTCAGACAAATTGAAGACATCATTAGCTGTAAATGAGATAACTTGTAATATAACAAATACCTCTGTTGGAGAATGTATCCAACAGAGGTGATTTTTTTAGATATAAAAAATTTCCAAAATAAAAATACATTCAGATTTTCCATTTGATTGTAGTTTTTTTCATTCTAATCCATTTAGGCCTGGGCTTTAAAATAATGTAATCCTGAATGACTTATTTGTTACACATATTTCGGATTTTTACATCGTTTTATTCATCTTTTCAGCATGTACAATGGAATAAGTAAATACCGCACAGATTCACCCGATGAGTTCTGTGCGGTATTGTTTTAAGTCTGATGTCTGAATATTTCAAATTGATTGAGTACTCGTTCAGCTGCTTTTTGTTTGAAATCAGAAGGAGCGAGAATTTCAATGGTGGGGCCGAAACCTAAAAGACGTATCAATAATTCTGTTTCATCCTGCTTATCATACCATATCTTAACAATACATTCTCCTGTAGTGAGATCACGTTCGCTATGTTTTTCATATGGTGCAAATTCCATAAAAAATCGTTCAACTGTATTTCTTTCCGTAGTTACACGGACGGTAACAGGTTCGCTGCACTTTCTTTTGTTCAGATACTTTGAAATATTAACTGGAATTGTACAAAATTGACCTGTCGGCCTTACTTTTTCTATTCTTCCAATATTGATTACGCCGCTGCTGTGAATCCTGCCGCATTTTATGAGCATACTGTAAACACGGAATTTATCATTTTTGGGAGAGTATTCTATTTTTATGGGTAGAAATTTTCTGCGGATTTTCTGTCCGTGACCGCTCGTAAATGCTATTTCAAGTATTTCACAGGATTTTATACCGTTGAGTATTGTTCGGAAATTTTTGCGGTATATTTCATTTGAATAATCATCACCGTCGCTGAAACGGTCAGTATAGCGGAAATATGACGAATTATACAATGGCTTGACATCGCTGAGGCGTTTTTCAAGAGCTGAAATTGTATCGTTGTTGAGGAAAAGTCTGATTTTAGGGTCAGAAAGCTTTGATTTCAGCCACATTTTCTGTAAAGTTGTCATTGTTGAAACAGGTTTATTTTTGATAACAGGGGAGAGGGTATCGTCTGTGTTTCTTTTGAAAAGTCCCCAATCAGAATTATCTTTCTGCGGTATAAGTTTTTGAGGGAGAAATAATATAGAGTCACGGAATCCTTCATTATTTACAACATTAATTATTTCATTGTCCGATAGCTGTTCTTTTTTCATAAGCTTTGCGGTAATTCGAAAATAGGAGCCATATATTTCGCTGAAAATATTCATTTCAATCCCTCCCATACATTTTTTTCATTCTTATAATATCTCTGTAAAAACGCTCACGTATATTTTTATTGCCGCCCTCAATAGAAATAATTCTGCCGATAAATGTCTTTGCCCAATGCATTACTTCATTGGGGTCAAAAACATCAATAGTAAGCGTAAAACGGTTTTCTCCGATTTTTTCAAGAGTACCGTTTCTTTTTTCTCTTTGAAGTCTTTCAATAATGAAATCCTCGGAAATTTCATCAATTTTCAATATAAGCTTTAACGGCTCAACATTTCCGTTATCCTGCCGCATACCAAAGGAAACACCAAAGCATTTTTGAATATTTCGGAAATATTTATCATAGATTTCGTCATATTCATTACAGGTTTCGCCTATTTTAACATTTCGGATAAAATCAAGACGGAAAGAATTGAACCGTTTATATCGAGGAATATATCCTACAAGATATCGCCTGCCAGTCTGAACTGAACATAATATCTGCATGGGTATAATTATATTTTCACCTGTGAGAACTGCATTGTTCAGTCTGTTTTTGGCAAAAAAAGTATGAAAGGAAACATATTTCTTTTGTTCCATTGCCGATATAATTTCTGGCAGAATTGAATCCTCAAGGGTGTGAACGATAAAGTTGTGCTTTATGTAAAACAAGTCGTTATTTATTTCAGCTGATTTCAGAATACTATTTCCCACAACGCTGAATTCTCCCGTTTCAGAGAAAAATTTCAAAGCGTCATCAAGTCCTGCATATTCATTTATATAGTCCTCGGCTTTATCTGTACAAAGACTGAAATATGCAGTTTTTCCACGCTTTTCTGTGAGAAGTATACCCTCTTTTACATATTCTTTCAGTTTGTTGCGAACGGTTTGCTCATCAAAGAATTGTCCGTAATCCTCGTTAAGCTGATTAACAAGGTCTTTCAGACATAAACATTCGCCCTCTGAAAGAATATCAATAATCAGAAAATGAAGCTTTATATCATTATCTGTAAAGCTTTTGGAGTAGTATGCTTGATAGAGGGGATTTTCAGCAATATGACCGCTGTCAACGGTAATTGACATTTGTCTGCCCCTTTGAGAATCGTCATATCGAACATAATTCCCCAGCCAGCTTTCAACTCTCCGTTTTTCATCATCATATGTACGTGAGCTCTTTCTTTCGAAGTCATTACGCATCTTAAAACCGTATATGAAGAAATCACGGACATAATCTCTTGTTTTATCGAAATTCTTTATCAGTTCAGAAAATCCGCTCATGGTTAATGCTCCTTTCTTTGCATGATAACCTTATTACATTATATATAATAACAGAAATTCACATTTAATTCAAGTAGCAAATAAGTGTTCGCAGATTTTTTTATATGATTTTTCCATTTTTATATGCTATAATACATACATAGACAAACGAAAAATTAAAAGGGAACCTCTAAAAACCTCCCTCACGGCGAACTTTCTATGACAAACATCATTTACAGCGTTGCCAAACCTTGCAATACACAAAGTATTACTGTGGTTTGCCGCCTTGTAACTGAGATTTGTCATATACGAAATTTCACTCGTGTTCCGGTTTTTAGAGAACCCCAAAATAAATTGCACAAGGAGGCAAAGAAAATGTTTGTACATACAATAAAAAATGCAAAACCAATTAAAATATGGCAGTCCTCATACGAGGCGATTGATGAAAAATGCAGGGAGCAGGCTGAACATCTTTCAAAGCTTCCCTTTGCTTATAAATGGATATCACTTATGCCCGATACACATGCAGGAAAGGGTATGCCAATCGGCGGAGTAATTGCCTGCGACGGTGTTGTAATTCCAAATGCGGTAGGCGTAGATATAGGTTGCGGAATGGCATTTGTTCAGACTGATATTCCTGTTTCGGTTCTCCGTGACACTATAACAGGAAGCGGTAATCTTGTACAGGCTATATGCGGCGATATTCTGCGAAATATTCCTACAGGCTTCAATCATTATAAAAAGCCGCAGGAATCAGCTGTACTTGACAGAGCAAAAGTGGAGATGCAGCTTTATGAGGCTGATGCTGAGCTTATTCCACAGATTGAAGAGGGATATTTTCAGGCAGGAACTCTTGGCGGCGGAAATCATTTTATTGAGCTTCAGGAAGATGAAAACGGAATGTGTTGTATAATGCTCCACTCCGGAAGCCGTCATTTCGGTAATATGATTGGGCAGTATTTCAATAAAATTGCTGCAAATCTCAATGCAAAATGGCATTCTTCCGTTGATCCGTCCTGGAATCTTCATTTTCTTCCTGTTGATACAGACGAAGGACAAAGATATATCCATTGGATGCAGCTTGCTATGGATTTTGCTTATGAGAATAGAAGTATTATGCTTACCAAGGTAAAGGAGATATTTGCAAGGTATATTTTGAAATATACAGGCGTAGAGCCGAATTTCTCTAATGAAATAAACTGTCATCATAATTATGCGGCTTTAGAAAATCATTACGGTAAAAATGTATGGGTACACCGTAAAGGTGCAATACGTGCCGCAGAGGGACAGCTGGCTATTATTCCGGGAGCAATGGGTTCTTTCAGCTATATCGTAAGGGGAAAGGGAAATCCTGAAAGCTTCATGTCATCATCTCATGGCGCAGGCAGAGTGTATTCCCGTACTGCCGCAGTTGCGACATTTCCTATTGATAAGGTAATGTGCGACTTGAAAGAGCAGAATGTGGTTCTTGCTAAGTATAACAAATCTGACGTTGCAGAGGAATCACGTTTTGCGTATAAGGATATAGATGATGTAATGGCAAATCAGACAGACCTTGTAGAGCCTGTGAAGAAGCTTTTCACAGTTGGAGTAGTCAAAGGGTAGAATTTTTTAGTTTTTAACGGTGCTGACAGCAATTATTGGCAATCTTTCAGATTGGGTTCAACTCCCACGGCACCGTGTATAAGATTAAAAGCAACACGGTACAAGCTCTGTACGGTATTGCATTAAACGGTTCAAACAGCAATAATTTGATGATATTATGGAAAAATCAAAGAACCGTGAAAATAATAAAGGCACTAACAGCAGAATGTCAATCATCGTTAATGATATAATGTGCCTTGTTTGTTATTAAACCAAAGACAGTTACAGCAATTTAATAAATGGTGATAAGCAGGTTCGAATCCTGCAATATGACTGTCTTGAAAGAACAGGAGGATTATTATGCTTGAATTATTAAAAAAAGAAAACAGGATTACATATACAGAAAACGGAGCAAAGACCTATAATACAACAGAGTCATATTGCCTTGACCTTTTTTTCAGAGCAGGTGCAATGCGTAATGCCTCCGTAAAGGATATTGCAGAGACTGTAATATGTGCGTTCATTGAAAATCCTGAAAAGACTATGAAAATTGTATTTTTTACAAGAGATACACGTGGCGGTCTTGGCGAAAGAAGATTTTTCAGAATTGCCATGAGAACTCTTGCGGATTACTGTGTTGACGCCGTTTTGAGAAATATCCATTATATAGCTGAATACGGCCGTTTCGACGATTTGTGCTGTCTGTTAGGTACTCCCTGTGAAAAATCTGTAGTTGAGGAAATAAGTCGACAGCTTAACGAGGATATCAGCTCATATAAAAATGGCGGAAAGGTATCGCTGCTTGCAAAATGGCTGCCCTCTGTAAATGCTTCATCTTCCGAAACAAAGGCAATGGGTAAGAAATTAGCGAGATTGCTTGGAATGAACGAAAAAGAATATCGTCAGACTCTTTCAGAACTTCGCAGATATACCGATATAATTGAAAATCGTCTGCGTGTGTGTGATTACACATTTGATTATGAAAAACAGCCGTCATGTGCTATGATGAAGTACAGAAAGGCATTCATAAGAAATGACGCTATACGTTATACAGAATATCTTCATGCAGTTGACAGGGGAGAGGCGAAGCTGAATACATCAACCCTTTATCCATATGAAATAGTACGCAGATGCCTTGATGCAAATCTTTCTAAAGCAGAACGTCTTTCTCTTGATACAACGTGGAAAAATCTTCCCGATTTCGGCGGTAATACTGAAAATGCGATTGCTGTTGTTGACGGCTCAGGCTCTATGACCTGCGGCAGGGGAATACGTCCCATTGACGCTGCACTTTCATTAGGTATATACTTTGCACAGCATAACAAGGGTAAATTTGCAAATCACTTTATTACGTTTTCAAAACATCCACGTCTTGTTGGAATCAAGGGTAAGAATATAGTTGATCAGGTGAAATTCTGTAATGCATTCAATGAGGTTGCCAATACCGACGTCGAAGCTGTATTTGACCTTATACTGAGAACTGCTGTGAAAAATAAAGTAAGTGCAGACGAAATGCCTGCAAAGCTTTATATAATTTCAGATATGGAATTTGATTACTGTGTTGAGGGAGGAAATAGTTTTCCTGTATTTGAAGCCATGGAAAAGAAATACAGACACTTTGGATATAAGCTCCCACAGGTGATATTCTGGAATGTGAACAGCCGTCAGAGCAATATGCCTGTAAAACGTTCACAGACAGGTGCAGCACTTGTATCTGGGTTTACACCTGATATTTTTGATATGGTAATCGGCGGAGAAATTTCTCCCGAGATTATTATGGAGAAAATCCTTTTCGGAGAGCGATATGCGATGATATCGTAATGAAATTAAAAACATAAGCCTCAAGACTTCAAAATTAAAGAAGTATTGAGGCTTTTTATCTATCTTATTTGCCAAGATTTAGTTTATCATTAATAATGTTCGATGCGATCTCATCAGCTGATTGTATAGCGTGAACATAGATTTTACTTATGGTAGCAACATTTGAATGTCCGTGATGTCGTGAAACAGTGGAAATACTTACTCCTTCTGCTCATCATCTTTGTCTACTAATATTTTGGAATTGCTTACTTGTCCTGCAACTGCATGATATCGATTTCTGAAATATCTATTATTCCTGCAAAATATCCACTAATTCTGCAAATTATGAGTTGTAATTTGTGGGTAAATGATTTATTATATAAATAAGGTGTACAAATTTTTCACCTAATTTATTTTAAGGGGTAATTAATAATGAAACAACAACTTTTAAGCAGGTTTGCTGCCGTATTATCTGCAGCGGCAATGTTCTGTAGTATGATATCCATTCCCGATATCAATACTACAGAAGCAAAGGCATTTGAACCGGACATAGGTGATTTCTCAATTGCAGATATCACTATGACTGATGACTATTGCACAAATGCATTTTCAAAGGAAATGGATTATCTACTGGCATTTGATACGGAAAAATTACTTGCAGGATTTCGTGATAATGCAGGTCTCAGCACTAATGGTGCAACACGTTACGGCGGTTGGGAAAATACAAATATTGCAGGCCACTGTGTTGGACATTATCTGACTGCTATTGCACAGGCTTATCAGAATCCTACTATAAGCGACAAGGAAAAAACTGAACTGTATTCAAGAATGAAGAAGCTTATTGACGGAATGCAGCAGTGTCAGAATAATTCAAAAGGCAAACCAGGTTTCCTGTGGGCAGCACCTAAACCATCTGACGGTAATGTTGAAAGACAGTTTGACCGTGTTGAAGTAGGTAAGGCTAATATTTTTGATGATGCCTGGGTACCGTGGTATACGATGCATAAACTCATTGCAGGACTTGTTGATGTATACAAGGCTACAGGTTATGCTCCTGCAAAGGAAGTGGGTTCAAATCTTGGAGATTGGGTATACAACCGATGCAGCCAATGGAGTGATCAGACGCATAGAACAGTTCTCTCCATTGAATATGGTGGAATGAACGATTGTATGTATGACCTGTATGCAATTACAGGAAAGGACAGCCACGCCACAGCAGCACATTATTTCGACGAAACAGCTTTGTTTGATAAGGTACTGAACGGCGGACGCAATGTTCTTACAAATCGTCATGCTAACACAACAATACCTAAATTTATTGGTGCATTGAAGCGTTATACCGTACTTGACGGAAAGACTGTAAACGGTCAGAAGGTTGATGCTTCAATCTATCTTAAATATGCTGAGAAATTCTGGGATATGGTAACAACTCATCATACCTATATTACAGGCGGAAACAGCGAATGGGAGCATTTCGGTGAAGATGATATACTTGACAAGGAACGTACTAATTGTAACTGTGAAACTTGTAACTCATATAATATGCTGAAGCTTTCTCGTGAATTGTTTAAGATAACACATGATAGCAAATATATGGACTTTTATGAAACAACATACTACAACTCAATTCTTTCATCACAAAATCCCGAAACAGGTATGACAACTTATTTCCAGCCTATGGCAACAGGTTATTTCAAGGTGTATGGCACTCCCTGGGATAAATTCTGGTGCTGTACAGGAAGCGGAATGGAGAACTTTACCAAGCTTGGTGACACTATTTATATGAAAGATGACAATGCACTTTACGTGAATTTCTATCAGAGTTCCATTCTTGATTGGGCTGATAAGGGTATTACTATAAAACAGGAAAGTAATATACCATATGAAAATACTGCAAAGTTTACAATTTCAGGGAATGCTAACATTGATGTTTGTTTCCGTATTCCCGACTGGACAGCCGGAAATATGACAGTTACAGTGAATGGAAGCAAATGCAGTTATAGTACGGAAAAAGGATACGCAAGAATTAAAGGCAGCTTTGCAAGCGGAGATGTAATTGAACTGACTATCCCTGCTAAAGTTCGCGCTTATACACTTCCTGACAACCCTGATGTTTATGGTTTTAAGTATGGTCCATTAGTTCTTAGCGCTGAACTTGGAAAGGATGATATGAAAACCGATAGTACAGGTATGTGGGTAACTATACCTAAAGAAAAGGTTGTAGCAAGCGAAACAATCAAGCTTTCAAAGGAAGGACAGTCTGTTGCAGCATTTATGGCAGAAATAGACGATCATCTTGTGCGTGATGAGGACTCATTACGCTTTACATTAAAAGACACAAATACAACGCTGACATTTACTCCCCATTATAAGCAATATCAGCAGCGTTACGGCATTTACTGGAAATTTATTTCTAACGGTACAGTGATTGAGGCAAAGCTTCCTCGTGCTAAAACAACAATTACAGATACAGTTCAGCCCGGTTACGGTCAATACGAAAGTGATAATCTCCATAAGATGGTTGAATTGAATTCAGTAGGTGTAACAAACGATAGTACATATCGTTATGTTGGAAAAGGCGGTTGGTTTACATACAGAATGGCAGTTGATGATACTGCACCTATGCTCCGACTTCGTTTGAAACTCCGTAAATCGGATAACGGTAAAAGTCTTCGTGTTAGAGTAGGAGATGCTATACTTTATGCTGGCAAGCTTAATTACACAGGTGAAGAGAATATATACGAAATGGTACTTACAATTCCGCAGGATGTGCGTGAACGTTGTATCTATAATGTTAATGCAGACGAAAAAGAACACAGCGTTCTTGATGTAACTTTTTCATCTGATGTGAATGGTGAGGAATCTGCAAAGGTATGCGATTTCATTTATATGGAGGCCATAACTCCCCTTTATGAGTATGATAGCACAATTGCATATTATGTAGATTGCGGCGACCATAATACAAGTACCGTTACAGGCCGTGATAAGCTTGGTTTATACAACTGTGTAACTGAACAGCTTTATGGTGCTGATGAAGTTACAGGTAAAAAGTGGGGGCTTATAGACAGTGCAGAAGATCAGTATAACGGGTCAGAAAAGAGTAAGGGTATATATACTGCAAATACGTGGCCAGATGAGGCAAATACAGCGGACGGTGCTGATAAATCCTATAGTTTCAGATATACAAAAAATCAATATGAAGCAAATATTGAACGTCATTTGGATTACGGTTTTGAATTGCCAAATGGAACATACTCTATAGAATTATGCTTTGTTGACCCATGGGGATGCTCTAAAAATCCGATTGTTTATGCTAACTATGGAAAAGAAAATGAAAGAGTAATTGCTAAAAACGCTCCCACAGACAGAACTGTAGTTACTGGAAATGCAGATGTAACTGACGGTGAACTTACATTGAATTTCCGTTCAGAGGATAAAGCTATAAATGTATGTTATATTATAATCCGTCCTATTGATATAGAAACTGCCACTGTTAAAGGAAAAAAAGGTGACCTTAACATTGACGGTGATGTCAATATTTCAGATGCAGTAATATTACAAAAATATCTTCTCAGATGTGAAGCTATCAACGGGGAGCAGGCTTATGCAGCTGATGTCTTTTCTGACGCTGCTCTTGATGTATTTGATATGATTGTATTTAGAAAAATGATTCTTGAAAAATAATTAAAGATCTCTAAAAAACGAGCGGAATTTATGTAAGCAAATATCGGATGCTTAGTTTAGTCGGGGGAGCATTAAAAACAAATCTGATAGAGATAAATTACATTTAAGTTTGAATTAAAACGAAAATAATTTAAAAAAGAAGTAAACACAATAAGGCACAAAGTCAAATAATAATTTTCAAGAGAGATTCGGCAATGTCGGTGATAACGGAACACTAAATATAGATTGATGAAATCTGAATAATGCTGATTTATGGCTGTTTACTGACTTTTCTGATAGATTGCAGATTGCTATGACGAACACCCATAACCCGAAGGTCGTAGGTTTAAATTCTGCCGCTGCAGCCAAACAAACCTCGATTTGCAACCAAAAAATCGAGGTTGCCTTTTTGCCTTTATGAAATTGCAAAAGACATATACCCTTACCGTACACTTAAATGTTTTGGGACGGTAAGGGTATATTTTTATAATAATGAGCTGTATTATTTTATGTTTGAAGATATCCAAAGAGGAAGGTCTTTGGTATTGTCGAAATAATAGATAATATTTTCATTTGCATCATAAGCAGTAGCATTTATTGTATTAGTTTGTCCGTCGATTGCATCGAAAGTAAAGAGCAGCAATTCTCCTGTTCGGACTTCTTTTTTTTGTTTTTGACCGAAACAAGTTACTTGAACTGTCTTTATATTTTCATCATAAGCAATAATCGGGAACAGCTGTACACCTTCGTCATAATAGTAATGACATAATTCACCAACTGTTTCAATACCGATACTTTTGTCATACATACTCCATTTAGGCCAGTTTAAATAGTTGTTATGATTTTTCCATCCCAATAATGTTTTTTTAACTGAAACAACATCAAAGCAGCTGTAACTATCGTAAATATAGAAATGATAATTATCTTTCCATTCATAGCAGGAGATGATTTTAGACGTATCGTTCAATCGTCCGCTTAAATCTGCTGCAGACCTGGAGTTTAAACGGTAGCCGTTGGCATAATTCAGGCAAATGAAACAGAATAATCCGACTAATAATCCAATTAACATTCCGGTTATATATCTTTTTTTTCGTATTTTTGCAGCTAAGAGAATGTACTTCTTATCTTTATTGCACTGTTCTTCAATAGGCATTATATCTTTGCTGAGTGCTTTATAGTATTCTGAACATTCTTTACATTCTGAAAGGTGTTCTATCACTGTCTTTTCACTTGACTCGGCAGCGGCATTATCCAGACAAAGTGGCATCAAGTCCTTTATCATATCACATTTATATTTCATAACCATAAATCTCCTTTAACTGTTGTTTGATTTTGACCTTTGCTCTTGAAAATATCACTTTGGATGTCGCTTCTCTGATACCAGTCAATTTTCCTATTTCCTTATATGGCATTTCATCGAATAGGCGATATATTACGACAGTACGGCTTCTTTCATCCAAATTTGAAATTATCTCTTTTATATGAATTATCAGCTGTTTATTTTCTGTCATTGTATCAAGGTTCATATTATCGTGTTTATTAAGAATAGCATCTTCCATACAAGATTCTTTTGAATGTGTTTTCATGTAATTGTAATATGTGTTTTTGGCTATCTGACATAACCATGATTTTATAGAACAGTCACCGCGAAATCGTTTCAATGACAGATAGGCCTGATAAAAACTTTCTTGAGTAACTTCTTCGGCTATATTATCCTGATAGTCTGTAAGTTTCAATATGTAATGATATACATAGCTGTAGTATAAATGGTATAATTCTTCAAAGTCGCCCACGGTTATTAACACCTCCTCGATTTTGTAATATATAAGCTGCTTATATCTATTAGTATCAAATATCGGAAAAAGGTAACATCTTTTCTGAAATATTTTTTTATATAATATTTCTGAATATATAATGGTAGAGTTTTATTATACCATAATACCTTGTTATATTCAAGATTAATTGTTCAATGACTTTTAAAAAATAAAGAGTGACAAATGTTTGAAAATATGTTATAATAAAAAGGGTATTCAGAGATACTTACAGTAATATTACTAAAATACAGGAGAAAATAATATGAATATTATAATTTACGGTTCTCAGTACGGAACGACAAGACAGTATGCCGAGGAGTTGGCAAAAATAACAGGATATGAGCTTAAATCGTATGAAAACGCAGGTGATATCAATTCATACGAAACAATTATTTATATGGGAGGATTATATGCAGGCGGAGTTCTTGGAATGAAAAAAACTTTCAAGAATCTGACAAGCACAGACAATAAGAAGATTGTTATTATAACTGTAGGTCTTGCTGATCCTACTGATGTCAAAAATACAGACAATATAAAGGAAGGGGTAAAGAAGCAAATATCTGAAAAAATATACGATATGTCGCAGATATTTCATTTAAGGGGAGGAATAGATTATTCACGACTCAATTTTAAGCATAAAACAATGATGAGTTTATTGTATAAAAAGGTTGTGAAACTTCCAGAAGATAAGAAAACAGCAGAAGACAGAGCTATGATTGAGACATATAATAAGCAGGTTGATTTTGTGGATTTTGATTGTTTGAATCCTATAATTAACAGTATGATGCTTTAAAAGAAAAGACTTAAAGGTTCTGAACTTTGATAAAGTTACGTATAACTGGAGTTGTTCGTGAGAGCATAAAAAGCACCTGCCGGAGCAGGTGCTTGGTGCGGTATAGCCTTAAATATTTTTTCCTGAAAGTGTTTCTATAAGCTCAGGCAAATCACTGAATTTTTCCAATTTGGGAACAGATTGCTCAATTTTACCAAAGCCGTAAGCGGCATGAATGAAATCAAGACCTGCCTTCATTGTTGCGTCGTAATCTCCCTGAATATCTCCGATATACCATGCTTTATCAAGATTATTTCTTTTTACGATAAGAGCAATATTATCGCCCTTTTCAAAGAGATTATTTCCGTAACATTCAATATCATCGAAGTATTTGCCAAATCCGTAGTAATCAAGAAATGCCTCGATATATCCACTCTGACAGTTGCTGACAATATAGAGATGATAGTTTTCTTTAAGGCGGATTAAAGTCTTTTCAAGATCCGGATAAAGATTACCGCCGTGTTTGCGGAGATATTCATTTTCATTTTCGCAGCATAGGTTCAGTAGCTCCATACGCTCATCTTTTGAAAGACTGCTGAAAAGAATGTCGGCTATTTTGTCCATAGTAAGTCCCATAACACCCATAATATCTTTTTGGGTTATATCAGGTAAATCGTATTTCAGTTCTCTGATTTTTTCAGTCCATGATGCAGCAACATTTTCGGATGAATCCCAGAGTGTGCCGTCCATATCGAATATCAAACCTTTTTTCATTTTCCTTCCACCATCCTGTTATATATTTCATCAAGCTGTATTCTGTCAGGCTTTACATCGTTGAGTATTGTTATTCTGTCCGCTCTGACAGTACGTGCCTTATCCCATATATCAGCAAACATATCTTTAGTTATGCCGTATGATTGGGGATTTGTGGTTATACTGTATGTTCGGAAGAAATCCAGCAGTCCTGCTGCGTCTTGTTCCTGAAAAATACAGGCAGGAATACTTCCTAATGCAACGGCAAGTCCGTGTGTTATTTTTATATCGGGATAGTATTCTTCTATGGCGTGAGCAAAAAGATGCTCGCTTCCGCTGCAAGGTCTTGAAGAACCAGCAATTTCCATAGCAAGACCACCCATAACAAGTGCTCTTGAAAGTATTCGGATAAATACACGGCTTTTCATATTCTTTTCATCGCAATGATAGACGGAATCATAACTCATTCTGCTCAGAGCATAAGCAAAATCGTCAATGCGGGAGGATGTTCTGGAGGCTGAAAGCTTCCAATCAAAAAGCGCAGTATGTTTGGCTATTGTATCGCCTATTCCCGAAAGAGTCTGATCTACAGGAGCGTTGATAATCATATTTGTGTCTACAATTATCGCTGTAGGAATCTTACATTCAAAGGTTTTACGGGCTTTTCCGTAGGTTTCAAGTACGGAAAAGGGTGAAGCAAGTGAATCATTGCTGAGGGAAGTAGGCATACATATATATACGGCTTTGCTTATATGTGCAGCATATTTAGCAGTATCAAGAACTCTGCCGCCGCCTATGCCTATTATCACTTTAATATCTTCAACGCAGACTTTTTTAGCAATGTAAACAGCTTCGTCAAAGCTTGCATTTTTGATTGTGAATATTTCGGCGTTTCCGAAATCTCTGCTTATATCCTCAATTTTATCTTTGTAAATGCTGATAAGGAATTCTTCTGATATAATCATGGACTTCTGTCCGATTATATCAGGAATATATCGTTTTACTATTTCTTCTGAATGAAGGAAAGCGTCTTCCTCGACTGTAAGACATATGGGAAGATTAAATCTTGTATGTTGGTTCATTCTACACCTCGGTTGATTGTTGTATTACCTTATATATTATAGCATATATTTTTGGCGAATTCAAGACTATATATTCTTGAATTCTGCTTATTGCAGGGATTAATTGAATTTAGGTGAACTTTTTGTATTACATTCAATCTATAATTCTTCCGTCGATAGAAATGACGACAACTCTCCAGGGGATAAATTTCCCACTTTCTTGTAATGCACGTTTCACAGCATTTTCAATACCGCCACAGCAGGGAACTTCCATTCTTGCAATAGTTACGCTTTTGATATTGTTGTTTTTTATAATCTGTGTCAGTTTTTCTGCGTAATCTTCATTATCAAGCTTAGGACAGCCGATAAGAGTAATATGATTGCTGATAAATTCATTATGGAAGTTTCCATAAGCATAAGCAGTACAGTCTGCTGCAACAAGAAGATTTGCATTGTCAAAATAGGATGCATTTATTGGGACAAGTTTAATTTGTACAGGCCATTGTGAAAGCTGACTTGTGACAGGGGCAGAAACTGAAACTGACTCATGTTTTATAGCTTTTGATTGTGTTCCCGGACAGCCACATGGAAGAATTTTGGCTGATTTGGCATTTTTTGCAGCCAAAACAGCAGCTTCGTTGTATGCAGGTGCTTCGCGTTCTTCAAATGTTATGGCATTTGTAGGACAAGCTGGAAGACAATCTCCCAGACCGTCGCAGTAATCCTCACGAGTGAGTCTAGCTTTCCCATCAATCATTTCAATTGCACCTTCATGGCATGCTTCTGCACATAAGCCGCATCCATTGCATTTTTTATCATCTATTTTTATTATCTTTCTTATCATAATAAAACTCCTTAATAAATATTTGAAAGCACTTGACTTTCTGATGTTATTATACTATAATATTTATAATTATTCTGTTGTATTTGCAACAGAAACGGAGAATTTATGGAAAAATATATTTAAATATTAAGGAGAATAAAATGGACAGAATAAAAGTTATGGATATGCGATGCAATAAAGGTGATAGTGCTTTTCTGATAGATGACGGCAAAACCTCGGTTTTATATGATACAGGCTTTGGATTTACGGGATTTAAGGTGGCAAATAATATACAAGCAGTTCTTGGAGAAAGAAAACTTGATTATATTTTTCTTACTCACTCTCATTATGACCATGCTCTCGGAAGTGCATATATTTTACGATATTATCCCACAGCAAGGGTTGTAGCAGGAAGTTATGCCGCAGGTATTTTTCAGCGTAAAAGTGCAAAGCGTACAATGCGTGAAATGGATGCAAAATTTGCTGAGAAATGCGGTGTAAAAGACTATCAATTTCTTGGTGATGAATTGAAAGTTGATATATCTGTTGACGAGGGAGATGTAATACAGGCAGGGGATATGTGCTTTGAAGTAATAGATTTACCGGGGCATACCCGCTGTTCTATTGGCTTTATATGCAAGGAAAAAGGGTTGCTTCTTTCATCTGAAACTCTTGGAGTGTATGACGGAGAAAAAAGAATAGTACCGTTATATCTTGTGAGCTATTCTGCTGCTGTTTCTTCAATTGAGAAAGTGAAGAAACTTGATATTAAGCGTATACTTGCACCGCATTATGGTATTCTCAATGAGGAGCAGACAAAATATTTTCTTGACAATATGAAATCTGCTTCTGAAAATGCGGCACAGAATATACTGGAAAGTCTGAAAAGCGGAAAAAACAGCAATGAAATTATATCAGATTTCAAGGCTGAATTCTGGCATGGATACATCAAGGAGATTTACCCGGAAGATGCGATTGATCTTAATACATCAATTATGATAGAACTTATCAGAAAAGAGCTGATGTAAGATAGTAAAATACAATAATAATCCGTACGCCCTTTAATGGACGGTTGATAAAGAAGTTCTATCGTATTTACCGAAAGGTTGTGTAGGAAAAAACTATGCAGCCTTTCTTTTTTGTTGTAAACCAAACTGTCAGCGACAGCAGTTGCAACTGCAACATTGAAACGGAAATAGATATCAATCTGCTGTGTTCTGTGTTCGCATTCTTTTGCTCACTTGCTTCAATAAACTGAGATAATTCAGGAATAATCTGTCGAAGCTCATGAACTAATTCAAAATCATGCTATGAAATAGTCGCAGGGTAAGTGTTCTCAAAAATCTGCCATTCGGACTTGGGATTATCAATTTTCTTCTTGTTTTTTTAGATTTTTCTTGGTCTTGAAGTTTGCGGTGTGCCATGCATATTCAATCCTGTCAAGCATTTTATTGATAATCTGTTCGGCAAAATAAGCCGGATTTCTGAACGGACGAGTTTTGCCATTACCCTTGGATTGCTCATAATCGGTGGGCAAAAATTTTTTCACACCTTACCGAACACTGCCGTAACGCACATTTCTTCGTCCTTAATCTGTGCGAACACCTCGCCGTTCATCTTGTGCATAAGTTGATGGCAGATATAAAGTCCAAGTCCACTGCCTTTCTGATTTTCGGAATTTGTGCCCCTCCAGAAGCTTTCAAAGATGTGCGGCAAATCCGTATCGGCAAGCGTACAGCCGCTATTCTTCAAAGCGACAAGAATACAGCCATCTTCCTCGGAAAAACTTATTGAAATACCCTTGCCATCGCCGTATTTTATGGCGTTCTCCATAATATTCTGCAAAACCTCAACGCTTCGGTCAATGTCGCCGTTTATAAGGCAATCGCCGTATTCTCCGACAGTAAAATCCGTTTTTATAAGCGACAGCTTTTCTGTGTAGTAAACCTTTATTTTTGTCACCAGCTCGGATAGATAAAACTCGCCAATATTTACATCAAGGCTCAAAAAATCCTCCCTCGATGCGGTTATGATTTCGGAAACATATCCCTCGATTTCGTCGGCCTTTGCGTTTATATTTTCAGCGATTTCAAGCTGTTTTTCCTTGTCGGTATAAAGTCCTTTTGACAGCGCTTTTGAATATAATTTTATTGCGGAAAGCGGAGTTTTGATGTCGTGAGATAAGGATAGCAGAAGCATTTTCTTTTCCCTTTGCAGATTTAATTCGCGTTCTTTCTGCTGCTCAATATTTTCACGGAGAATATCCACGCCCCATACAAACCGTCCGAAAAATTTATTTTTCGTTTCCTTTACAGGTGCGGCAAGATTGCCCTTTGAAAGCTCATAGGGAATATCGGTCAGCTTCTCAAAAGGTGCAAGAATTTTAAATCTTACATACAGCATAACAGCAATAATTAGCGCCGACATTAAGCCAAGAATCACATTTACAACAAACAGCGTGTCAGTTTTATCCGAATTACTATTTGCAGTATAATCAAAGCGGTACAGCTCGCCGTTTATTTCTCTTATGACATAGTCGCTGTCTGAATTATAGAAATCATCGTTCCGTTCTGTGATTGCTGTTATAAATTCACATTCCGAAATATCGGGTTCATCGCCATTTTCTATTGCTCTTACAAGTCTTGAAACCTCAACAAGATAGGGTCTGCCATTGTTGCTGTTGTAACTCAGCAAAATTGCATTTGCGGTAACAATAACTGCAATTATAACTAAAATCACAACAGCAGAAATTCTGTTAAACGCTTTCATATTTATAGCCTACTCCCCATACTGTCTGAATGTGCTTCGGATTTTTAGGGTTATCCTCAATCTTCTGACGAAGCCACTTTATATGCACCGTTAATGTCTGCTGTTCGGAAAAACTATCGCTTCCCCATATCTGATTGAATAGATATTCCTTTGTGAGAGACTTGCCTTTATTTTCAATGAGCAGCACCAGCAAATCAAATTCCTTTGAAGTCATTTCGAGTTTTACATCGTTTTTATAAACGACATTACTCGCTTTATTGACACGAATATCTCCGTCAGTAATCTCATCGAGTGCATACCTTCTTTTAAATATTCCTGCAATTTTAGCAAGCATAATGTCAATATCATAAGGCTTTTCAATGTAATCATCAGCACCGAGAACAAGTCCGTTCAGCTTGTCCTCTTTTTCAGTTTTGGCACTTACTATGAGTACCGGAGTATTGCTCTCCTCACGGATTTTCTGACAGACTGCAAATCCGTCTATTCCTGGTAACATTATGTCAAGCACGACAAGCCTTGCGCCGTATTTTTTATACAGCGACAAGGCTTTTTCACCTGTTTCGGCAACCGATACCGTGTAATTTTCACTTCGAAGGAAATCACACAGCAGGTCGGCAAGTTCTTTATTATCTTCAACAATAAGAATATCAGTCATAGTAACTCCTTTCAGACGGCATACGGGCGACAAATAGTCGCCCGTATCACCTCACCAGCCCATTTCCATAAGCCAGTTATTAAGTGCACGTTCACGTTCTCTCATCTGTGATGCGTTTTCGTACCTACTTAAATTATACTCTCCTTTTATGTTTCCATCAACTATATAAAGCACTCTTGTCAGGGCAACAGCATTTACTTTCGTGAGAAAAGACAAAATAAAATAGGCAATTGATAAAATTTGAATTTTGTGTAATAAATTTAAATCGAATGAAAAATGTACAACTCATGTTATT
>JAZSEJ010000066.1:0-8418 GCA_045531615.1 Ruminococcus sp.
TCTGGAACTCATTGCTCTTGACAGCTGCGAGTGTTTCGACAGCAATAAGGAATATGTCCGCAGACGCTTGCAGGAAGAAAAGAACGAAGCGGTCAGAAAGCTGTTGGAGGCTGACTACAACTTCCTCGATGAAATCCAGACGGAGATGTCCTCGGCAAGACAGTTCCTGTTCGCAGTCAGATTCAGAAAAGAAAAAGAAGAACAGGTCTTCAACCTCATCAACAGAATCGACAAGACCATCAGCGACCACGGATTCTCGGCTAAGCGTATGAGCAAGCCCGACATCAAAAGAATGCTGGCACTGTACTTCGGTACGAGTATCACCGGTGACGAAATCCCCGATGTAGAGGGAGAAAACTACTTCGACAAGGAGGTCTTTGAAAATGAAGAATAAGCAGAAAAGAAAAAAAGAATATACCCCCGAACAGCAGGAACGCATCATCACAAAGGAGTACTTTGACCGCATCGCTCCCGGTGTTGTGCGTTTCTACACCGACCACTATATCTGTGGTAACTTCTACAAATCCTGCTGGGCTGTGACGGAATATCCTCCCACCACAGAGGAAACGGCAATCCTTGCACACCTTGCTGACCGCAACGGCGTGACCTTGCGTATCTACAATTGCCTTGTCAACAGCATGGAACAGCGTAAGATTGTTCAGCAGGCAATGCGTAAGAACCACATGATGACCACAACTAACGATGTCTCCGAGTCGGTCAAGGCACAGGATAACATCAACGATGTAGTAGAATTGCTGTCTGAACTTCGCAGAAACAAGGAGCCTCTCCTGCACACGGCTGTGTTCATTGAGCTGAGAGCGACGACGGAGGATAAGCTTCGAGAGTTGCAGGCAGATATTCAAATGGAGCTTACACGCTCGAAGATTTCTGTTGACAGACTGCTCCTTCGCCAGAAAGAGGGCTTCCTCGCTGTGCTTCCGTGCGGCAATAATGTGTTCACAAGCCAGTTTGAACGTGTATTGCCTGCAAGTTCTGTTGCAAATCTGTATCCATTGAACTACTCAGGAAAGACTGATCAGCACGGATTCTATATCGGCAGAGATAAGTACGGCAGCAATGTGCTTGTAGACTTTGATAAGCGAACCGAGGATAAGACCAACTCTAATGTTCTTATTCTCGGCAACAGTGGTCAGGGTAAGTCACATCTGTTGAAACTGCTTCTATGCAATCATCGTGAGGCAGGCAAAAGTGTGCTTGTGCTGGATCCGGAGAGTGAGTATCAGGAGCTGTGTGCAAATCTCGGTGGCACCTATATCGACATGATGTCGGGAGAGTATATGATCAACCCCCTCGAACCCAAAGCATGGGGCGACCAGCGTGACGCTGGACCCATTTCGCGCACGAAGAAAAACTGTAACGGAAAAGAAACTGCCCGCGATGATAATGAATCTGTACCGGAAGCTTTCAGAAAGGTTACCCGTTTAAGTCAGCACATCAGCTATCTGAAAGACTTTTTCAGAGCCTACAAGGAATTCACTGATGCGGAGATCGACACCATTGAAATCATGCTGATGAAGCTCTACGGCAGATTCGGAATGGATGACGGCACCAACTTCGATCAGTTTACAGCCGAGGATTACCCAACCATGAGTGACCTCTACGAGCTTATCGAAAAAGAGTTCATGGCATTTGACAGTGAGAAGAAGCACTTGTACACCGAGGAAATGCTCCAGAATATCTGTCTTGGACTGAACTCCATGTGTAAGGGTGCGGAGGCAAAATACTTTGACGGGCATACGAATATTCGTGATGCAGAGTTTATCTGCTTCGGTGTGAAAGGTCTTATGGATACCAATAAACGACTGAAAGATACCTTGCTGTTCAATATCCTGTCGTATATGAGCAATCAGCTCCTGGGTAAAGGAAACACGGTGGCAGCCGTTGATGAGCTTTATTTATTCCTCACAAACATGACCGCAATCGAATATATCCGCAACGGCATGAAGCGTGTGCGTAAAAAGGAGTCCTCGTTTATTCTGGCGTCACAAAATATCGAGGATTTCCTCCTGCCTGAAATCAAGGAGTTTACAAAACCACTGTTCAGTATTCCGTCCCACCACTTCCTGTTCAACGCAGGACAGATCAATCCACAGGAATATATGGACGCATTGCAACTTGAAGAATCCGAGTTCAGTCTCATCCGCTATCCGGAGCGAGGAACCTGTCTGTACCGCTGTGGTAATGAGAGGTATCTGCTTCAGGTGATCGCACCTGCGTACAAGGCGGCACTGTTTGGTGCGGCGGGAGGTCGATAAGGATGAAGGAATTCCTCATCAAGCTTGCCCTTGACATTCTCGGTGACAAGGAAACCAGAGAGAAGAACGGCATTGTGATTCTGAGTATCGTTGTGGGTGTGGTTCTTCTGCTCTTCGCACCTGTGGCGGTGCTGATGACCATGGGAGAAATCGAGCCACCCGATGTAACAGGAAATTTTGATCAGTCAGTGTGGATGCAGTCCCTCGACAGCGAACAGCAGAATCAGATTGCACAGATGGAATCCGCAGGTCAGCAGATTGCATCTGCAATGGAGTCGGCTGGTGTTCGGGAACAGACCATCAAGGCACAGCTTATCTATATCTCCTGCTTCGAGGATGTGACAGTGGATGATTTCAATGCCTATGCGAATCTGTTCAGATACGCTCCGGACGATGCAACACTCATCAACAGTATCAATCAGAACTATGGACTGGAAATTGTGTACGAGGACTTCATGAGAAGCTATGCTCTCATCAGTCACGTGGTCATCAATCCGTATATGTTCACAGATGCACAGACAAAGAACTCAACTGACCTTGTGATATGGGCAAAGCAGGCTTATGAGAACGGCTGGGGTTATGTGTATGGCACCTATGGAAATATTCTTACCGAGGAACTTCTGCTGGACAGAGCCTCCATGTTCGGAGAACATGTCACAGGCTTTGAAGATTTCATTCGTGAGAATTGGATGCGCAGGAGAACAGCAGACTGCGTTGGTCTCATCAAGGGCTACGGCTGGTACAATCCTGACAGCGGTGAAATTGAGGTAGGAACAAACGGCATGGCTGATGTAACCGCAAACGGAATGTTTGAAGCGGCAATGGTCAAAGGTACGATTGATACCATTCCCGAAGTCCCCGGACTTGCTGTGTGGCAGGACGGTCACATCGGAATCTATATTGGGAACGGTGAGGTCATCGAAGCCATGGGGACAGAGCAAGGCGTTGTGAAAACGACGCTCCCTGGTAACTGGACACACTGGCTTGAAATCCCGTATATCTCATATGCAACTACGGAAGAACCTACAACAGAAGAAAGTCAGGAGGGATGAAAATGAAAAAGACAATCACAGTAAGTATCAATGAAGAAAAGCTCTCGGCGATTGAGATGTACCTCGGTCAGAAGGACACGACTCTTGCCGCAGAGCTGGATAAGTATGTGGAGCAGACCTACACCAAGGTCGTGCCGCAGAACGTCAGAGATTTCATTGATATGATGACTGACAAGAAGCCGGAAAGGAGATCAGGACGCAAGGCAAAACCGACAGAACAGTTCCAGTCGGAACAGCACACCGAGGAATGAACCCCCACAGCTTGCTCCTGAATCGCTTGTGTGGCGGTTTGGGAGTCGCAGTCGGGAAAGGATACCCCACGAGCTGTCAAGCGAAATTTGAGGGCATTGTGGGCAAGTCCGCAGAGGTCGGAAATAGCCGACTTCTGCCCCGATTTGGGGTAGGTCTTTGGTTTGCTGGTTAAAGTTTTGGCGTCACAGCCGCCAAAACAATCACATCGGACGAGCAAAGCTCGCCGATTCTTCGAAGTTTTATCACAAAAATGAATGTGGAGTCAAGAAAGGGGTTTTGCAAAAATCATGGAGTCAAAGAAAACAAAAAAGGCTTCATCTGCCGAAAACACGAGGATTTCGGATGATGTCGCCGTGGATAAAATCAAATTTCCGCTGTATCTGTACCCCGATACCATGGATATTGTGAATGCGCTGTACGAGCATGACAACTGCGGTTCAAAAACCGAATTCATTGAAAAAGCTGTGCGCTTTTATTGCGGTTACCTTCTCAATAAAGAACACACTGCAACAGAATTCATTGCACCACAGCTTGCAGCAATCACCGAAGGTATCGTCAGAGGAAGTGAACAGAATCTGTCCCGTGCCATGTTCAAAATTGCGGTTGAGCTTGGTGCGCTGACACATATGCTTGCGGCGATGAATGATGTTGATGATGCAACGCTGTACAAGCTTAGACTGATGTGCAGTGATGAGGTCAAGCGTATCAATGGTATCATTAACTTTGAAAAGGCGGTTAGGTATCAGCGGTCAGAGTAAGAGAAAGCCGTATCGGAGTGATACGGCTTGTACATAGTTACTTTATTTTTCCCCTTGCCGATTTTAATCTTCTATTACAGGAATACACGGCGAAAAATCTTTGTCAATCTTATAAATACAATCTCCTCTTTTGAATAAATACATTTGGAATTCGTTGTAATGCTCGGTATCTTCATTGTCACGGAGATAGATACACCCATAGCTTCCCGTTGCAACTTTTGAAATGTTTTTGTATGTTTCAATTACAGAGTCAACTTGCTTGGTGTGATGATTAGAACAAAGCAAAGTACGGATAAAGGCTGTTCCGTTCATATACTGCAATTCAATATCACTATTGGAATTTGCAATAATCTTGTTTATTTTTTGATTGATATCGTCGATTTCTGCTTGTGAGAGTAAATCTTCATCACGACAGGTTTCAGAAATGGTTAGCCAACCATGTAATTCTATCATGTTTGTATCCTCGCTGTATTGTAGATTCTATGTTTTAAATTATACCACATCCCTGAAGAAAAAACAATCCCCCAGTGAAAGGAGTGATCCCATGTCCCTATCTCAAATCATCGTCACAAGCCGTTATCTCAAAAGCGGCAGTGCAAGGAGTGTGACGAAACGCAAAAACTACACAAAGTATATCGCAACCCGTGAAACTGTAGAAAAGCGTGAGCAGAATCAGTATGATTCCAATGCTGCTACAACAGAAAAACAAAAGGAAATGCTGTCCGAGTTGCTCAGCGACTTTCCCGAAGCGAAACGCTATCTTGAATACGAGGATTACACTGCACATCCTACAGTACAGAATGCAAGTGAACTGATCACAACGATCATTGAACGTCACGCAGATGTGATTGGCAACCGTCAGAATTTTGTCGGTTATATGGCAAAGCGTCCCGGTGCAGAGCAGCGTGGTGCTCATGGATTATTCAATGACAGTGATGAATCTATCGTGCTGAATCAGGTTGCGGACGAGGTTGCTCATCACAAGGGAAATGTATGGAGTCATGTAGTGTCACTTCGCCGTGAGGATGCAATACGTCTTGGCTACGACAACTCTGACCGCTGGCGTGAGCTTGTCAAGCGGCAGATTCCTGTCATTGCAGAGCAGTCACGAATTCCGATGAGCAATCTGAAATGGTATGCTGCATTTCATGATACGACACATCATCCGCACATTCATCTGATTGTCTATTCCACAAATCCCAAGCAAGGATATCTCAGCCGAGAAGGCATTGACAAAATCCGTTCTGCATTTGCAAATGATATCTTTCATGATGATCTGCAGAGCATCTATCAGGAACAGACGCTGAGCCGTGACGAGCTGAAATCTATATCACAGGAACAGGTGCATCAGATGGTAATGCAGATTCAGAACAGAGCGTTCAACAATCCACAGTTGGAAAAGTTGGTGAAAAAGCTCCATGAACAATTGCAGACCGTCAGTGGTAAGAAGGTCTATGGCTATCTGCCGCAGGATGTAAAACGAACTGTCGATGATATCCTTGCAGAGCTTGCAAAGGATAAACAGGTATCACAGCTCTATGAAAAGTGGTGTGAGTTGGAACGGCTGAAGTATAAGATCTATACACAAAAAGAACCGGAGCTTCCTGCACTTGCTGACAACAAGGTGTTCAAGCCTGTGAAGAATATGATTATTCGGGCGGTATTAGAAATGCAGGTAGAATCAATTCTGTCAGAAATAGAAATTGAACCGGAAATGGATGATACACTCTTACCGGAGGACTTCAAATGGAATCCCGATGGTGTGTTTGAAACCGAGGTAGAACCGTCAGAGCCTACAATCGAAGATGAGATTGACAGGCTTGCTGTCCTTGCAGATCAGGGAAAGATGTTCGCCGCATACAAACTCGGTAGGACGTACCTCAAGGGTGATAAAGTGCCTCAGGATAAGGATAAGGCAGAGCATTACTTGAAAATGGCATCCGATGCAGGGAATGAATATGCACAGTATCTGCTTGCAAAGCTGTATTTGACAGAGAAGAAAAATATACCCGATGCAATTTCCTTGCTTGAATCAGCAGCAGAGAAGAATTCGTGGGCATCATATCAGCTTGGCAGACTGTATCTCTTTGGTACAGAGGAGGTCAAGCGTGATGTGCCACAAGCAATACAATGGCTCACTCAGTCTGCAGAGGACGGTAACGAGTACGCACAGCAACTTTTTGATAATATGGAACAGAGAGAAAATGCCGCATTCGCATCAACTATCTTCGGCTTGTTTGTCAGTTTGAGTCGTGCAATTGAAGATGACTATAACAAGAGTCACAAGAAACTGCAGTCCAAGGTTGACAGTAAGATTCAGCGTATGCTCCGAAAGCATAAGCAGGAACTTGGTATCCGTGATGAGCATGGAATGACGATGCAATAACCGATTCGGAAACGAATCGGTACATAGGCTTATTGTCGCAGAAACAGGACAACAAGCTATTTACAAAACCGTCAGAATATGGTATAATAGAAACAATATAAACCACTCTGACGGAGGTGAATGTATGAACCCCGAAAATTATCGTAAACTGAAGCTGTTAAAGCTCTTGGAACTGCTCCGACAGGAAACAGATGAGAACAACCCAATGGTGACAAATGAGATCTGTCGTCGGCTGATGGAAATGGACATCGTGTGCGATCGTCGTACACTGGCAACGGACATCAAGCTGCTCAATGAACAAGGCTATGAAATACAGTCCTGTCAGGTGTGCAAAGCAAAGGGATATTATATTTCTGATCGCAGATTCAGCATACCGGAACTGAAAATGCTGATTGACGCTGTTGAGGCATCGCACCTGCTGTCAGAAAAAAAGACACAGGAACTGATTGAGAAGATTGCGGCACTCGGCGGCAGTAAGCAGGCAGAGGTGCTGACAAGCAACATTGTCCGTTTCAATACCGTCAAGCCGACCAATGAGTGTATCTATTATACCATTCAGATACTGGAAGAAGCCATCCGTGAAAAGAAGAAAGTAACGATCCACTATTTCCATCTGAATGAGCGGCGGGAAAAGGTATATCGTTCCGAGAATGGTATCCACACGGTAGAGCCAATTGCCCTTGTTTACAACAACGACAGATACTATCTCACCTGCTACAATCCGAAGGCTGACAGGAATTACAATTACAGACTTGACCGCATTGAAAAGGTAGTACTTCTGGACGAATCGATCAGCAGCAGAGCAAAGATCCGAAGCCGGAGTGTTGCCAAGTATAATGCACAGGTGTTCAAAATGTATGGCGGTGAAACCGTCAAGGTGACGCTTGTGTTCGATGCACGGATGATTGATTACATATACGAAAAGTTTGGAATGGATACTAAAATCCGTCCATGCGAGGATGATAGCTTCACTGCAAATGTAGAGGTGCAGCTCAGCCCGACATTCTGGGGATGGCTGTTTCAGTTTACAGGACAGATGAGAATTACTGCACCGGAGTGGGTGTGTGATGAATATATGGGGATGCTCAAGAAAGCGATAAATTGTAAGTGATTGAATCTGAATCGGAACACAAGGAGGCGATACCATGACCGTCGATACCAAAGAACTCGTCACAACCATAGCCTATCTCATCGGCGTGAAAAAGCACATCGTCGAGCAGTGCTTTGACGCTGAATGCCACGACACGCTGCAAAAGCTATATGCCCACAAGGGTGCGACCATCATCCGTTATCTCTGCAAGCTTCGCACCACGC
The DNA here is from genome assembly GCA_045531615.1 of Ruminococcus sp. Taxonomy (GTDB): domain Bacteria; phylum Bacillota; class Clostridia; order Oscillospirales; family Ruminococcaceae; genus Ruminococcus. The sequence goes on from JAZSEJ010000066.1 coordinate 8,039, forward strand.
TGTTCCAGAAGTTCAAGAAAACCGACACGGAAATGCGGTATAATCTCATGAATCTGGACAGGCTGGAATGGTACGACCACGACAACATCAAACAGCTTGCAAAATGGGGTATCAACGTCATCAAGCCGAATTACCGTGCCGAGCAGTATATGCACGACCTCACCAAGCTCATCAGCGAGAATATTGACGCTTGCTCGGAACTGTTCTATGATTGGGTAAACTGGGCGTACATACGAGAACTGTTCTGCATTCCGAAGTACACGAAGAAGGATGTGCTGAAGAAGGAATTCGAAAAGTACATGGCGAATATCGACAAATATCCGTTTCAAATGTATGTCCATTGGATTCCTGTTGACGCAGGCAGCATCCTTTACAGCGAC
>JAZSEJ010000048.1:0-2828 GCA_045531615.1 Ruminococcus sp.
CGCTCGCCGTTTTCACCGTCCACATCATAGGTATAGGACGCTGTACCGTCTCCTGTCAGAAGGAGGTAATTGCCGTCAGTACTGATTTCACAGCCGGAAAAGCCGCTCATCTTCGTGCTGTCAATGTCATAGTCCGCCAGACGGAGAATAGGTGTCGAAGCGGCGAAAGCAGTCAGCGAGGATGCGTTATAGTAAGTCGTGATGCCCGTTACAGCATTCACAGCAAGCAGAGGGTTTCTCATGCAGTACAGATAGAGCAATGCCGTATTCTTCGTCAGGTCAAGGCTCTGCAATTGGTTGCCGTTACAGAGCAGATGTGTCAGTTCTGTATTCTTGCTCACATCAAGACTTGTAAGCTGGTTGAAGGAGCAGTCCAGATATTCCAGTGCAGTATTATTGCTCAGGTCAAGGCTTGTAATCTTGTTGTATCTGCAATACAGATTTTTAAGCATTGTATTCTTGCTCAAATCAAGACTTGTCAGCTGATTGTTGTCGCAGGACAGAGTTTCCAGTGCAGTATTCTTGCTTACATCAAGGGTTGCCAGCTGGTTGTAGGAGCAGTCAAGATAGGTCAGTGCGGTGAAATACTCCACACCCGTGAGGTCGGTTACGGTGTCAAATTCCCCCATATAGAAGTTGATCCGCGTCACCGCTGAAATCTCATCCGCTGTCAGAACATCATCATCGGTTGTGTCGAAGTATGTGTCAACGTAGGTGCGGAAGGTCTCGTCGGGGAAGTTTTCCTCATTGATCTCCACATCGCCCTCCGCCGCAGATGCAGGCAGAGGAAGAGTGAATGTCCCCGTCGGGAATTGCAGCAGCGTCATGCCGCACATGGCAATGGCAGCTGTGAACGCCAATGCTCTTTTGAATTTGCTCTTCATGCAAGTACCTCCTTTTTGGATTTGCTTTTTTGCGATTTTGCGATCATTTTCTGTCGTGTCGCTTCCACCGCCTGCCAGTTGACAGCGGTGATATAGTCCTTGAAGTCGGAGAGGATTTTCCTTCCGAAGCTTCTGTAGTCCATAGCAATGATTTTCTGAATTTTCTGATTGCGTAAGTGTTCGGGAACATTGTACAATCTCAATGCTGCATCCAGTCCGCAGGCAACACGCATATCAAGGCTGACGCCCTCCTGTCCCGCCGATGAGAACATACCATATTCTATGGCAGAGTACAGGTTTTCCATCACCATATATTGTTCCTCGGTCCAGTCGGGATTGAACTCTTTGAAGATCTGCTGGGTTTTCTTTGTGTCGTTCTCACGGATAACCGCAAGGGGCATCGGGTGAGTGTAAGCGGAAATGAAAATGTTACGCATGGCATTGCTTTCCTCTGCAATTGCCGCATTTGTGGCAAATTCAATGCACAGCGCAAGCAGTGGTGACTTGTCCTCGTGTTCAAGCACTTCGATCATGCGCCACTGAAAATCGCAGAGTTCCTTGACAAATTCGGTGAGAACGTGTTCTCTCTGCGGATAATGAAACGTCAGATTTCCGGGACTGATATTCAGTATTTCACAGACTTCCTTGTTGCTGGTATCTGTAAATCCCTTTTCAATATATAGTTTAGATGCTATCTGAACGATCATTTCTTTCGTCGGTCGGTTTTTGGTTCCTCTGGCGATGATAATCCCCTCCTTGTCATTATATAAAGCTGTGTTTTACAAATCTTTCCTTTATTATACACGATATGGCACGATTTGTCAATAGTACCGCTACTATTCTAAAACGTTTTCGGAAATTTTTTTGAAAAAACAAAACCACCGACGGGGTGTCAGTGGTTCTGATCATATTCAGTTTATGCCTAAATGCTTTTCAATCACCGCCATAATCTCATCCAGCCGCTTTTCACCGACACCCTTGATACTGCCGATTTCCTCCCTCAGCTCACCAAGATCAAGCGTCGGAGCTTCTGCATCCTCCATGACGTTGTTGTAATAATTCGTGAGGAAATTTTGCATTTCTTCACGAGTCATGCCTTTAATTTTCTTGTATGTAGCCCTATCCAGTGTTTTCTGTTCCATATCGAGCCTCTCCTTCGTATACGTTATAATTAATTATAGCACAAAATCCAATATATTTCAATAATTGAGAGTCGTTTTCAGCTTCCCGTAATCTCCCTTATACATTCTGCGAGCAAATCGGCAAGGAAATACGGGATATTTCGGATGAAGTGCCGTTTGAGATTCCGGATTCGTGGGAGTGGTGTAGATTATCTTTTGCCAACGATATGTATACAGGCAACAGTATAAATGAGAGCGAAAAGAAAGCTAAATACACTAATCTTTCTGAAGGCAGATATTATATCGGAACAAAAGATGTAGAATTCAATCATTATATTATTTATGAAAATGGCGTAAAAATCCCATTTGAAGCCGAAAAATTTAGAATTGCTCCTTGCCATAGTATCCTTATGTGTATTGAGGGCGGTAGTGCAGGCAAAAAAATCGCATTTACGGAATATGATGTGTGCTTTGGCAATAAGCTGTGCTGTTTTGTAGCGTATGGAGTGGATTATAAATTTTTATACTATTATCTCCAATCTCCTGTTTTTCAGTCTGCTTTTAAAGAAAACACAACAGGAATTATTGGTGGAGTGAGTGTAAACACATTGAAATCTATGCTGTTTCCTATTCCTCCAATTGAAGAACAAAAGCGGATCGTTGATAAGCTGTCAGATATTATTCCATTCATCGAAAAATACGCCCAAGCCGAAACACAGCTCACCGCCCTCAACACATCCTTCCCCGAAGCCTTGAAAAAATCCATCCTACAGGAAGCTGTACAGGGCAGACTTGTTCCGCAAGATCCAAATGATGAGCCTGC
>JAZSEJ010000113.1:0-4914 GCA_045531615.1 Ruminococcus sp.
TGGGGTATTGCGTGGAATGGCTTGTGCATGACAGCGCCGGCTTTGGCGTCCCGCAGTCGAGAAAACGAGTGTACCTTGCAGGATGTCTTGGAGTCGATTGTTCCGGAAAAATACTGGCTTTCGGAAACTGCGACGAGGAAAATAGCCGGAAAGTTAAACAGCTGATCGGTGGCTGTCAAGGACAGCGTGTGTACGATCCCGATGGATTTGCAGTCACGCAGTGCAGCGGTTCGGGCGGTATGGGGGGAAAAACAGGTCTGTATCTGATTGATATGAACTATCCCCCAACTCTCACGGAAAAAGCCCGATGCATTACAGCTCGTCAGGACAGTGGCGTGAGTAAGCATAAGGGCGAGCATTCAGGTGTACTTGTTGAGGATGGACCGAGAGCCATCCTCAATCCGTTTAAGGAAGAAGTCTATCAGAACGGCAGACGTGTGAAAGAACCCAATGAGCCGATGTTTACGCTGACAGTTGTAGACAGACACGGAATCGTCCATCAGGGCAGAATCCGCAGACTCATGCCAATTGAGTGCTGGCGACTGCAGGGCTTTACAACCGAGCAGTTCCGTAAGGTAGAAGCCGCTGGACTTTCCGATGCACAGCTGTACAAACAGGCAGGCAATGCTGTGACCGTGAATGTGGTCGAGGCACTTGCAAGGAATCTTTTGAAATTTGATAAGGACATGAACGAATCGAAAGATATAAGAATGTAGGAAAGCACGGGTTACAGATCCATTTTTCTTGAATCTGTAACCTTTTTCCTATTGAAATTTGGGGTGGGATGTGGTATAATATAGATGAAAAACTAAACAAATAATCGAATTTAAGATAAAATTCAGATTTCTATCACATATTGAAATTAGGAGTAAATTATGCAGATATGGAAAGCACATTACAAAGATAAATATCATGACACGATGATTGATATTATTAACACCGAGAAGGATTCGAGGGAACATCCTCTTTCGTTCACTATCGACGGTATCAAATTTTCTGGAACAATGCTTGAATATTTTGAACTGTCTGATACTACGAAGTATGATGAAGCAAAGGAAAAATTTTGCATCTTAAAATCTGGTGGTTACAGCATTGGTGACACTAAAATTCCGTATTGTTATGAATTACAAAGATATGCATTGGATATTGAAATACCTGTGAAGGTATTTCGTAAGCGTGATAACTTTGAGATACAAGGCGTGATTCATATTTCTTTTGAATATACAGAGCCTAATAGAGAAAAAAGCAGGGTAAGGATGTACTGTGAAGATGTACAAGTATGTCACGATGTTGTAAATGTCTATGACTTTACTTTATATGTTGACGGAGCAAGGTATAGCAGTCAAAAACAAACATTAGATTTTGAGACTGCTCTGCATGATATTTGCAAACAGATGTCGCAGGCTTATTATATTAAATGTTGTTTTACTTGCCAATATTCTGATTATTCACCGTATGGAAATGATAGTTTTGGCTGTATGCTGTGCTACTGTAACCTTAAAGATGATTACCTGAAAGTTAATAATAAGGATGACTTTTTTGAGTATTTAGCAAACAAAGACTTTGATATGCGACAAGAAACTTATTTTTGTGCAGAATACGAATGCAGAAATAAATGTGCAGGATATCGTGGTTTTTTGGATGGTATTTTTTAATCACAAACTACACCATGATATTTTGATGGCATTTTCACATAACCGAATGTATATACATAGCCGTCTGTGACTAACAATCACAGACGGCTTTTCTTATACCCCAAAATAGAAAAGAGGAGGTGACAACATGATGAACCTTTTTGTAGGAATGCTCCTCGGCATCCTTGTAGGACTTGCCGTAGGCAGTGCCTGTGCGTCCCTTGCATGGGCAAAGGCAGAAATCCGCAGACTGAGAAAGGAGATCAGATATGCAGACGAGCAGAAGTAAAAGGAAACCCCACTACACCTTCACCGACAGCAGCATTCCCGTGATGCTCCGCAGCACAAGGCTTTGCTTTCCCATAAGCAGTACAAGAACCTGTGCATTGCGGTAAACGAAGCCGAAGGCTATCACGAGAAGAAGAAAGCCATATTCCGCTGCATCGAACCCGTCATCCGTAAATAAGTAAAGGTCGTTTTGCCAATGACAGAAACATTCTGTAATTTGCAAAGCGACTTGCTCTTTCTGTCATTGGCGTATGACAGAAAGGACAGGAATGAACAGTTTTATGTCATGGGTAGGCGGCAAGAAGTCACTGCGTGATGCAGTTCTTGCAAGATTCCCTCCCTATTATGAACGATATATTGAAGTCTTCGGCGGTGCAGGCTGGGTACTGTTCCATAAACCGCCCGGCAACGACTTCGAGGTATACAATGATTTTAACAGCAATCTGGTAAATCTGTACCGCTGTGTGCGAGATAATCCAAACAAGCTGAAATACAAGCTGAGATATGTTCTCGATTCCCGTCAGGACTTCGAGTGGATTGCAAGCCTGCATAAACGTGGACTTTTCCCGAGATTTCGGGATTACGACAGAGCAGCGAAGTTCTATCAGCTGATCCGGTACAGCTATGCTTCGGGACTTGACAGCTTCGGCAGTCAGCCGCATTCCATATGGTCTGACTTTACGATGATTGACATGGCGGCAAGGCGGTTGCAGAAAGTTGTTGTGGAGAATAAGGATTTTGAGAAGCTCATCCGTCAGTATGACCGACCTGTGAGCTTTTTCTATTGCGATCCGCCGTACTTTGCGACGGAGAACTATTACAAGGACGTGGGATTCACGACGAAAGACCACATCAGACTGCGAGATACCTTGCTTGGTATTTCGGGAAAGTTCCTTGTTTCATACAATGATTGCCCTGAAATCCGTGAGCTGTGGGATAAGCCCGGCATCTATATTGAGGAAATATCTCGCATCAACAACCTTGCACAGCGATATGACGGCGGTTGTCAGTACGCCGAGCTGTTAATATCCAATTACGACACAAGTGAAAGAGCAAAGATGGCACGTCAGCTGTCTTTTTTTGATGAGAATGTGGGCTTGATAATATGAAGAATACGAATATTGTTTACACCAAGGGCTTTGTCAATGACGATGGCTGCATTGAAATACCCGGTGTGTTTCTGGAGGATGGTGCAGAGGTAGATCTCGCCATCAAAACAAAAGCAGGACGATTTGAGATTGCTATGTTCCCGTCTGAGGAAGTAAAGCAGGCAGAACATCATGAAGTAAAGGACTGCGGCATCTCGGAGGAAGAAATCATGAGGGTGTGTTCCGCACACGATGACTGCTCTGAATGTCCGCTGAACGATTATTGTGGGGAGGAATTTGCAGATGAATAAGACTTATCGCTTTCTCGGAAGAAATGGCAGAACTACGATTCCGATTCAGATTCGCCGTATGCTTAATATCGGTAGAGGTGACCTGATTGGATACAGTATTCAGGGCAATACCGTCGTCGTGACAAAAGAAAAGGTATGCAGCAACTGCAGAAAGGAACATGACTCTGTGCAGGAAATGGCTGAACAGCTGACTCCGCAGGAACGCAGAGAAATGCTCTCCTATCTGATGAAGAAAGCAAGAAGGGAGAAATGCTGATGAAAATCCGAGTATTCCAGATTGATCACGAAAAGGATGAGAAGAACCTCGCCTTCCGTGATTACCAGACCGCCCTTGCCAAGAACGGCAGAATCGATGAGTCTATCTATAAGCAGGTGTACGGCGGCGAAGTACCGTGCAGAACCCTTGAAGAAGTCTATGCCCTCTGCAATGGAGAAAATAAGCCTCTTGGATATATTGCAGAATCAATGTCGGTCAGCAATGTGATTGAAGTCACCGATGATGTGAACCATTGCTGTTTTTATGTGGATTCTGTAGGATTCCGCATGGTAGACTTTGACACATCAAAGGCAGACCGCAGCGATATGATGAGAATCCTCATCCTCGAAAACGAAAAAGTCCCGTATGAGGCGGAAATCAGTCACGATATCCATGCCATGCAGAATGTGGTAGACGGTTCTATTGAGCCGATCTACTTCACACCCAAGGATGATGCTATCGTGTACTGCAACGACGAATTTCTCCTCCATGACTATGCACCAAACCGCTTTGTGGGAGAGATTCTCGTGCATGGTACATTCTTTGTAGTCGGAAATACACGAAATGACGAGGGCGAATGGGAATCCTGTTCCCTTACCGATGAACAGGTAGAGAAATATATGCAGCAGTTCTGGGCATATCTTGTACCCGTAGAAAGGCTTGAACAGCAGGAAGAAGAATGTGATGAGTCCGAGGATATCGGGCTTTCGCAGATATAACGAAAAAGAAGGAGTGACGCCCAATGAAAATCAGTGCAAGTATCAACAAGATGGTGGACAATCCCGATTCTGCAACAAAGGCATATGCCAGTGTGACGCTGGACGGAATGTTCGCTGTACACGGTCTCAGAGTAATGGAAAGCGAGAAAGGCAGATTTGTCAATATGCCGTCTACTTCCTACAAGGACAGAGATGGCAATCCCCAGTACAATGACACCTTCCATGCCATTACAAAATCCGCCCGTGAAGCTATCAATCAGGCAGTTCTGAATGCTTATGAATTCACTCTTCAGCAGACGCAGGCAACGGAGATTGATGTACAGCCGACCGAGGATGAGGAAGAAATGGAGGAACCTGAACCCGAAATGTCTATGTAATCTGCAAAAGAAAAGCTGTGTAACTTGGTGCTAAAGTAGAAGTTTCGGAAAAAGACTGGATTTGCAAAACTTCTTGTGATATGGTATAATTAACCTAATACAAGGAGGGATTGCGATGAAAAAATCCTTACTGCTTCTGCTGTTGTGTACAGGAATTCTGACCGGCTGTGGTAATCAGGCATTGCCTGCAGAACCGACGGAAACCTCGACGGTGAGTCAGACAACATCAGCCGTGCAGGCC